>CADCTQ010000096.1 GCA_902805615.1 uncultured Cytophagales bacterium
TCAGTCTACCATTCCGTTGTTAACCAACTGAGCACTTAATACTCAATACTCAATACCCAATACTCAATACTCAATACTCAATACTCAATACTCAATTATGGCCCTGCTCATCGAAACCCCCGTATCGGCCTCCCACGGCCTGGTGGATTTTATCTCGGCGGAAGAATACCTGCTCCGGGAGCGGAGCCTGCCCAAAGCGGAAAAACACGAGTACCTCAACGGCAAAATCATTAAAATGGGAGGCGCAAGAGAAAAACACAATGCCATCGTCGGAAACCTTCAAGGGGAATTATACCTGTTCCTGAAAGGCAAGGGATACCGGATATACAACAGCGACATGCGGGTGCATAACCCTTTAGCCAATAGCTACTTCTATCCTGATATTACAGTAGTAAAAGGCCAACCGTTGCTGAAAGACAAAGAATTTGACAATTTGCTCAACCCCGTTCTGATTGTAGAGGTGTTGTCCAAAAGCACCGAGGCGTACGACCGGGAGGATAAATTTACTGCCTACCAGAGCATTCTCTCCTTGCAGGAGTACGTGCTGGTATCGGGTGAGGAGGTCCGGGTGGAATACTTCCGCAAGCGCACCGCCAATCAGTGGGAAAAGCAATTGTTCACCCAACCCACCGAAGCCCTGCCGCTCCTGAACGGCGACGCACCGGTGACGCTGGCCGACGTGTACCGGGACGTACACCTGTAAGAGAAACCGGCTCGTGCATTGGTCAGTAGACATTGGTCAATAGTCATTGGGTGCGCGTACGTTGTCGCATCCGGTTGACCCACGCACCGCGTTGACCAATGACCAATGACCAATGTCTAATGACCTCCGACCTATGACTATTGACCAATGACCAATCCATGAAAAAGATCGTCACCTTCGGGGAAATTATGCTGCGGCTCTCCACGCCGGGCTTTTCGCGGTTCGTGCAGGCCGCCTCGTTCGACGCCACGTACGGCGGGGGCGAGGCCAACGTGGCCGTGTCGCTGGCCCAGTTCGGCGTGCCGGCCGAGCACGTCACCCGCTTTCCCGACAACGACCTGGGCCGCGCCGCCACGGCCCTCTTGCGCAAATACGGCGTCCGCACCGACCACATCACCTACGGCGGCGACCGGCTGGGCATCTACTTCCTGGAGTTCGGCGCCATCAGCCGGCCGAGCAAGGTGGTCTACGACCGGGCCGGCTCCGCCTTTGCCCACATCGAGCCGGGCATGGTGGACTGGGAAACCGTGCTCGAAGGCGCCGGCTGGTTCCACTGGACCGGCATTACTCCCGCCATTTCCGACGGGGCCGCCCGCACGCTGCTCGCGGGCATCCAAACGGCCAACCGCCTGGGCGTGAAGGTGTCGGCCGACGTCAACTACCGCAAGAACCTCTGGCAGTACGGCAAGACGCCCCGCCAGGTGATGCCCGAACTGGTGGCCGGCTGCGACCTGATCCTGTGCAGCAAGGGCGACGCCCGGGATATGTTCGGCCTGGAAGGCGAGAAGGACGCGGAAAATCCCTGGCTGTCGGCGGCCCAAGGCATCATGCGGGCCTACCCGCGGGTGCGGAAGATCGTGAACACGAAGCGGGAGTCGGTCAGCGCCTCGCACAACACGCTGATGGGCATGCTCTGGAACGGGCACGGGCACCTGACCACCCGCGTGCACCCCATCGTGCCCATCGTGGATCGCATCGGCGGGGGCGACGCTTTCGTGGCGGGCCTGCTGTACGGCCTGGAAGCCTACGCCGACGACCAGCAGGCCCTCGACTTTGCCGTGGCCGCCTCCGTGCTCAAACACGCCGTGGAGGGCGACGCCAACCTGGTGACGGTGGCCGAAGTAGAAACGGTGATGCGCGGCGATTCTTCCGGCAAACTTTCCCGGTAAACACCCGTGTCGCTTCATCCGGGCATTTGCCCATCCGTACATTTCCTCATTTGCCCATCCACATGGACATCAACATCAGGCAGGGGAGCATCGGCGAGGTAGTCGCCCTCTCCCGGCAGGTTCCCGAACTGACCGACCCGCACGGCGAAGCCACGTACCGCGAAAAGCTGGCCGGCAAGCCGCACCTGGTCCTGGTGGCCTGCGAAGGGCTGTTCCCGGTGGGCTTCAAGGTGGGCTACCAGCGGGAGTCCGACGGATCGTTCTACAGTTGGATGGGCGGCGTGCTGCCCGACTTCCGCCGCCGCCACGTTGCCCAACTGCTGGCCGGGGCGCAGGAAAAGTGGGCCGCCGACCGGGGCTACCGGCGCATCACCTGCAAGACCCGCAACCGCCACAAGGCCATGCTCCTGTTTGCCCTCAAAAACGGCTTCCGCCTCACCGCCGTGGAGCCCCAACCCGACCCCGATGAGAACCGGATCTGGCTGGAAAAGGTGTTGCAGGAGCCGGTTAAGCCATAGCCCAACGGGCGGGGCTTCTCCCAACCGTCCCCGCCGCCCGATGCGTCCTGTCATGCGGGCGGAAGGAAGCATCTGGCGGTCTGAACCATGATTGACTTGATGAAAGGATGACCAGGATTTGAAAGGACGATTAGACTGATGACCTTCTCTTGTGGTCGGTACGGTCGCAAATTTCTCCGGAGCGGAGGCACCACTGGGTCCTGTCATGCTGACGAAGGAAGCATCTATCACGCAAATGAAGTGCAACCGTGACCATCCCAGCAATGCGGGCTTTTGCCGGGGATGCTTGGAGAGGCTTCCCGGGTTAGGGGCCAGATGCTTCCTTCGTCAGCATGACAGGACGCATCGGGTGGCGGGGAAACGGGAAAAAGCTTGTCTTGCAACGCCTTACAGAGTGACTGGTCTGCCAACCGGACAATGCCCTAACTAATCAAAAGCAGATGAAACAGGTAGATTGGTTCGCAAGAAAATTTGATTTTGCTTCGGAGCAGAATACTTTTCCGGCGCTCCTCGAAAGGTTAATGGGTACGCCCGGGCGCATCGAAAAGAAGCTGCAAGGGATCAATCCGGCCTTTTACCCCGTAAAGGCAGACGGCAAATGGTCCATCCTGGAACACATCGGGCACCTGGCCGATCTGGAACCGCTCTGGCAGGGCCGGCTGGAGGACATCCTGGCGGGTCGGGAAGAACTCAGGCCCACGGATTTGAGCAACCGAAAGACGGACGAAGCGAATCACAATGCCAGGGGCGCGGCGGCGCTGGTGCAGGCGTTCACCGCCCTGCGGGAAACCACCCTTGCCCGGCTGGAAACCCTGACGGAAGCGCAACTCTTTCTTTCCGCCCTGCATCCCCGGCTGCGCACGCCCATGCGAACGATAGACTTGTTTCTCTTCGTGGCCGAACACGATGACCACCACCTGGCGAAAATGACGGAACTCAACCGAACGCTTCGGAAGCCCTAGGCCGCTACCGGACATCGTACCTGACAAACGGCAACCGCAGCAAGACGGGTTTTTCGCGCCGTTTCCAACTTTAGAAACCGGACCTGCCGGCCCGGAGAGTAGAATCCCGCCAAAGGCTGCTTTTAGTGAATAAAACCGCTACTGCGCACTACTGACCACTTACCCCTAACCACTCCTTCCCCTTGTCCCGATTCACCCGCATCCAAGTGTGCCTCAAGATGGCCGAAACCGGCCTGGTGCCCGTGTTCTACCACGCCGACCCCGAGACCTGCAAAGGCGTGCTGGAAGCCTGCTACCGGGGCGGCATCCGCGTGTTTGAATTCACCAACCGCGGCGACTACGCCCACGAGATCTTCGGCGAACTCAACCGCTACGCCGCCGCCCGCTTTCCCGAAATGATCCTCGGCGCGGGCACCGTGCTGGACGCCGGAACGGCCGCCCTCTACATCCAGTTGGGCGCCAGCTTCATCGTGCAGCCGGTGCTCAAGGAGGACGTAGCCACCGTGTGCCACCGCCGCAAAATCGCCTGGGTGCCCGCCGCCGCCACGCTGACCGAAATTTCCCGGGCCGAAGAACTGGGCGCCGAGATCGTGAAGGTGTTCCCGGGCAACGTGGTGGGACCGGGGTTCGTGTCGGCCGTGAAGGGCCCCTCGCCGTGGAGCAGCCTGATGGTGACCGGCGGCGTGGAACCCGAAGAAGAAAGCCTCCGGAGCTGGTTTGCGGCCGGCGTTACCTGCGTGGGCATCGGCTCCCAACTGTTTCCCAAGGACCTGCTGGCCCGCGGCGACTTCGATGGGCTGGCGCAGAAGATCGGCGCCGTCACCGCCCTGATTGACCGGATCAGAAAAAAAGCGTAGTTTGTCCTTCGTTTTACCCTACTCTCCCTCCTTTAAATGCAAACCTTTAACAAGCCCGTCCCCCCGGTCGTCGGCAGTCCGCCGGCCGACGGCAAAGTAGGCACCTACCGGTGGCGGATCGTGACCCTGCTCTTTTTCGCCACCACCATCAACTACCTCGACCGCCAGGTGATCAGCCTGCTCAAGGACGACTACCTGGAGCCCCTCTTCGGCTGGACGGAGACCGACTACGCCAACGTGGTGATCGCCTTCCAGATCGCCTACGCGGCCGGGATGCTGGGGGCCGGCTGGCTCATCGACAAGATCGGGACGAAGCTGGGGTACGCCCTGGTGCTCATCGTGTGGAGCGTGGCGGCCATCCTGCACGCCTTTGCCCGCAGCACGTTCGGCTTCGTGGCGGCCCGGGCCCTGCTGGGGGTAAGCGAAGCGGGCAACTTTCCGGCGGCCATCAAAACCACCGCCGAATGGTTTCCCAAAAAGGAACGGGCCCTGGCCACCGGCGTGTTCAACTCGGGCACCAACATCGGGGCCGTGGTGGCGCCGCTGACGGTGCCGGCCCTGGCCGCCGCCATGGGCTGGGAATGGGCGTTCATCATCACCGGGGCCATCGGCTTCTTCTGGCTCATCTTCTGGTTCCTTTACTACGACATACCCACCCGGCAAAAGCGCCTTACGCAGCCCGAACTCGAATACATCACCCGCGACGACGCCCGGGAGGAGGCCCTGACCAACACCGACAAGGTGAGCTGGTTCCGCCTGCTCACCTTCCGGCAAACCTGGGCCTTCATCGTGGGCAAATTCCTCACCGACCCGGTGTGGTGGTTCTACCTCTTCTGGCTGCCCTCGTTCCTCAACAAGGAGTACGGCATGACCAAAACGGACCTGGCCATTCCCATCGCCGTCGTGTACACCATGACCACCTTCGGCAGCGTGCTGGGCGGCTGGCTGTCGGGGTACTTCATCAACAAGGGGTGGCCGGTGTACCGGGCCCGCAAGACGGCCATGCTCGCCTACGCCCTGCTGGTGGTGCCGGTGGTGACGGCCCAGGCCCTCGGCGCCCTCAGCCCCTGGTACGCGGTGCTCATCATCGGCCTGGCCGCCTCGGCGCACCAGGCGTGGTCGGCCAATATCTTTACGCTGGTGTCGGATATGTTTCCCAAGAAAGCCATTGCCTCGGTGGTGGGCCTGGGCGGCATGGCCGGCGCCATCGGCGGCATCCTCATCGCCAAAGCGGCCGGCGTGCTGCTCGACTACTACAAGGGCCTGGGCAGCATCGAAACCGGCTATTACATCATGTTCTTCATCTGCGGCTCGGCCTACCTGCTGGCCTGGTGCATCATGCACCTGCTGGCCCCCCGCCAGCAACAAGTCAGCGTATAGTATAGATACGGAGACCGCAGACCGGAGAAAGGGAGACGGGAGGAGGCGTACCGAAACCCGGGCGGGGATGCGGGGCCTGGTCGGTGCTACAGCTTATCGAGACGATACCCAACCCCAATCAAAGGAGACCGCGGTGAAACGCCCCGGTCTCCTTTTCATTTCTTCCCTTCTCCCCATGCCACGACGCCGTCCCGCATCCCCACATTGTACCGTTACACCTCCTCCCGTCTCCCTTCCTCCAGCCTCCCGTCTCCTTTCATTCCAGACATGCCATCCGTGGGATAAAGCCCGTTTTTGCGCGGTTACCCGCCGGGCAATGCAGTAGTTTTGGCTTTTCCCGGTACAGGCCGGCCTCGCTTTCCGGCAGCTAGGTTCCCCGGGTCCAGGCAGTTACCCGCTTGGTGCCTGCCAGCAGCATCGGTCGGCTGCGGTTGCGAAAGGTAACCGGCCAACGGTGGCGTACCGGGGCAACCCGGGTGGGAATATTCCGTAAGTGTACTATTATTGTAAGAATTATGAGAAAATTTTGTACAATTCTGCTGGCCGTGCTCGTGCACTGGGGCGTGGTTGCCGGGGAAGCAGGCTGGTACCGGGGCGAGGTAGTCTTCAACAGCGAAGCCACGCTGCACGGCGAGGTCCGCTACGACCCGCGGGGCGGCGTGGTGCAGTACCGCCGCGACGGCCGGGTGCAGGCTTTCGGTCCCCACCTGTTGCAATCTTTCGCATTCTTTGACGTCCGGCTCAAAGCCATCCGCCGTTTCCGGGCCCTGCCGTCCGGGACGGGGGACGGGCACGTGGGCAAAACGTTTTTCGAGGTCGTGCTGGACGGGCCGCTCCGGTTGGTGCGCCGCGCCAGCCCGGCCATCGGCTTTGGCGTACCCGCCGGCGCGTTGCCCGCCGAAGATGCCGACCTGGCCTTCCAGCTTTCGGGATACACGTACTACGTACACACCGGGGGTCGCTTCGTACCCCTCACCGGCTTTCGCCGCGAACTGTGGCCGGTGATGGCCGGGGCGTTCGGGCCCGAGTTGAAGCAATTCATGAAAACGTACCGCGTAAGCCGCCGCACGCTGCCCGGCAAGCTGCGCCTCATCAACCAGTACAACGTGCTGAGCGATGCAGGCGTGACTGCCCGCCAGTAAGCCGGCACAGTCATTGGAGACCAATCCCCCATCAACAACGCGAAAGCCGCTCCCCCGGGAACGGCTTTCGCGTTGCTGGCGTACCCAGTACCGTGATCCAGCTTCCCGGGCTACCGGGGCAGCGCCACGCGAACCCTGGCAATCCGGCAAATCCCTTTAATCCCCATCCTGATTTTCATTTCTGATCTTCTTAAGGCGGCCGTACTGGTTGTAGTACTCGGTTTTGCTCAGCGTACCATCGGCGTTGAAGTACTGCCATTCGTTGACCTTGTTGTCGCCGTGGAAGTACCCGCGGTGGTGCAGCTTGCCGTTGATGTAGTAGTCTTCCTGGTGCAGCACGTTCTTGCCCGGGTCGAGGAACTGCTGCGACTTGGACAGGTGGCCGTTGGCGTAGTATTCGCGGTAGGGCCCGGTTTTGATGCCCCCGGCCAGCGTGCCTTCGCAGAAGCGCTGCCCGAAGTGAAAAAACCCGTCAAACGGCCCGTTTTTCTCGTCGTTCTCGTAGGTGTACACGAAAAACAGGTTGCCCGGCGGGAACGCGGGGAAGGTGCCGTCTTTCTTGCCGCGGCTGATGGTGCCGGCAAACGTGCAGAGGGTGTCGGTTTCCACCCAGGTCGAGTACCGGCCCGGGTCGCCGTTGTGGGCGTATTGCACCACGCGGTTCACGGTGACGAAGCCCGCCACCCGTTCGCGGCTGTTGTGGTAATAGTGCACCACCGTGTGGTTGCGCACCAGTTGGCCGGCTTCGTAGCCGTTGTGCAGCACCACCGTTCTTTGTATCCGCTGGGCGGCCAGCAGGCCCGGCAGCAGGCAGACCAGGTACAAGGTTGCACACAATGCGCGCATGGCGGGAAAGGGGTTAGGTAGAACGTAACGTTCCAAAATTTACCCAACCTTAGTGAACAATGCCAGCTTTGCGCGTAAAAATTTTGAGAATAATGGTTTGAATGTGAGACGGATGGTAAGCGATTCACCCCGGATGCCGGCCATCTGGCCCCCGCGTGCCGCCCGCTTCCCGCAGAATGGGGGAGGGTGGGCGAAGGGTTCGCTTTCGCCGAACCCGCACCGGATAACGCCGGAAGATGCGTCTCAGCCATTCGTAATTCGTAATTCGTAATTGGCAATTACTTCCCCCAGCAGGTCGGCCAGTTCGCGGCGGTACGCCTGCGCCTCCGCGTGCGACCATTGCAACTGGTTTTGCATGTACACCCACACCGGCTCGGCGTACTGCCGCACCCAGTGCACGTTGAAGTACAGCGCCCCCGTGCGGCGGATGAAAAAGTCGGCGGGGCGGGCCACCATCTCGGCATGGATGCCGTACTGCAACTGCGCCAGCAACGTGGGCGGCAGGCCGTACAGGTGCGAATCTTTGGCCACGCCGGGCAGGTACGCGTACACCTGGTCCACGTTGGCGCCGTAGAGGCGGCTCAGGCGTTCGGCTTCGGCCGCCGAGAGGCCCAGTTGCACGCCCTGCCGCGTTTTTTCGCGCACGAAGCCTTCCAGGGTGTCGCCGCCCAGGTCGCCGCCCGAGAGCCGCAGCCGCCCGGTGAGGCAGGGGCCGAAAGACCCGCCCGTGGCTTTTTGCAGCCGCCCGGCCACCAGGTCCACGATGCGTTCGGCCATTTTGCGGTAGCCCGTCAGCTTGCCGCCGGCAATGGAGAGCAGGCCCGAGTCGTAGCGGAAAATCTCGTCCTTGCGGGAAATCTCGCCGGGGCCTTTGCCCTTCTGGCGGATGAGGGGCCGCAGCCCGGCCCACGACGATTCCACGTCGGCGGGTTGAAGGCGCACCCCCGGAAACGCCCGGTTCACGGCGCCCAGCAGGTAGGCGACGTCTTCGGCCGTCACGTCGGGGTGAGTGGTATTGCCCGAGTAGGGCGTATCGGTGGTGCCCACGTAGGTTTTGCCCTCGCGGGGAATGGCAAACACCATGCGGCCGTCGGTGGTATCGAAGTAAGCGGCCTGGCGTACGGGCAGCCGGGCGCCGTCCACCACCAGGTGCACGCCCTTGGTGAGGAAGAGTTTTTCGCCCTCGGCGGGGTCGTCCAGCGTATCCACGGCGTCTACCCAGGGGCCGGCGGCGTTCACCACCTGCCGGGCCCGCACCGGGAAGCTTTCGCCGGTCAGCCCGTCGGCCACGGTGGCCCCGCTGATCTTGCCGTTTTCGTAGAGGAAGCCCGTTACTTTGGCGTAGTTGAGGGCCAGGGCGCCGCGGTGCACGGCTTCCTTGAGGATTTCGAGGGTGAGGCGGGCGTCGTCGGTGCGGTATTCGTAGTACAGGGCGCCGCCCAGCAGGTCCTTGGCGTCGAGCAGGGGTTCCTGGCGCAGGGTTTCGGCGGCCGACAACATGCGGCGGCGTTCGGCGGGCTTTACCCCGGCCAGGAAGTCGTACACCGACAGGGCCAGGGCCGCCTCCCACTTGCGCAGCGAACCGCCCCGGGTGAGGGGCAGCAGCATGGGCACGGGGTGCGTCACGTGGGGGGCGTTGGCGTGCACGATGGCCCGTTCGCGGCCCACTTCGGCCACCAGCTTGAGTTCAAACTGCTTGAGGTACCGCAGGCCGCCGTGCACCAGCTTGGTGGAACGGCTGGACGTGCCGGCGGCAAAGTCCTGCATTTCCACCAGCCCCACGTGCAGGCCCCGGCTCCGGGCGTCGAGGGCAATGCCCGCGCCGGTAATGCCGCCGCCGACCACGAGCAGGTCGAGGGGCTTTTGTTGGAACATCTGGATGTACGCCGGGCGCCGGAGGGCCGAAAAGGAGGGATTCATAGGATTGAAGAAGAGCCGCTTGGTAAGTTAAACAAGACTACAATACAAAACATTCCGCCACCCGGTTTCCGGGCTTCTTTTTCCGCATCCGGGGGACGCGGGTACGGGCCGGCCGCCACGGTGTCAGGGGGCAGGGCCGCCGGGAGAATTGAAAAATACGTCCTGAATCCGCCCCGACACCCGGAAGTGACCGGCCCCCGTGGCCGCCAGCCGGTAGCCCGGGTACCATTTGGCAACTGCGGCGACGGGACCCGCAGCGGTGCCTTCCCAAAAAAAGCCCCGGGTGGCGCGCCCGTGGCGAAAAGCCCTCCCGGCAAACCTGCGTTCTCCGGGACCGGCCCTTGGGCGCCGTAAGAAAAAACGGCAAATTGCCTTCCGCCAACCCCATCGCCATGACCACGCAGAACACCCCCGAAGTGACGGCTGCCTACGACCGGGTGGCCCGCACCTACGCCGACAAGTACCAGGACGAAATCCTGCAAAAGCCGAAGGCTGGGGAATTCCTGGCCGACTTCGTGGCGGCCGTGCCCAGGGACGGGCTCATCTGCGACATGGGCTGCGGCCCCGGGCAGGTGGCCCGCTACGTGCACCATCACCTGGGCCGCCGGGCCACGGGCGTTGACCTTTCGCCCGAAATGGTGCGCCAGGCGGCCGAACGCAACCCCACCATCCCGTTCCGGGCGGCCGACGTGCTGCAAATGACCGAAACGGCCGCCTACGACGCCATCATCGGGCTGTACTTCATCGTCAACTTCCCGGTGGCGGCCCTCGACGCCGTGTGCGAAAAGCTCCACCAACTGCTCAAGCCCGGCGGGCAACTGTTGCTTTCGTTCCACCTCGGCGAGGACCAGCAGATGCGGGTGGGAGATTTCCTGAACGGCGGCCGGCCCCTCGACTTTTATTTTTTCCGCGTGGATACCGTCCGGGAAGCACTGCTCCGGAACGGTTTTGCCGTCAGAGACGTCCGCCTCCGCGACCCCTACGTGGGCGTGGAATACGAAAGCCAACGGGCGTACGTGTTTGCGGAAAAGAAGTGAGAAGTGAGAAGCGAGAAGCGAGAAGCGAGGAGTGAGAAGAATGTACGCGCACCTTGCCGTTTTACCCGTACAAGTCCGTGCCCCTCCTTCTCACTCCTCGCTTCTCACTCCTCTACTCGTGCTTCAGCGTATCGGCGGGGTTGAGGCGGGCCGTGCGGAAGGCGTGCAGGCCGGTGACCCCGAACGTGAGCAGCAGCGTAAAGGCCAGCACGAGGGCAAACAGCAGGTAGTTCATTTCGGCGCGGTACGCGAAGTTTTCCAGCCACCGCCGGAGGGTGTACCAGGCCACGCCGAACGCCGGCAGGGCCGCAATGGTCACCAGCAGCAGGAAGTCGCGGGTGAGGAGCAGCACCAGGTGGGCCGTGCCGGCCCCCAGCACCTTGCGGATGCCCACCTCCCGGGTCCGCTGCCCGGCCAGGTAAGCCGCCAGGCCGAACAGGCCCAGGAAAGCGATGCCCAGCGTGAGCAGCGAAAAAGACAGGAACACGCGGCCCCGGACCTGGTCGGCTTTGTAGCCGTCCTGCAACTCCTCGTCGAGGAAGCGGTAGTCGAAAGGGGCGCCGGGCATGGTGTCCCGCCAGGCCCTCTCCAGGTAGGCCACGGCCGCGGGCAGGTCCCGCCCGACCTTCACCACCAAGTGGGGCGATGCGGCGGCCAGCAGGAACACCTGGGCTTCGATGGGGCTGTGGAGCGGACTCTGGTGGAAGTCGGCGATCACGCCCACGATTTCGAGGGTGACCGGGTTGTCGCGGTTGCCGAACCGGACCGTTTCGCCAACGCCCCCGCGCAGGCCGTACTGGCGCAGAAACGCCTGGTTCACCACCACCGCCCGGGAAGGATCAGTCGGAAAGCGGCGGGAAAAGTTACGGCCGTGCACCAGGGGAATGTCCAGGGCCGGGAAAAAGTCGTAATCAACGGCCGCCCGGCGCACCATCTGCGGCTCCCCGGCCGCCCGGTCAACGATCATCGGCCAGCGGCCCATGTTGTCAACGCCGGGAATGAAGTCGCCCGTGGCGGCGGCCGACACGTAAGGGCTCTGCAACAGCTGCTCCCGGAAGGCCGGCCACGCCTTCAGGCCCGCTTCGCCCGGCAGCCGGAGCCGCACGACGTGCTCCTTGTCGAACCCCAGGTTCTTGCGCCGCAGGTACTGCAACTGGTCGTAGATCATGCCCGTGCAACTGAGCACGAAGATCACTACGGCGAACTGCACGGCCACCAGGAGCCGCCGCAGCGGGGCCCGGCCCGTGAACCGGCCCTTGAGCACGGCCAGTGGCCGGAACGACGAGAGGAAGAACGCCGGGTAGCCCCCGCCCAGCAGGCCGATGACCGGCACCAGCAGCAGCATGCCGCCCAGCAGCACGGGCTGCCCGAGTTGCTCCACTTGCAGCCGGAGGCCCAGCAGCCGGTTGAGCGGACCCACCGACAGCCCCACCAGCACCACGGCCAGCCCGAGGGCCAGCCCGCTGAACAGCAGGGATTCGGCCAGGAACTGGCCCACCAGTTGCCCCCGTCCCGAGCCAAGCACCTTGCGGATGCCAATTTCGGTGGCCCGCCGGCCGGCCTGGGCCGTCACCAGGTTCACGTAGCTGATCACGGCGATGAGCAGCAGCAGCACGCCGACCGCGCCGAACAGGTACGCGTAGGCCGGGCCGCCGGTCTCGGCCAGGTGAATGCCGCGCAGCGGGACCAGTTCGTGCAGCGCGTCGGTCATCACCGGCTCCCGGGCGGGGTCCAGGTACCGGCCGTAAATGCCTGCGAGCTTGGGCGCGAGGCTTTTGGCGTCGGCGGTGGGGGAGAGCAGCAGGTAGGTAAACGTGTTGTAGGTGCCGAAGTAGTACTGCGCCATGCCCGGGTCGGTTTTGGCCGAGATCAGCGCGGCCACGGGCAGGTGGGTGTTGTCGGGCAGGTCGCGGTACACGCCGGTCACCAGCAGGGCGTACCCTTCGCCGAAGCCGGGCAGGTTGTGGGTCAGGCGGGTGTTGAGGATTTTGCCCACCGGGTTCTCCGTGCCGAAAAGCCGCCGGGCCAGCTCCTGCGAAAGCACCACCTGGTTGGGACCGTCCAGCGCCCCCCGCGGGTTGCCGGCCACGAAGGAGAACGAGAACATCTCCAGCACGCTGGGGTCGGCCGCGTACACGTCCCGTTCCCCGAGCCGCTTGCCGCCGTGGACGAGTTGTACTTCTTCGTCTTTGAAGAACTTGAAGACCCGGGCGTAGTTTTCCACCTGCGGAAAATCCTGTTGGATGTAGGCGCCCAGGACGGCCTGGGTGTGTTTCCAGCCCAGTTCGAGCACCTTGCCTTTCAGGTTCACCGACTTGGTTTCGACCCGGTAGATGCGGGCCGCGTTGGCGTGGAAGCGGTCGTAGGTGAGTTCGAAGTGGAGGTACAGCCCGATGAGCAGCGTGGCGGCAAGGCCGAGGCCCAGGCACGACAGGTTCAGGACGGCATGGAGGGGCTGGCGGAACCCGTTCCGCAGCGTGATGATGAGGAAGTGGCGGAGCATGGTTTTAAGGTACGGCGGCACGCGGTTTGTCGCGGCAAAAAGGGGCCGGCGGTCCCCCCGGCTGATGAGAGGATGTCCGCTTTGCGTGAACCCCGCCTTTGCGTGAAACCCTTGCCGCGTTTGGCAATGCGCATATTCATCAAAAGAATTTAATTTCGCCCCTCTCCCAAAACCATCCGCATGACCGCACCGAACCGGCTGGGCGAAGCCCCGGTGAAAGCCCTGTTTTCCAGTATTACGTACCGGCGCTGACCAGCATCCTGTCCATCACGGTCCACGAGGTAATCAACGGGATTATCCTGGGGAGGACGGTGGGCAAGGAAGGCGTGGCGGCGGTGGGCCTGTACGGCCCCGTGGTGATCATGCTGGTGGCGCTGGCCCTGCCCGTGATGATCGGCACCGGCATCCTGCTCGGCAAAAGCATCGGGGCGGCCGACTACGGCAACGCCCAGCGCATCTTCGCCTTTGTCACTACCCTGGCCCTGCTGCTGGGGGGCGCCGTGGCGCTGACCAGCCCGCTGCTCGTACAACCCCTGGCCGTTTTCCTGGCCGGCGCCGGCAACGCGTCGCTGGCCGACAACCTGGCCGGGTACATGCGCTGGCAACTGGTGGGGTTGCCGTTGTTCTTCCTCAACCTGTTCTGGGCGGGTTTGCTCCGCAGCGACGGCGCCCCGGAAGTGACGCGCAACGCGTCGCTGGTGGCGGTGGGCCTCAACCTGGGCCTGGACCTGCTGCTGGTGGTGGGCCTGCGCCTGGGCGTGGAGGGCGCTTCCGTGGCGACGGTCCTGGGCCGGGCGGCGGCGGCCGGGTACCTGGTGCTGCACTTGTCGAGGGGCAAAAACCATTTCGGCTTCCGGGAGTTCCGGTTCACGGCCCGGCTGGCGGCGTGGCGGGAGTTGGTGCGGCTCGGACTGCCTTCGTTTGCTTCGGAGGTGTCCGTTTCGACGGGGCTGTTGCTCATCACCCGCGCCGTAGTGCCGTACGGGCCGGCGGCGGTAGCGGCCTTCGGGGTGGTCAACCACGTGAGTTTCATTCTCCTCCGGCCCTTTACCTCGGCCATGATCGCCGTGCTGCCCATCGTGTGGTTCAACATCGGGGCCAGGCTGCCGGGCCGGGTGCTCGAAACGGTGAAGTTTTCGCTGGCCTTCACCCTCGGGTTGGTGATGGCGGCCCTCGGCCAGGCAGTCCCCGGGTGGCTGGTGATGGCTTTTGCCGGCAACGACACGGCGGCATTCCGGCGGGTGGCGGGCGGCACCCTGTCGCTGTACTTCCTGCTCTTCCTGGCCGCCGGGCCCAACTACATCCTGGCGGCTTACTTCCAGAGCATCGGCAAGCCGGGGGTGGCTACGGCGGTGCCCGTGCTCAAGGGTTTGGTGCTGGTGGCCCTCCTGCTGGCAGTGCTGCCCGGGGGGCTGGGCCTGGGCGGCGTCTGGTTGTCGCGTTCCCTGGCGGAGATCGGGACGTTGCTCCTGGTGGGCGGGTACACCTGGTTCAACCGGGAAAAGTACTACGGCGAAAAGGCGATTCTGCGCGGCAAGTAGGGGGGCGTAAAGAAGCCCGGTGACGAGACCGTCACGCCGTTTCCGGGGCACGGAACGGGCGGCGCCGGCCCTGACCAGCGACTGGCTCAGTACTTAAAAACCTTTCTGGTGGTGAGATGCTGACCACCGGTCAACTTCACCAGGTAAACTCCCCGCCCAAGCGAACGCAGGTCGAGCACGTGACCTAACTCCTCGTGGCGCTTTACGAGCCGGGTCACCACGATTTCTTTGCCCAACTCATCGAGTAGAACCAGCTCCACCGGCCCGTACCAATCGTTTTTCAGCGAAAGGTGTACCTGGTCGGGGGTGGGATTGGGAAACACCAGCAGGGTGCCTTTCCCGCCCGTTTTTGTTAACCCCGTCGTCAGGCTGGTGTCCGCTTGTACCACCACCGTGACCAGGGCACTGCTTTGCAGCGGGGCGGCCCTTTCCTCGGTCACCTGGACGGTGAGGGAAAACGAAGCCCGGCCCCCCGCCAAAGCCGCCGGGTTACGGACCGAGAGGACGCCCGAGGTCCGGTGGAGGGTGAAAGTGCTGTCGGCATTCCCCGCCGTGATGGCAAAAACCAACGCGTCGTTTTCGGCATCGGTAGTAACCACCTTGCCGACGGTTTGTCCTGCGGGACTGCCCGCCAGGACTTCGAACCGCTGGGGCGTGATGGCGGGCGGGGTGTTTTTACCGGGTTGAGGCTGGGGGCTGTACGCGTACCGGTACACGAACCCTTCCCGCTTCCAGGAAGTCAGGTGAAAATTGCCGCCCAGCCAGATTTCCCCGCTGGCAACCAGTTCGGCGCAGGAGGCCGTGTTGTCACCCCCGTACGGGCTTTCCTTCCGGACCAGGTGGGCCACCTGTCCGGCCGTATCCAGGCGGCAAATCAGTACGGACCGGGCATTCCCGGCACCCGTGGCGTAGCCCACCACCGTGACGTACCCGGCCGGGTCAAATACCAGGTCAACCGGTTCGCTCTGGTGGCTGGTACTGTCTTCGGTGAACGTCCAGACGCCTTTTCCGCTCGCCGCATCCAATTTGGACACGCGCAACAGCGTCTTGGTGCCGATCTTCACTTTGCCGGCCGCGTACACGAAGGTTTTCTCCCCGGCAACCAACTTTTTGACCGTGGCGGCGGGGTACGCTTTTTTCCACAGGGTATCGTTGGTGGGGTAGTCGTAGGCGAAAATCTTGCTGCTGTCGCGGTAGTGGCCCGCCACGATGAAGCGCTGCCGGGCCAGGGGCAATACGGACTGCACCTGGTCGAGCGGAATGGCGGGGGATTTAAGCGTTTGGCAGGAAAGCGAGGTGTAGTACGTACTGGGGACGGATAGCAGTTTGATCTCCCTGCCCTGGAACACCAGCAGGGTATCTCCTTTCAAGGGTTGGAGCACCGGCGCACTGGTACCGGTTACCCCAAAAAGGCTGTTTTCGACTCTTGTCGAGTAATTGTTGGGCCAGTGCAGCAGGTACAAGTACTGTCCGGTATTGTAATAGTTCTGGTCTTTGTAAAAAATATGGGTGTTTTTGGAGGTTTTTACGACTTGGTACGGACCCCACTGCTCACCTGTCGAGTAGCCGTTTTGCTCAAAGGCCGTTTTGCCGATGTTGCCCAGCGTATCCAGGCGGTAAAAGACCGCCCGGGTGGGAAAAGGCGCCCCTAAGGGGGTACTCACTCCGGTAACGTGCAGGAAACCGTCCGCCCCCAAGACCAACTCCGCCCCGGCCGTTTTGAAGTTCCGCCCGAGCGTCTTTGACCACAGGCGCTGGTACTTGGCGTCGTACATTTCCACCCGCAAGAGCCGCCCGACCTCTTTGAGTACGGCCACTTTCGCGGCGGACACCCTTTTGATGGCTACCGTTCTGGAAGCATAGTACACGGTGTCGCCGTCCACGTATTTGCGCCGCTGCACCTTGCCGTCCGCGGGAGCGAGCTGCACCATCATCAACATGCTGCCGCCGTAACTGGACGCGCCGTCGTGTTCCCAGTGGTAATACCCCTGGAGGTTGCCGATGAAGTAGGGCTTGCTGCGGATCACCAGGCTGGCGACTCCTACACTGTTGCGGTCGTATTTGGAGGAGTCTTCAATCACCGTGTGTTCGTACAGCTTCTGCCCGTTCCCGCCGGCCAGCTTGGCAATGCCCCAGGTGGCGGGTGTATAGTTGTCGCTGTTGTAGTACCCGGTTACGTAGATGTTCTTGGCCGCATCCAGGTCCAGCGAGAGGGCGGCCTGCTCACTGAGTTTGTCGTCGTAGCCCGGAGCCCCGAACCCTTCGAAGTTCGTTTGGCTTTCCCACTGCACCGCCCCGGTGCGCCGGTTGAGCCGGCTGGTCCGCATTACGTACCTGCCTCCGCCGACGAGTGCGTGTTTCCAGGCCACGAAGAGATCATCGCCGGCGATCTTGGCGTCCGAGTAATTTACGTCATCGTAGGCACTGGTTGCCGTGCCCCACTTTACGCTGCCGTTGGCGGTATCTATCCGCGCGACAACGCCGCGGTTGAAAACGAAGTCTTCCTGGTTGCCAAATGCCAGCAGGGCATCGCCGTCCGGTTGAATGCGGCTGATCGTGCCGAGGTACCGGGCGGCCTCGGCGTTTAAACTGACCTTCCAAACGGGCTTGCTCAAGTCGGACGCCTTCCTTTTGCTCAGCGTGTCCCCCACAGCAATGAAAACGTTGCGGTTGGCATCCACGGCCATCGTTCCCAGACCTTCAGGCACCGGGTGGCGGGCCAGCATCCGGCCGTCCTTTTTGTCGAGCAGGGCCACGGAGTAGTCTTTGACGCCATAATCTATGATGCCATAGAAAGTGACCAGGATGGCGTGGCCGTAATCCACCAGGTCCCCAATTTCGGCACTCGAAAAATTAGTCGCCAGCGGCAGCCCTTTCCAGAGCACTTTCCCGGTTTGCTTGTCCAGTTTTACCACTTCGTACGAGCCGTCAGAAGGGTGACCATTGGCAACAATGGCGTATATCTGCCCATCCGCGCCAATGATCATTTTCAACACCCGTCCGGCGCCTTTCTGGCCGGTGGTGTACAGGTCGGCTTTCCAGCGGATGGTTCCCGTGGTATCTACTCTCCAGACGGCAGCCGACACCTGCCGGCTCCTGCCGCCAATGAGGATTTCGTCTCCATCCCGGAGCACGCAATTCGCCCACTCGGTGGGTTTGACCCTTTCCACGTCGGAAAAGTAGTGCTCTTGCAACGTCTGGGCCCGGCTCAAAAAACCAACGGATAGCGCCAGGATGGACAAATAGAAACGGACGGCGGCGGGGAAGGACATACGCAGGAAGGAGGCTGGGATAAACAGCAGGTTCTTAATTCTCCCCGGCCCGGAAAGGTAAACGCTCCAGGGTGTAGAGGTAAGAAAATACTTTAAAAAGATAATTTGGCGGGCATCGGATCGGGAACGGGATAAAGGCAAGCCGCAAAATGGATCGGGAAGGCCCGGCGGTTTTCCCGCCAAGGGATCAGGCAATATTCGTACGGCATCGTTGGCTTGAAGGAATGATGCCCTTGCCCCTAAAATGCAAAGAAAATGAATGGATGGAAACCGGCCGGTAAGCCCGCCGTGCAACCCGGAGCGGCAACCACTGGTCACACCCGTACGTTGTGCCGTTGAGGAAAACGACCCATGGATTTTTTCAAAAAATTATTCAACCGGAAGCCGCCCGCCCTCCATTCGCTGGCGTTCGACGCGCCGGGCTGGCAGGTGCAGGAAACCAACCCCAAAAAGCAGGTGTGGGAACATCCCGGCCATCCGGCGATGCTCTCGCTTCACTTTTTCGACGTGCCGCCCGACATCCCCGTCCGCCTCGAAGACCAGCCCGCCCTGCAGGGGCATTACCGGAGTCTGATCAGTTCGCAGCACGGGGGGCTGGTGGAAGTAGCCGTTGGCGTGCTGGCCAATACCCGCATCCCGGTCGTAAAAACGATTTTTAAAATACCCCGGCAGCCCCGGGGCATGGGCTACATCGGTTCGCTCACGCTGCCCTTCAGGCAGTTCAGCTACGTGGTCAAAATCCAGGCCGAGGAAGCGGGCATGACGGGCGTGCGGGAGGCCGTGATTGCCGACAAGCTGATCCGGGAGGGAAAGATCGCCCCCGGGGAAAACAACATCCTGGGCTGGTCGGCCGACCCCTACGACCGGGGCTGGAAGAAGGGCACGCTGATGAACCTGGCTGAACGCGACGAGTACGACCCCCTGTTTCCCGAACATCCCTTAACGATTGTCCGGGAAGGGTTAAAAGCCGTGTACGCCAGCCTGAAACCGGGCCAGGAACTGCTGCGGGCGGAACGGTTCTGACGGGAACGGACCATTCCCGCCTCAAGGCTTGAACGTCATGGCCGCCTGCACGGCCGTTTGCCAGCCGCGGTAAAGTTTGGCGGCCTCGTCGGCGGGCATGGCCGGCTCGAAGGTGCGTTCGATGCCCCAGCGGTCGGTGATCTCGCGGCGGTCCTTCCAGAAGCCCACCGCCAGGCCGGCCAGGTACGCGGCCCCCAGCGCCGTGGTTTCGTTCACCACCGGCCGCTGCACCGGCACCCCCAGCACGTCGGCCTGGAACTGCATGAGAAAGTTATTGGCCACCGCCCCGCCGTCCACGCGGAGGCTTTGCAGGGTAATGCCCGCGTCTTCCTGCATGGCGTTGAGCACGTCCTTGGTCTGGTAGGCCATGGATTCGAGCGTGGCCCGGATGAAGTGCTCCTTCTGCGTGCCCCGCGTGAGGCCGAACACCGCCCCGCGCACCGTGCTGTCCCAGTAGGGCGTGCCCAGCCCCACGAAGGCCGGCACCACGTACACCCCTTCCGCCGAAGTCACCCGCGCCGCGTACGTTTCGCTTTCCTTCGATTCGCGCAGCATCCGCAGGCCGTCGCGGAGCCACTGCACGGCCGAGCCGGCCACGAAAATGCTGCCCTCCAGGGCGTACTCCACCTTGCCGTCGAAACCCCAGGCAATGGTCGTGAGCAGGCCGTGCCCCGACAATACCGCCTTTTCGCCCGTCTGCATGAGCATGAAGCAGCCCGTGCCGTAGGTGTTCTTGGCCATGCCCGGCGCAAAGCACGCCTGCCCGAAGAGGGCCGCCTGCTGGTCGCCGGCGATGCCCGCCACCGGGATGCGCCGCCCGCCGAACAGCCCCGCCGTGTGGCCGTACACCTCCGACGACGCCTTTACCTCCGGCAGCATGGACCGCGGGATTTCCAGGATGTCGAGCAGCTCGTCGTCCCACTTGCGTTCGAAGATGTTGTAGAGCAG
>CADCTQ010000097.1:0-3590 GCA_902805615.1 uncultured Cytophagales bacterium
GCTAAATCCGTTGCGGTCAATGTTGGTCGTGTTCACGCCCAGTTCAATGCCCGAGTTGCGCATCTTGGCTACGTTGGAAAGGATGGCGCTGCCGGGAATGCCCTTGGAAGGCGGCTCGGGGTTGAACAGCACCAGGTCGGAAAGGTTGTTGCGGTAGTAGGCAAACTCCAGCGAAAGGCGGTTGTTGAAAAAGGCGGCGTCGAGGCCCACGTCAATCTTCTGGTTGGATTCCCAGCGGAGGTTGGGGCTGGCCGCCTGCACGAACAGGAAGGTAGCCGCGTCGCCGTACAGGCCGCTGCCGAACAGGGCCAGGGAGCCGAAGTCGGTGGGCAGGAACGTGTTCCCCACCGTGCCGTAGCTGCCCCGGACCTTGATGTCATCCACGAAGTTCAGGTTCATGTTCTTGAAGAACCCCTCCTGCGAGAGCCGCCAGCCGGCCGACACGCCCCAGAAGTTGCCCCACTTGGTGCCCTGGAACGAGGTGAAGTAGTCGTCGGCGATGCCCTGCCGGCTGGCGCCCCAGCTGTCAATGCTCGTCTTCTGGTATTCGGTACCGGCCAGTACGCCCAGGTTGAGTTTGCCCAGCGTGCGGCTGAAGTTGAGGGTGTTCTGCCAGTTGGCCAGCCGCGTGCGGCCGAAGATGTTGTTTACCAGGCCGCCGCTGGCCCAGCCGTCGCCGTGCAGGGCCGACTGGAAGGCCTGTCCCTCCAGGTTGAGGTTGTCGAGGCCGTAGGCCGTGCGGAAATTGAGCCCTTTCAGCAGCCGCACGTCCAGGAAGATGTTGCCGAAAATGCGGTTGGTCTCGCTGGTGGACTTGTTTTTGTCAATCTCGGGCTGGGGGTTGGGGAAGTTGAGACCGATGGCCCCGGAGGCGTTGTTGCCCACGCCGGCGCGGTTGTTGACGGGGTCAATGTTGTAGGTGCCATCTTCGTTGAACACGGGCACGTTGGGCGGCATGACCAGCGGAATCCGGCCCAAACCACTCGTGGCAAAGGCTCCCGTCGCGCCGGTGTTGGGCGACTGGCCGAACGTATTGGCAAACTGGCCGTTGGCGCCCACCGTCAGCCAGTCGTATATTTTGTGTTCAATGTTCATGCGCGTGGTGTAGCGCCGGAACAGGTTGGCTTTGAGCATCCCCTCCTGGTTGGTGTAGCCCACCGAAAACAGGTAGGAAGTCTTGTCGCTTGCGCCACTCACGTTGAGGGCGTAGTTCTGCTGGAAGCCCCGGCGGTACACGGCGTCGTACCAGTCGGTATCCACCACCCGGCCGCCGATCGTGTCGAGCTGGGCCACGCCCTGGTCGGCGGTCCGGCCGTTCACGCGCTGGTTGCCGCCTTCCACCCAGTTGGCGTAGCCTTCGTTCTTCATGGTTACGTACTCCTGGGCGTTGAGCACGTCAAACCGCCGGAAGGCTTCCGTCAAGCCGACCCAGGCGTCGAAGTTAACGGTCGGCTTGCCTTTGGCCCCCTTCTTGGTGGTGATCAGGATCACCCCGTTGGCGGCCCGTGAACCGTAGATGGCCGTGGAGGCCGCATCTTTCAACACTTCGTAGGACTCGATGTCGCTCGGGTTCAGGTCCGACAGGGGATTGCTGAGGGTAAAGCCGGTTACGTTGGCGCTGTTGTTGATGGGCAAACCGTCAATGATGATCAGGGGCTGGGAACTGGAGGAGATCGAGTTGACCCCGCGCACCCGGATGATGGGGGCGTTGCCGAGCACCCCGTTGGGCGTGGTGATGTTCACGCCGGCGGCCCGGCCCTGCAAGCCCTGTTCAAAAGACTGCACGGGCAGGCTGGCAATATCGGAACCCTTGATCTGGGCAATGGAACCCGTCAGGTCCCGCTTCTGCTGGGTGCCGTACCCTACTACCACCACTTCGTTGAGGCCCGTCACGTCGGAGGCCAGCCGGACGTCTATCGTAGAGCGGTTGCCCACGGACACTTCCTGGGAAATGAGGCCAATGAAGCTGACCACCAGGGTGGCGTTGTCGGGCACGCTGATGCTGTAGCGGCCGTTGATGTCGGTAGTGGCCCCGACCGTCGTGCCCTTCACCAATACGTTGGCCCCGGGTACGGCGGCCCCGTCGTCGGCCGAAGTAACCCGGCCGCTGACTGTCCGGTCCTGCGCCAGCAGCGCCGCGTCCAGACCGGCGAAGAGCATTAAAAACAAGGAAAGCAATAAAATTTTCTTCATACGTACCTTTTTGACTTTAGGTTAAGATTTTGGTAAAGAATAGTTCCAAAACTAACCGAACTTACCCGATGTAAGCAAGGACGGGCTGAAAAAAATTTCGCTTTACGGCGTCTTTGCCAAATAAGATTATTTAATGGGCCTTTCCGCCCAAAAAAAAGAAAAGCACCCGCGAAATATGACGATAAAATCACTTACGCGTGCTTTTTTTCGCCGTTTGCGCCGGCCCGGCCCCTGATTGCCAGCCCGTTGCCCCCGATTCCGCCACTGCCATCCCGCCCGCCCGGTTCACGCCCGGGTGAATGCAGCCCCGGCCCGGGCCGGCCGGCCCCCCCGCGCCCCCAAAAAAACAGCCCGCCGGAGGGGCGGGCTGTTCGGTGAAACGGCACTCGGCAAATGATTTAAGGCGTGAAACGCACCCGCAGTTGCACGGGAACGATCTGGCTGCCGTCGTCGAGGGTTATCAGGAACATGAGGGCTCTTTCCACGTAGCCAACCGAACCCAACGCTTGCCGGTCGGCGGCCGAAAGCCTGCCCGCCCGGAGGTAGAAGTTGCGGACGGGGGTGGTAAAGGTGGCCGACGTCCCTACTACCGGCAAGGGACCGGCATACGCGGCAATCCTCGGGTTTGACACGGTGCCCGCGTTGATGGCCGTTCCGCCAACCACAATTTTGCTGATCTCCTGGATGCTCCGCCCGGAATTCTCGGGAATGCTCATCTGGATGGTAATCGTGGGGGCCGCGCCCGTGGTCACCTCGGCCGTATCCTTGAGGGAAGCCGTGTAGTAAGGATTGAAACCGACGGACATGGCCCCCGGGAACGTGACCGGCACTTCGGGACGGTTGTCGCGCACCAGGTCGTCCTCAAACTGGTCGTCGCAGGCGGTACCCGCGGCCAGGAGGCCCAGCAACAAAAACAGGTTCTTTATGATTTTCATTTTGCGTAATCAGGTTAAAGTAATACGTGAGCAGTTGCGGCATTAGTTAACATCCCACCACACGGGTACGTTGGGGTCTTGCACCACGAAGTTGGGATTGCGGGCTACTTCCTGGTCAATGTACTGCGCCCGCAGCGGCCGGGTGCCGCTTCCGTTGGTTCCCTGTGCGTTCAGGTGCTCGGGCAGGTTGGGGTATCCCGTGCGCCGCCAGTCGTTCCAGGTCTCCAGGGTATTACCCGTCTGGGCAATGTACTTCTGGTTGATGATCTGCGCCACCTGCTGCTCGGTGCTCCCCGACAACGTTACCACCGTAGGGTTGGCAGCAAAGTAGGCGCTGATTTCGGCCGGTGTTACGCCGGCGTCCAGCATGGAGGCCCGGATGCCTTCCTCGTACAGAGACTGGGCCTGGCTGGCCGGGATGGTGAGGCCCGGCAGGGTGAGGGCGGCCTCGGCCAGGATAAA
>CADCTQ010000097.1:3600-4833 GCA_902805615.1 uncultured Cytophagales bacterium
GGGCGTTGGTCAGCAGCCGTACGGGGCCCACGCCGTTCTCGCCGAGCAGCGTCGGGCTCCAGCGCGACCAGGTGGACGGCGGCTGGGGCCGGGTGCCACTGAAGCCGTTGTCAATCGTACGGACGGTATCTACCGGGTCTTCCTTGTCGAGCGGGAACGTCACGAACCGGCGCAGGCGGGGATCATTCAGGTCCCGGAGCCGGGCCACGTACCGGGTGCTCACGATCAGGTCGTCGCGGAACAGGCTCACGTAGTTGTAGGTGTAGATCGGGCTCTGGCTGTTTACCACCGGGCCGAACCTGACGGCGAGGTTCTGCCGGTTCTCGGTGATGTACGGCCGGGTAAGCGCCTCGTTGATGATGGCGGCGGCCAGTTGCGGCTCGCGGCGGCTCATCTGCAGGGCGTGCTTCATCATCAGCGTGTTACCAGCCCTTCTCCAAAATTCAACCTGTTGATTGGGCGTCAGGCTCAGTCCCCCGTACACAATGTCTTCCGTACCGGGCCGCAGAGTAGTGGGGGCACTCAGGTCGGCGATGCCTTCCCGGATCAGGTCAAACAGGCTCTGGATGCCCAGGGCCGCGTTGCCCTTGTAGATGTCCTCCTGGCTGTCTATGCGGGGTTGGGCAATGCCGGCGTCGCCCTTGAGGGCTTCCGAGTAGGGCACGTCGCCCCACACGTCGGTTGCCAGGCCGAAGGTGTAGGCGTTCATGATCTTGCCGATGCCCGAGTAGGCCTTGGCGCCGGCCCAGTCGGCCGTTTCGATCATCTTCTGGTTGGTGATCAGGGCCCCGCCGTAGATCTCGAACCGCCACTGGTTGCCGAAGTCGGCGCCGTTGGTGTTGTAGATGTCGTACGTGGCCGGGCTGCCGGCGGCGCCCGCCAGGTAGTCCATGAGCACCGAAGTGAAGCGGGTCAGTTCGTTGGCGTTGGCAAAGGCGGCGCCGGCGATGCCCGAAGCCAGCAGCGATTGCGGGCTTACCTCTTCGGGCAGGTTCGGCGACTCGTTCACGTCCAGGTAATCGTTGCAGCCGTACGCGCCGCCGAGCAGCGTGGCGGCCAGGGTATATTGAAGGATTCTTTTGAGTTTCATAAGCATTCGAAAACGGGATATTACAGGGTAAAGCGGAGATTGAAGCCGTAGTTGCGCGTGTTGGGCGCACCGTTGAGGTCGAGGCCCTGGATGTTGCCGGCGCCCTGGGTATTCACCTCGGGATCGGCAAAGTAGCCGGGGGC
>CADCTQ010000098.1 GCA_902805615.1 uncultured Cytophagales bacterium
TTGACTTCGCCCCCGGACGCATCCGCCAGTACTGGGGCCTGGCCGGGTTGAAGTTCGGCGCGTGGGAAACCCTGCCGGCCCCCGACCGGCTCACCCTGGTTCCCGTCCGCAACACCCACACGGTTTTTGGCAGCCGCACGGGCAGCTCCACCCAATTCGAGCAACGGGCCTTTGAAGTGCACCTGTACCCCCGGGGCTCCGCGGACCACTACGTCGTTTCGACGGGAACATACGACGCCGCCAAAGCCGATGCCGACTCTTTGTCGAAACACTGGGAACTGGCGTACGAGGATTTTGCAGTCGGGGCCTAAGCGCACCCTTGCGCCGGCCGTACCGTTCCAAATGCAACGGGGCGCACACCGGGCCGGCACTTCCCCCGCCCCAATGCGGTTGACTGACGCCCCCGTTAAATCCTATTGCCAGCATTCACCACCCGTGTAAAGGGGCGCGTCACGACCCGTCTTAACCCGCAGTAACCCCGGCCGTTTCCCCGCCGGGGTTATTTTTTTGCCGCAGGTTCACGAAAAAGAAGCTTTTACCCAGCCGCGCCGGCATACCTTACCCCGTTGGAAGCGTCGCCGCCCCGGCCGCCGGTTACCTGTTGCGCCGCCCGAATGGCCCCGGGAACGCCGCCAAAGGCTCTGCCCGCACCCGTTGCCTTTGGGGAAAGTACGCGACGCCCCGCCGGCATCAGGGGAATCCGGCCGATTTCTTACCTGCGACACGCCCGGCCGAAAAGCCATGCAGAAGACCTGCCGGCAGGGGGTAGCTTTGGAAAATTACATGCGGAAGTAACAAAACTGTGTAATTATTCACGCTACCTTATGACAAGCATTTACCACGCTACGCAACGATGGGCTTTCGGCCTGCTGCTCGGTTGCCTGGCAACCTACGGCGCGGACGCCCGGACCACCGCTTCGGTGCTGGCCGCCAACTCCCTCCAGGGCCGGTACGCGGCCGTACAGCCGGCCGCCCAGGCCGCCATTACCGTCACCGGACGGGTCACCGACGAAAACGGGGAGGGCCTGCCCGGCGTCAACGTCGTGCTCAAAGGCTCCACCAGCGGCACCGTTACCAATACCGACGGCGCCTACTCCATTTCCGTACCCGACACCGAAGGCATCCTCGTGTTTTCGTTCATCGGCTACATCACCGAAGAAGTACCCGTGGGCAGCCGCACCACCATTGACGTGCTGATGGTGCAGGACATGCTCTCCCTCAACGAAGTGGTCGTGGTGGGCTACGGCACCCAGCAGCGCAAGGACGTGACCGGCTCCATTGCCTCCATCACCGCCGCCGACTTCAAGGACATGCCCATCAGCAACGTGGGCCAGGCCATCCAGGGCATGATGCCCGGCGTGCAGGTGCAGCAGTCGAGCGGCGCTCCCGGCGCCTCGCCGGCCATCCGCGTGCGGGGCATCGGCTCGATCACCGCCTCCTCGGCCCCGCTGCTCGTGGTGGACCAGCAGATCCTGGGCGGCCTCAACGACCTGAGCTTCATCAACCCCAACGACATCGAGCGGATTGACGTGCTCAAAGACGCCTCCGCCACCGCCATCTACGGGGCCCGCGGCTCCAACGGCGTGATCCTTATCACCACCAAGCGCGGCAAGGCCGGCGAGCCCCGCGTGAACCTGGACGTGTACACCGGTTTCCAGAACGTGACCAAAAAGGTAGACATGCTCAACACGCAGGAGTACGTAGAGCTGGCCCGTGAAGCCTACGCCAACACCCCCAACTTGCCCGTACCCGCCGCCGTACAGGCCCTCCTGGACGATCCCACCCTGCCCTACGTGGATTACCAGGACCTGATCTTCCGCACGGCCCCCATCAGCTCCTACCAAGCCTCCGTCAGCGGCGGCACCGACAAGCTGAGCTACCTGGTGTCGGGCAACTACCTCTCCCAGGCCGGCATCATCAAAACCTCCGAATTCAAGCGTTACTCCCTGCGGGCCAACCTGGATTCCCAGCTCTCCAAGCGCATCAAGGTGGGCCTGAGCCTCAACCCTTCGTTCAACAACGAACGCCTCGCCCAGACCGACGGCCACTGGCAGAACTTCGGCGTGATCAACGCCGCCCTGACTGCGCTGCCGTTCGTGCAGGTGTACCAGGCCGACGGGGTGACCTATAACTCTCAGCAGCAGTACAACAACGCGCAGTACGGCTTCCCGGGCGTGACCAACGCGGTCGCCAACCTCAGCGGCATCAACGACCGCCAGAAGACGACCCGCCTGCTGGGCAACGCCTACGGTGAACTCGACATCATCGAGGGGCTCAAGTACCGGGCCTCCATCGGCATTGACGTGCAGCAGCAGCGCCGCAATTACTTCCAGAACTCCACCGTGCCCTACAACGGCCAGCTGCCTCCCTTGCCGTCCAACCGCATCGTGGGCTTCGCCCGCAGCCAGCAGAACCTCAACTGGCTCTTCAACCAGACGCTCAACTACACCCGCACCTTGGGCGAGGTCCACAACCTCAACCTGCTGCTGGGCACCGAAGCCCAGAAGAACGACTTCGAAAACACGGTCATGCTGGCCAACAACTTCCCCAACGACGTGGTGACCACCCTCAACGCCGGCACCATTCTCCCCAGCAACGGGGGGATCAACGTGCCCGCCGCCGGGGTGCCGGGTGCCTTTGCCTCCCGGTCGTCGTTTGCCTCGTACTTCGCCCGGGCCGGCTACAACTTCAAAAACAAGTACCTGTTTGACGTTTCCTTCCGCACGGACGGCTCCTCGCGGTTTGCCAAAAACTCCCGCTGGGCCAGCTTCCCGGCCGCCGCCATCGGCTGGCGTTTGAGCGAAGAAGAATTCATCAAGAACCTGAAGGGGATCAACAACCTGAAGGTGCGGGCCAGCTACGGCCTGACGGGCAACGCCGCCCTGACCTCCGACTACGGCTCATTCGCGCAGCTGGCCCAGGCCAACTACAACATGAACAACACGGTGGTGCTCGGGCTGCGTCCCTTCCTGCCGGCCAACGCCGGCCTGACCTGGGAAAAGAGCCAGCAGGCGGACGTCGGCCTGGAACTGGGCCTGCTCAACGACCGCATCTTCTTTACGGCCGACGCCTACAACCGCATCACCCGGGACCTGCTGCTCAACATCGCCGTGCCCGCCCTCACCGGCTACACTTCGGCCCTGCGCAACATCGGCAAAGTGCGGAACCGGGGCATGGAGTTCGGCCTGAACACCCGCAACCTGACCGGCGCCTTCGAATGGAGCACCAACGCCAACCTGTCGTTCAACCGCAACAAGGTGCTGGCCCTCGGACCCGCCGGCGACCCCATCTTCGGCGACGTGAGCGGGGTGATCGGGCAGGGAACCATCACCCAGATCGGGCAGCCGCTCGGCTCGTTCTACGGCTTCCGGCAGACCGGCATCTTCCAGGACCAGCCCCAGATTGACGCCTATCCCCGCTACAACAACCCGCAGCCCCGGCCCGGCGACCGCATCTTCGAAGACGTAAGCGGCGACGGACGCATCACCAATGCCGACCGCACGACCATCGGCAACAACCAGCCCGACTTTACCTACGCCCTGACCAACAACTTCGCGTACAAGGGTTTTGACCTGGCCGTGATGCTGCAAGGCGTGCAGGGCGCTGAAATCCTCAACTTTACCCGCCGGTTCTACGGCAACCTGACGCCCAACTACAACCAGCTGGCCGACGTGAAGGGGCGCTGGCGTTCGGCCGAACAGCCCGGCGACGGCATGACCCCCCGCGCCGCTTCCAACGGCACCGGCCAGAACAACGCCGTCAACAGCGGCTGGGTGGAAAACGGCTCGTACCTCAACGTGCGCAACGTGACGCTGGGCTACAAACTGCCCGAAGCCCTGGTGGGCAAGGCTAAGATCAAGAGTGCCCGGGTGTACGCCGGCGTGCAGAACGCCTACATCTTCACCAAGTACAAGTTCTTCAACCCCGAGGTAAGCGCCTACGAGAACGCCGACCCGCTGACCATCGGCGTGGATTACGGCTCTTTTCCCCAGGCCCGGACCTTCAACGTGGGCGTGCAAGTCGGACTGTAAACAACTCCAACATTACTTCATCATGAAAAAAAATACCCTCTATAGCCTCCTGCTGGGAGCCATGCTCTCCGGCTGCGGGGAGAAGTTCCTCGACCTCCAGCCGGTGTCCAACGTGACCACCGAAAGCTCCTTCAAGACCCAGAAAGACATTGACCTGGCCGTGAACGGCGCTTACACGGCCCTGCTTTCGACGGGCCAGTTCCAGGAATACTACAACTTCGGCGAGTTGCCCTCCGACAACGTGCTCAAGCCCGGCAGCGGGGACCAGAACGACTTCAACAACTTTACCGTGCGGCCCGTCAACGCCTACCTGAGCCGGGCCTGGGCCGACCACTACGCCGGCATTCAGCGGTGCAACGCCGTGCTGGCCCGCATTGACGCCGTGCCGATGGACGACGTCGTACGCAGCCGCTACGTTGCCCAGGCCAAGTTCCTGCGGGCCCTCATGTACTTCAACCTCGTGCGTTACTTCGGCAGCGTGCCGGTGGTGACCGCCGAAATCCGGGAAGTGAACGACGGCTACCAGTACGACCGGCGGCCGGTGGAGGAGGTGTACGACCTGATCATCAAGGACCTGACCGAAGCCGACATGACCCGAACCGGCAACATCCTGCCTGCCGCCAAGGCCACGGAATCCGGGCGGGCCACCCAGGGCGCCGTAAAGGCCCTGCTGGGCAAAGTGTACCTCACCCGGGGCAATTATCCCGCCGCCGCCGCCAAACTCGGCCAGGTGATTGAATTGAAAGAGTACGCCCTGGTACCGGATTACGCCTCCCTTTTCCAGGCGGCCACCGAAA
>CADCTQ010000099.1 GCA_902805615.1 uncultured Cytophagales bacterium
CCTGTTGTCTTGCAATACCTGTTAGCTGCCAACATCTGAACAGGACGCTCCTAGGGAGCTTATGTATCATTTGATGGGCCTTTCCAGCAACAGCACGCCCCTCCGGGGCTTTCGACAACGCTTCCACTCATGGCATTTCTCTTTTCTCAAAACGTACCCCTTCTTCACACGTCCAAATGCCAAACCGGGAATTGCTGAACAGATGCATATTCCTGCTTTGTTCACCGAATCGCTCACATTTTATTTGAGATCAATTGAATCGGATGCAAGGCCTAAAAACAAAAAAGCCCCAAATCTTATGGATTTGGGGCTTTTTAAATGCGATAGAATCGAATTTGTGGACCGGATGATAACATTTTCGAACTTTTTGCAGGAGGATATAGCGGCAATTGAGGCATTTTCCAGCACTTTGATGTGCCAACAGCTCTAGGCAAGCGGATGCAGCAGCTCACAAATCGTAAAGCCACGGATAGGCCTCTCTTCCGAGTATTAGCAGGTTTACCCACCGAAAACAGAAAGAGGGAAAATTTCTTCCCACTCTCTTTATAGGAACATTTTCCGTTACGGTACGATAAGACTGAAAACGCTATTTTTCAGGCACCCACCCGTCGGACGTCAATAAAAGAATTGTGTTCAGCACAAAGCAGGCGCAGTTTACGCCCTTGACAAAGAAGGGCTCCGTCTGTTATACGTTAATTGAATCGCCTTTAACGCCCCATCCAGCCGCCATCCACCGTCAGGATAGTACCGTGCACGTACCGGGAAGCCTCCGAAGCCAGAAATACCACGGGTCCCTTGAAATCATCCGGCTGCCCCCAGCGCCCCGCCGGGATTCGGGCCAGAATGGATTTGCTCCGTTCAGGGTCGTTGCGCAGGGCTTCGGTATTGTCCGTGGCGATGTACCCGGGGGCAATGGCGTTTACATTCACCCCCTTGCTGGCCCATTCATTGGCAAAGGCCTTTACCAAACTTCCTACCGCTCCTTTGCTGGCGGCATAGCCCGGCACGTGAATGCCCCCCTGGAAGGTCAGCAACGAAGCCGTGAAGATGATTTTACCTGCCCCCCGCGCTACCATTTCTTTGCCGATTTCGCGGGTGAGCATAAACGGGGCGGTTTGGTTGATGGCTACCACTTCGTCCCAGTATTCATCGGGGTGTTCGGCCGCCGGCTCGCGGAGAATAGTGCCCGCATTGTTGACCAAAATGTCAATGACGGGATGGTCTTTTTTAACTTGTTCAATAAAAGCATACAGCGCTGCCCGGCTGCTGAAATTGGCCTGGTAGGCGTAAAAATTGCGTCCCCACCCGCTCACTGCCCGGGCTACCTGGCTGCCTTCCGGTTCCAGGCTTGCCGATACGCCAATGACGTCGGCGCCGGCTTGGGCAAGGGCTTCGGCCATGGCCTTGCCGATGCCGCGCTTACAGCCGGTGACCAGGGCCTTTTTTCCTGCTAATGAAAACATGGCTGAGGGAGTGGTGATGGGTGAATGAAGTTATTAAACCAGAATCAGGAAGATGGGTTACTTTACGACCCGTACCGTGAGTGGATTCTTTAGCCCGGTGGCAAATTGTTGCAGATACTCGAACCAGGCTTCCCCGGTGGTAATGATCCCGGCTTTATCCCAAGCGGCCCCGGTATAATACACGACGCTGTCGCCGGACCGGACGCCCAGTTTGGTGAGTCCGTGCCCGTACTGACGGCGCATGGAGACCGGGGCCGCCGGGAATACGCAGCCAATCCCCAGGGTGCCGTCGTTGCCGTGCCGGGGTTCCCAGTAGCCCAGAATGCCCTTTTGTTCGTCCAGCAGCAGCACACCCGGTTCCTCCCGCAGGGTAATACCGGCAACCACCGGCAGCAGCCCCGCGGCGGTATGCACTACCTCCACTTGCGTTCGGCTGAGCTGAGAACCGGCGTCAATCGAGATGGTTTTTGTCATCGTCACAGTGATCCCCCCGAAAGGATAAGGATCATATTTTACCCGGAAAGTGGAACGCAGGGGGCCGTTGTCAAGGATTTCCCAGGAGCGGTAATTGTGGATGTAGCCGATGGAATCACCCAGAAAAACGCCCATATCGCCGGCGCCCAGCGTAAGGCCCACTTTGTAGTAGTCCAGCCCCTCGCCGTTGTCTTTGTGGTAATCATTCTGCCGGTACCACTTGTTGAGGATGAGCTGACGGGTGCGTTTCGACCACACGTCGGTGCCATAGGCATTGTCGGAGCGGCTGCCCAGCGCCGCTCCGTAGATGCGGAAAGCAATCCGGTCATTTTCCCAGGCAAAATCATCGAACCGCTCGGGTACGTACCGGGCGTAGGTAAGGGGCGTTATTTTGGTGGGTTTCCCGCGGCGCAAGGCCAGTTGCAAGGTCTCTCCAGCCCCCACCGACACCTGTACCAGCAGGTTTTGAACCGTTTTTCCGCCCATCCTTTCCCACTGGCAGGGCACTTCTTTCCCCGTAGCGAGGTGGATCACCCGCAGCTGCGCCGTGTCTGCTTGCGGGTAGGCCGCCCGGACGGTGGCCCAGGGAATCTCCACCACGGCATTGGCAAAAGCCACCGGGCCCGGGTTGGTAATCCGGACAATGCTTTCGCCTTTTGGCTGGGCCTTGCCCGCCGCGCACAAAAGGCAAAGACACCAACAGGCGTATCTGCGCAAGTGATTCCAAGTCATGAATGCCATGGTACCGCTCCACTTAAAATAACCCCTTAAAACAACTCTTTGCCGTTTTTCAGCTTTTCGTAACGCATCAATCCTTCCAGGAAGTAGTAATCGGCGTAAACCAGCGGCACGTCAATTTCTGACTTTCCGGGCTTGTGACCGGTGCTGTGCATGAGCAGAAACCCATTGTTTTTCCCTATTTCGGCCTGGTAGGCCGGCGAAGCCAAACTCTGGAGCATTTGCCCGGCCGCACCCGCGTACTTTTTGCCCTTGTCGGGGCTGTACTGGCTCAGTTCCAGCAAACCCGAGGCGGTAATGGCTCCAGCCGATGCGTCCCGTTCCTCGCCGGGCCGGTCAAAATCCCAGTAGGGAATCTTGTCGGCGGGCAGGTTGGGGTGATCCAGGTAAAAATCGGCAATCTGCTGGGCCTGCTCCAGGTAACGTTTTTCCTTGGTTTCGCGGTACATCACCGTAAATCCGTACAAGCCCCAGGCTTGTCCGCGGGCCCAGGGCGAATTGTCAGCCGCTCCCTGGTGGGTTACTTTCGCCACCGGCCGGCCGGTTGAGTCGTAGCAAACCACGTGGAAGGAACTGTGATCCGGCCGGAAATGGTGCTTGATCGTATTATCAGCGTGGGTAACGGCGATATTTTTGTAAACCGGGTCGCCGGTCTCCCTGGAAGCCCAAAACAGAAACTCCAGGTTCATCATGTTGTCAATAATGACCGGGTAGTTATACTCCCGGAACTTGTCCCAGGACTTGATCAGTCCCACCTTGGGGTCAAAACGCGTAGCCAGCGATTTGGCCCCCTGCACCATAATGTCCTTGTACTCCGGATTCCGGGTAAGCCGGTAACCGTTGCCGAACGAACAGTACAGCATGAAGCCCAGGTCGTGCGTGCCCGTATTGTGCTGCTCGGGCGTAAGCGGGGCGGTCCATTTTTCGGCCAGCGTTTTCCATTTGGGATCTTTGGTGTATTCGTACAGGTACCAGAGATTCCCCGAAAAGAAGCCGCTCGTCCACCATTTCGTTTCCCGGTCGTTGAGCGAGCCGTCCGCTTTTATCGAATGCGGAATGCGCTCCGTTTCCTTCCGCAACCCGTCGGCGTACTGGAGCTGCCGGGCGCTGTGCTCCATCTCTTTCTTAACGTTAACAACTGCTTTGAAGGCAAAAGCGGCCCCTAGCAGGAGGGCAAGGGCGGTAAATAAGATGTTTCTCATGGGTCTTTTGGGGTGACTTCTTTGGGATTAACTTTTGGTCAGCAATCAGCGCAAGTCTTTCATGGCGACAAAATCCATGTCGGTGAAGGTATAGTTTTCACCGGCCATCCCCCAGATGAAGGAATAATTGGAAGTGCCGCACCCCGAATGAATGGACCAGGGCGGCGAGATCACGGCCTGGTGGTTGGCTACGACTAGGTGCCGCGTTTGGGAAGGTTGTCCCATCAAGTGAAAGACGCGTTGGTCTTCCGGCAAGTCAAAGTAGAAATAGGCCTCCATCCGGCGGTCGTGCGTGTGCGCCGGCATCGTGTTCCAGACACTGCCGCTTTTGAGCACCGTCAGCCCCATCACCAACTGACAACTTTGAATCCCTCCCTGGTGGATGTATTTATAAATCGTTCGCTGGTTGGAGGTGTCCGTTGAACCCATTTCGGCGGGCGAAGCCTCCTCGCGCCGCATCAGGCGTACCGGGTGGCTTTGGTGGGCGGGCGCGGACAGCAGGAAAAAACGGGCCGGGTCCTGGGGAAGAACACTTTTGAAGGCAACTTGCCTGCTGCCCTTGCCGATGTACAAACACCCCAGTTTGTGAACCTCATGGGCAGTGCCGTCCACTTCCACGATTCCGGGGCTTCCCACGTTGATTACGCCCAGTTCGCGGCGTTCCAGGAAATAGTCTGATTTGAGGGCTTCGTACGCGGGCAGCGTTACCGGTTGGGATACCGGGAAAGCCCCCCCGAGCATCACCCGGTCGTAGTGGGAATATACCCAGCGGGTCTGTTCCGGCCGGAAGAGGTCTTCCACTAAAAATTGTTCCCGGAGTGCTTCCGTATCAAAGCCACGGGTTTCGTTAGGGCTGTTGGTGTATCTTGTTTGCATGTTTTGCGGCTTGGTAATGGCGTGAAAAATACTCGTAAGCGCCGGGCGCTTCCCCATGGAGCGCTTACG
>CADCTQ010000100.1 GCA_902805615.1 uncultured Cytophagales bacterium
GGGGCGCGAGGGCCGAACGTACCGAGTGTAGGGCTGAGGCGTGAGCCGAACGTAGTGCTGAGGCGAGAGCCGAACGTACCGGGCGGTGCCGTTACAAGGTGCCTTCCGGCCGCAAGCCAATGCTTCGCCGCAAGGGAGCTGCCCGTGTCTGATGGGTACGGATTGTTCCTTGTCAGGGAGCCGCCCACTACCGGTCCCCCTTGCGGGCTAATCCGTGCGACAGCCGAAGGGGGTTGGGGATGATTTCCGCTGATTCGTCCACTCATCAGTTCTAGAACTTTCTCGAAAAGTCTTTCGATGCCGTCAGTGTCCCACTGACGGCGGCGTGCGGATATTCGTAAGCGTCTTTCCGGGCCGTGATCCGTGTTGCTGCTGCCGTGGTCAGTGTCTGGATGACCACCTTATAGAAAGTCCTGCGTTAGAGAATCAGCGAATGTAAGCGTTGGTGGCGCAGGGTGCAGGAGGCAATAAAAAACCGGAACGGATCAGCATCCGCCCCGGCTCAATTCTCAAACTCCTTAACTCCCAAACGCCTATGCTCCTTAGCTCCTGCACGTGGTGAGCAAGGTGCCCAGGAGAAGGTTGGCTTGCTGGCGGGCCAGGTTGAACCGGGTGATCTTTTCTACTTTCTCCTGCTGGCCCCAGTAGCCCTGCTGGTAGCGGGTCAGTTCGGTTTCGAGACCTTCCAGCGTTACCTTTTTCCGGTTCTTGAAGAAGCGGTGGTTTTCGTTGTCGAACTTGCTCACGATGGCAATGGATTGCTGGAGGAGTTGCTCCAACTGCACGGCCTCGGCCTCGTTGATGGACAGGTCAACGATCTGGCTGCGGATGGATTGAAGTTGTTTTACAGGTTGAGTAGCCATATCTATTGTAATGAAAAGGGCAGGTTTTGGATAAAATATTACATCTTATTTTGGCATGTATACTCATTTTATTTAACAGGTAACCGCTTTATTTTTACCACCTTTCCCGCCTCCCGCCCCTGCCGGCGTTGCACTCAAAGCCCCTTTTTCCGGCAAATCAGGCCGGTGCCCACCCAGCCGGCCCCTTTTCATCCCAAACCACCCGCCCGAAAAAATCCGGAAAATGCCCACCCGCCGCGGTCCTTTTCCGGCCAAAAACCGGTTCATCTTACATTCCGTCTCCCGCATTTTACGCCGCTTGGTTCCGAACCAAGGCGGCTTCTTTTTTTATCCTGTTCATCTTTTCATCAAGTGCATCAAGGTTCAGACCCTCGAATGCATCAAGGTTCAGACCTACTCCGACCGCAGCGAATGGACCGGGTTGGCCCGCGCGGCCTTGACGGCCTGGAAGCTGACGGTGAGCAGGGCCACGGCCAGGGCACCCAGGCCGGCCAGCAACAGCGTGCCGGGGCGGACCGTTACCCGGTAGGCAAAGTTTTCCAGCCATTTGTGCATCAGGTACCAACCCAGCGGGGCCGCAACCAGGAAGGCCACGCCCACCAGCAGGGCAAACTCCCGCGACAGCAACGCCACCAGTTGGGGCAGCGAAGCCCCCAGCACTTTGCGGATGCCCACTTCCTTGGTGCGCTGCACGGCCGCGTGCGCCGACAAGCCCAGCAGGCCGAGGCAGGCAATGAAAACGGCCATCCCGGCAAATGCCGTAAAGAGCTTCTCAATCTTGTCTTCCCGCGCGTAGAGCCGGGCGATGTGCTCGTCGAGGAACTCGTAGGTGAATACCTCCTGGGGGAAAGCCCGGCTGAACACGTTCTTCACGTAGGCCAGCGTTTCCGGGGTATGGCCGCCGGCCAGCTTCACCCCGGCCTGCGAGAAACCCACGGGCAGGTTCAGCAGGGCCAGCGGGGCAATCTCCTCCTTGAGCGAGGTGAGGTGGAAGTCGCGGACCACGCCCGTGACCGTGCCTTCGAAGGGTTGCCACAGCCAGATTTTCACCGTCCGGCCGAGGGCTTCTTCCGGCTTGCGGTAGCCCATCTTCCGGAGCAGGGTTTCGTTGATGATGAACTCGTACCGGCCGTCTTTGACCTCGCGGTCGGCGAGCCACCGGCCCGCCCGCAGCGTCAGGCCGTACGTGTCCTGGTAGTGGGCGTCCACCGCTTTTACAAACACGCTGATGCCTTCTTTGCCCTCCACGCTGAGGTTGGTGCCGAAGCCGTGGTCATTCGAAGTGGGGGCGCCCTTGCCGAAAGAAACGGCCGCAATGCGGGGGTGGCGCAGCAGTTCGTTCCGCAGGAGGGAAAGCTTCTGGACGTCCCGGGTGGGCAGGCGGAAGTTGACGAGGGCGTCCTTGGCAAAGCCCAGTTCCTTGCGGCGGAAATAGTCGGTTTGGCTGGTCACCACCAGCGTGCCGATGATGAGCACCTGGGCGGCCGCAAACTGGAATACGACCATGCCCCGGCCCAGTGAAAAAAGTGACTTGCGCCCCGTAATGGCGCCGATGCCGTTTTTCAGGGCCAGTACCGGCTGGTACGCGGAAAGTGTAAGCGCCGGGTACAGGCCGGAAAGCAGGGCGACCACCGCCGTCAGCCCGGCCACGAAGGCCACCAGGAAGCCGTCGGGGGCAGCAGCCAGTTCCGTGAACCCCAGGAACGCGTTCAGCCGGGGCACCAGCAGGAAGGTGATTCCCACCGACAGGGCGGCCGCCAGGGTTGTCAGCAACAGGGTTTCGGCCAGGAACTGCCAGACCAGCTGTGACCGGCGGCCACCCAGCACTTTCCGTACGCCCACCTCCCGCTGCCGCCGCAGGGCCCGCGCCGCCGACAGGTTGATGAAGTTGACGCAGCCGATCAGCACCAGCAGTACGCCCAGGCTGGCCAGGGCCCAGTGCGTTTCCCGGCCCACCGTTTCCCCCACGTTGTGGAGGGCAAAGCGGGTGTCGAACCGGATGTCGGTCACCGGCTGGAGGAGAAAACGGGCGTTTTTGGCCGTTTCGGCGCCTATGTGCCTGGCCATGAAAGCGGGCAGTTTGCTTTCGATCCGCCCGGGCGCCAGCTTTTGGGGCAACACCACGTAGACGTAGCCGTGGTTGCTGTAATCCCACTTCTGCACGTCCGGGTTCCCGCGCTGGTAGTTGGCAAAGGAAACCACCATTTGGAAAGGCAGGTGGGTGTTGCGGGGTACGTCTTTCATGACCCCGGTCACTTTGAGCAGGTCGGCGTTGTCGAGCAGCATTTCCTTGCCCAGCGCCGGGGCGTCCCCAAAATACGTCCGGGCCAGCGACTCGCTGAGCACCACCGAGTTGGGTTGGGCCAGGGCCGTGCGGGGGTCTCCCGCCAGCAAGGGGTACTTAAACACGGACAGGAACAGCGAATCGGCAAAAATGAGTTCGGGGTCGGGAAACCGCTTGGTACCGACCGTCACCAGGCCCGCGCCCCCGTGGTTGATCTGCGTAACGGTTTCGAGTTCGGGAAAATCCGTGCGCAGGGCCCGGGCCAGCGGGTACGGCGTGATGCCGGTGTAGCTCGTCTCGCCGTTCCAATGACCCGTGGCGGACACCCGGTACATGCGGTCGGCCTTGGCGTGGAAACGGTCGTAGCTCAACTCCTGGCGCAGGAGCAGGAAGATCAGCAGGCAACAGGTAATGCCCAGGGCCAGGCTCACTACGTTGATGGCCGTGAAGGCCGGCTGGCGCCGGAGGTTGCGGTAAGCGGTCAGGAAGTAACTGCGAAGCATGGCGGAAAAAAGGAAGTGGTTGGGGTAAGGGTGGACAGGGCGGTCAAACTTTTTTCGGCGCCGGTAAAAGTAAGGCTGCGCGTACGTCAGGGCGGCCCAGAGGTACGCCCGGCGGGCCTTGGCCGCGCCCAGCTCCGCCGCCTGCCGGCCGAACACCTCGTGCAGGTCGCCCAGCACGTCTTCCAGCAGGTCGGGGGGCAGCAACCATTCCAGCAACCGGTCTACCCGGCGGGGCGGCGTGGGCTGGCGGCCGGCGGGACGTACCGGCTCCGCCCGGTGCTCATTTGCGTCCTGTTCGTGGTCGTGTCCTTTCATGCGCTGGTGCCCGCTCAGGCTTTGAACAGTTGGAGTTTGCTTTCGGGAATGGCCTCCCACAGGCGGCGCCGCAATTGCTCGACTTCCCGCAACGCCTGGGCGCCGGGTGCCGTGAGGGCAAAGAACCGCTTGCGCCGCCCTCCCCTTTCGGCGGTGGCTCCCCCGAGGTGAGAGGCCAGGAACCCCTTTTCCTCCAGCCGGTACAGGGTGGCGTGCACGGCGCTCATCGTCAGGTTGCGTCCCGTCTGTGCCTGCACCTCCTCCCACACGGTTACCCCGTAGGCTTCGGCGTGGCAGGCGGCGACCACCAGCAACACGATTTCTTCAAACTCTCCCAGGAAGGCTCTGCGCATGGTCGGGGGCGGACAAAACGGTCCGCATCATTAGTTATAATTTTGCAGAACAAATCTCCTGCCAAAAAACCGGCACTTCTTCCCTGCCGATTCTGGCCGCTTTTTACCCGCGGGGCTGCCGAAGCACTGTCCTAAACCGGACAGCCCCTGTGCGTTTTGGAACAGAGCAGGGTGAAACAATGAATGAGGGGAGGACAGAAAAGAATCACAAGAAGGTCATCCCCCACCCCCTTGACTGCATCGACCCCTTTGGGGTTCCCTTACGCACCAACCTTCCCACAAGGGGGACCAGTCGTGGGCGGCCCCGCGGCAAGGCAACCGGCCGTACCCATCACACCCCGGCAGTCCCCTAATGGGTTTGCCCGTGGGTCAGGGGAGAGGCAGGGAATCAAATAAATATCTTCCGCTTCATCAGTTAATCCTGGTCATCTTTTCATCAAGTGCATCAAGGTTCAGACCCTCCTCTGCATCAGGGTTCAGACTTATTCTGACCGCAGGGACTTGACCGGGTTGGCCAGGGCCGCTTTCACCGACTGGAAGCTGACGGTAAGCAGGGCCACCAGCAGGGCCAGCACGCCCGAGAGCACGAACACCGGTGCCCCCACGGCGATTTTGTAGGCAAACCCTTCGAGCCAGCGGTTCATCACCCACCAGGCGACCGGCCAGGCCAGCACCGTAGCCAGCCCTACCAGTTTGAGGAAGTCCAGGGCCAGCAGCCGCACCACCCCCGGCACGGAGGCGCCCAGCACCTTGCGGATGCCCACCTCCTTGGTGCGGAGCTGCGCCGCGTAGGCCGACAACCCAAACAGCCCCAGGCAGGAGATAAACACGGCAAACGCCGCAAACACCCGGAACACGTCGCCCATGCGGTTTTCGGAAGCGTACAACTGGTCGAGCTTGTCGTCCACGAACGTGTAGCTGAACAGGCTCTGCGGGGAAAGCCCCGCAATGGTCTTTTCGGCGAAGCGGAGCACGCCGGGCAGGTCGTCGCCGCTGACCCGGAGCAGGAAGTAGTTGGCGCCCCGGGGCTCCAGCACGACCACCAGGGGGTCCACGGTGGTGTGCAGCGAGGCAAAATGAAAGTCGCGGGCAATGCCGACGACTTCGCCCGTGTCGCCGCCGGCAATCACCTTTTTGCCCACCGGGTTGTCCAGTTGCAGCGCCGCGGCGGCGGTTTCGTTGAGGATGAACGCCGGCCCGGCCCCCTCGGCCCGCCGGGAGAAGTGGCGGCCTTCCTTCAGGCTGACTTGCAGCGTGGGCAGGGCGTGTTCGTCCACCCGGAAGTGGCGCATCTGCGTAGCTTTGTCGGGGTCGGCCAGCGGCGTGAGCATTTCGTTGCTGAAGCGGTCGCCGGGCAGCGTGGAGATGCGGGCCACCCCGGCAATGGCAGCGTGCTTGCGCAGTTCGTCCTGCACGGCGTCGGCGTGGTCCCACAGGCTGCCGTACAGCTTCACGGCCACGAGCTGCTCCTGGTCGAAGCCCAGGTTTTTGCGCCGGAAGTAGTCCATTTGCTGGTACACCACCACCGTGCCGAAGATCATGAACACCGATACGGCGAACTGGAACACGACCAGTCCCTTGCGCACCAGCGTCACGGAGGCGCTCTGGTGCTTTTGCCCCTTGAGGGCCCGCACCGCGCCGAACCCGGATACGAACCAGGCCGGGTAGAGGCCCGCCGCCAGGCTGATCCCGCCCACCAGGAGCAACAGCCCGGCCAGGTTGGGCAGGGTGAGCAGTTGGGCGAACCCGAGCCGGCTGCCCGACAATTCGTTGTAGAACGGCAGGGCCAGGTTGCACAGCAGCAGCGACAGCCCGGCCGCCGCCCCCGTCAGCAGCAGCGACTCGCCCAGGAACTGGCCCACCAGTTGCCCTTTGTGCGCCCCCAGCGCCTTGCGGACGCCTACTTCCTTCATGCGCTTGAAGGACTGGGCCGTGGCCATGTTCACGAAGTTGACGCCGGCCACCAGCAGGATGCAGAGGGCGGCCACCGAGAAAATGTACACGTACATGGCGTTGCCGTTGGGCCCCATCTCCTTCTCCAGCCGGGAGTGCAGGTGGATGTCGGTCACCGGCTGGAGGAGCAGGCGGCGGCCCGTCAGGATGTCGGCCTTCTTCTCCCCGGCGGCTTCGTAAAAAGCCACCATAAAACCGGGAAGCTTCGCCTCCAGGGCGGCCCGGGAGACGCCCGGCCGGAGTTTGACGTAGTTGTAAAAGCCGGCCCAGCCCCGGTCTTCGAAAAAGTCTTTCGCAGCGTACTTCTGGAGCGTAGCCATGGACACCAGGTAGTCGAACCGCAGGTGCGTCGGGAAGGAGAACGGCCGGAGCACGCCGGTCACCCGCAGGTGGCGTTTTTCGAGGTCGTCGTGAATGGTTTTCCCCAGCGGGTCCGCGTTGCCGAAGTACCGCCGCGCCGTTTCCTCGGTGAGCACCACGGCGTCGGGCTCCCGGAGGGCCGTGCGGGGATCGCCCTTGCTGAACGACAGCCCGAACACGCTCACCACGGTGGAGTCGGCGTAGAACCCGCTTTTTTCCTCGAACCGCCGCGGCGCCCCGGCCGGCGGCGCGTAGCTGAACACGCGGTCGGGGTACGGCCGGTGGAACCGGGCCACCGTGCCCACTTCGGGCACGAGCCGGGCCATTTCGGTCGCCAGGACGGGCGAAGTGGCGGCCCAGCGGCGCGTGTTCAGCCCGAGGTTTTCGACGGTGAGGCGGTACACCTGCCCGGCGTCCGGGAAGCCTTTGTCGTAACTGGTCTCCTCTTTTACGTGGATGAAAATGAGGATGCTGCACGCCAGCCCCAGCGACAGCCCGGCGAGGTTGAGCGTACTGTTGAGCCGGTACCGCAGCAGGTTGCGGACGGCGATGGTGAAGTAGTTTCTGAGCATGTCGGTAGGCATGGGCCGGGGGTAAGGATTGGGTTTGCGGGCAAAAAAATAGGGCCGGGCGAAGCCCAGCACGTCGCGCCAGTACTGCCGCCGGGCGAAGGCCGGGCCCCGCTCCCGCCGGTGTTCGGCGTACCGTTCGTGCAGGTCGCCCTGCATCTCTTCGAGCAGTTCGGGCGGGCAGAGCCGGGCCAGCAGCTTGTCGGCCCAATACGGGGGAAAGGAAGACCGGAGAAAGGGAGACGGGAGACCGGACGAAGGGTCGTTACCGGTTCCGTGCCCGTTTGCAGCCTGTTGGTCGTGGGTCATGGGTGGCGGGTTATTATACAAAGGTTCATCTTCATTCTTCCTTCTCCCCTCCCCGTTACGGCCCGGTACCGAAGCACCACCGGAGTTCGTTCCCGATCCCTCCTCCCGTCTGCCTGCCTCCGGTCTGCGGTCTCCTTTTACTCGGAGCGCAGCGATTTGACCGGGTTTGCCAGGGCGGCCCGGATGCTCTGGAAGCTGACCGTGAACAGGGCCACCAGCAGGGCTGCCCCGCCGGCCAGGGCGAATACGCCCCAGTCAATGGGGGTTTTCTGCGCAAAGTTTTCGAGCCACTGGTTCATGAGGTACCAGGCCAGGGGCGAGGCAATGAGAATGGCCAGCAGCACCGGCTTGAGAAACGACCGGGACAGCAGGGCCACGATGCCGGCCACATTGGCGCCCAGCACCTTGCGGATGCCGATTTCCTTGGTGCGTTTTTCGGCCGTGAAGGCGGCCAGGCCAAACAGCCCCAGGCAGGAGATGAATACGGCGATGAAAGCAAACCCGCTGGCCAGTTTGCCCCTCATCACGTCGCTCTGGTAGAGTTGCTCGAACGCCTGGTCCATGAACTTGTACTCGAACACGTCTTCGGGCGCGTACTGCCGGTGCAACTGCTCCAGCGCCGCCAGGACTTCGGCCGTCTTGCCGGGTTGGGTACGCACCATCAACAGGCCGCAATCCTCCGGGTCCAGCGTCATGATGAGGGGTTGCTGGGGGCCGTGCATGGTACGGCTGTGAAAATCCTTCACCACGCCAATGATACTGCCTTCGCGGTCCCAGAGTTTGAGCCGCTGCCCGACCGGGTGTTGCAGGCCCATGAGCCGGGCGGCTTCTTCGTTGATGATAAACCGGAGACTGTCGGTAACGAACTTGCGGGAGAAGTCACGGCCCTGGAGCAGGGTCAGGCCCGTGACGGCGGCGTAATCATGGTCTACTTTGAGGATCTGGAAGGAGATCAACTCGTCGGGCTGCTTGCCGTCCCAGTCGGCGTCACCCGTGGTGTTGTAGACGCTGATGGGCCGGTAGTTGGAACGCGACACGCCGGCAACGCCGGGCTCGTTGCGCAATTGGTTCCGGTACGGTTCGTAGTGCCCGGAGATGCCCGGTCCCGCCGGGAGGTAGACCAGGTTCTCGCGTTGCAGGCCGATGTCTGTGTTGCGGATGTACTGCACCTGCCGGTACACTACCACGGTGGCCACGATCATGACCGTAGACAGCACGAACTGGAACACCACCAGCCCCTGCCGCAGGTGCGCCGCCCCGGAGCCGGTGCGCAGCGTACCCTTGAGCACCTCCACGGGTTTGAAAGACGACAGCAGCAAGGCCGGGTAACTGCCCGCCACCAGGCCCGTGAGCAGCGTAATGCCCCCGAGCAGCCCCCAGAAGCCGGGGGTTGCAAAAGGCAGGGCCAGGTGCTTGTCGGTGATGCCGTTGAACCAGGGCAACAGCAACTGCGCCAGCAGCAGCGCCAACCCGGCGGCTACCACCGACAGGCCCACCGATTCGGTCATGAACTGGGCAATGAGGGAGCCCCGTCCCGCCCCCACCGACTTGCGCACGCCCACTTCCTTGGCCCGCTGCACCGAACGGGCCGTCGCCAGGTTCATAAAGTTGATGCAGGCAATCAGCAGGATAAACGCCGCCACGGCGCCGAACAGCCGCACGTAGCTGATGCGCCCTCCCGCGTGCTTACCGCCCGGTACGGGGTCGTACAGGTGCAGGTCGGCCAGTGGTTGCAGAAAGAGGGTGGAACGGGCGTCCTTCACGTTCCGTTTGATGTAGTTTTTGATTTTGCCGTCCACCACTGCCATCGAAGCGTTTTCTTTCAGTTCCACGAAGGTGATCAGGGAACTGTTGCCCCAATCCCGCAACCCCGCATCGGTCTTGTAAATTGCCTCGAAGGGCAGCACAAAGTCGAACCGCTCGGAAGAATTGCGGGGGATGGTCCGGAACACGGCCGATACGGTGTAGTTGTCATTGTTTTCCACCCGCACGGTTTTGCCCAGGGCCTGCTCAATGCCGCCGAAGTACTTATAGGCCAGCGAATCGGAAATGACGATGGAAGAGAGGTCGCGCAGCACGGTACGGGGGTTGCCGGCCGCCAGCGGGTAGGAGAACATCTCGAAGAGGGCCGGATCGGCGTAGCGTCCGTTTTCTTTGAAGCGCTTCTCCCCCACGGTCAACTGCAGGTCGCGACCGAAAGTGAGTCGCGTGGCGTTGGCGACTTCCGGCACCTCGGCCAGCATCGCCGGCGCCAGTGGCCCCTGCGTGTCGGAAACGATCCAGCCCTTGGTAGAATCCACGTTGTGCCAGGCGTAGCAGAGCCGGTCGAGCTTCTCGTGGTACTGGTCGTAGCTCAGTTCGTCGCGCACCCACAGCAGGATGAGCAGGCTGGTGGTCAGGCCCAGGGCCAGCCCCGAGAGGTTGAGCAGGGCGTAGCCTTTCTGCTTCCGGAACAGGCGCAGCGTAGTGATGAAGTGGTTTCTGAGCATGTCGGTGTAGAGGGGTTTGGGGTGAGGGTTGGGTTTACGCTTGAGGAAGTACGGCCGGGCGAAGCCCAGTACGTCGCGCCAGTACTGCCGCCGGGCGGCTTGCACCCCCAGCAGCTGCACGCGTTCCTGGTAGCGTTCGTGCAGGTCGCCCTGCATTTCTTCGAGCAGGTCGGGCGGGCAGAGCCGGGCCAGCAGTTTGTCGGCCCAGGCGGGGGGCGGTCCGTTGCGTTGGTTCATCTCGGGCATGGCAATGCTGGCTCCTTACGTCCACGCAGTGTTGGGAATGAGATCGAAGAGTTGGTTGCGGGTGTCGCGGATTTCCCGCAGGGTGTGCTGCCCGTGGGCCGTGGCGGTAAAATACCGCTTCCGCCGGCCGCCCCGTTCGGCGCTGGCGCCGCCCAGGTTGGAAGCCACCAGCCCTTTCTCCTGCAACCGGTGCAGGGCTACGTGCACGGCGCTGATGCTGACGGCCCGGCCCGTCTTTTCCAGCAGTTCCTTGGCTACGGATACGCCGTAGGCCTCGCCGTTGTGCAGGGCAACGATGAGAAGCACCAATTCCTCGAATTCTCCTAAGTAAGCTCTGCGCATCGGGATCGCGGTTGGCCGTGGGCCTTATTACTTTAACTTCTGTTGTACAAATGCCTTGCCAGCCGGTGCGGAAGGCCGCCAGACGGCCCGTTTGGGCGTTTTAGCCGGCATTTGCCCGCAGGGGCTGTCCCCTTTCGAACACCGGTTGTACGAAAAAGGACGTTTTCGCCTATTCTTGCCGGCGCGGGTTACCTGCGGGCCCATGCGCCATCAACCCCCAAAAAACAACCCATCATGAGATACCTGGTAGCCCTCTTTCTCCCCTGGCTCGTTTTCTTCACCATTGGCCGGCCGTTCCAGGGCATTCTTTGCATCATCCTGCAACTCACGCTGATCGGCTGGCCGGTAGCCGCCGTCTGGGCCATCCTGTCCACCAACCGGTACTACGCCGACGAGCGGCACCGGGACGTGGTCCGGGCGATGCGGAGGAATAAGTCGTAAGTCGCTCTAGAGTCGTAAGTCCAGCGTCGTAAGTCGTAAGTCGTAAGTGGGATCGGGAAGGAACCGTTTCCATTTACGACTTACGGCTTTTTTGCGGGTGGCAGACGTAGCGGCAGCAGCGGGCAAGGTTCCTTCCCGATCCCCTTACGACTTACGACGCTGGACTTACGACGCTGGACTTACGACTATTTCCCCGCCAACTGTTCTTCCACGTAACGCTTGTAGATTTTGCCGATGCGGAGGGATGCGGTGCCTACCTGCACGGCATCGGGTTCGGTGCGCCGGATGTGCGCCTGGTTGACGATGTGCGACCGGCTGATGCGGAGAAAAGGTGGCTTGGGCAGCCGCGCCTCGGCTTCCTTGAGGGTGAGCCGGGTGAGGTAGGTCTTGGGGCCGGTGATCACTTTCACGTAATTCTCCAGGCTCTCCAGGTACAGAATGTGGTCAAGGGGAATGGTTTGCGGCGTCCCGTCGGCTACGCACTGGAAAAAAGCCGCTTCCCGCGCCGGTCCGGGTTCGGTCGGGGCGGGTCCGGCCGGGACAGTAGCCCCCTCCGCGGGGGTGCGGGCCGTTTGCAGGTAGCGAAAAATCACGTACACGCCCAGGCCGGTCAGGGTGTACACCCAGAAGCTGACGATGTGCGGCAGCGTACGCGTCACTCCGAAGCCCGTGCGCAGGATGTAGTGCGTGTTGAACGAGGCCACTCCCAGGGCCAGCGCCAGCCAGGCAAAGTAGGCTTTTTTCCGTCCGCGCAGGTAGAGCCGTTCAAACAGCAGGCGGTTGTGCAGCACGATCCACCCGTAGAGCAGCAGCAGGAACAGGTAGGGCGAAAACCGGTCGAACCCCTCCCGTTGCGCCAGGTGGTACTGGTCCGACACGTAATGCACCGCCAGCAGGGCCAGCAAGCCCAACCCGTTGCGTACCACCACGTTTCCCAGCAGTCCCCCGTTCATACGGGCAAGGTACGACAAGGCGGCGGAAGCGTCCGGGGCTCCGTGACCAAATCCTTTCGTCACTGACGGGCTTTTTTCGTCACCGGCAGGGGTTGGCGGTCACAAATTTTTTGGCGGGGCCGTTGGGGCGCCGCAACTTCGGTGCGCGTTCCGCCTCCATTGTACCTTCCCGGGACGGCCCGCTTTTCCATGCAAATGCTCCATTCCTTCAACATTTCCCTGCACGTGCTGGCCGGCACGGTGGCCCTGGTCATCGGCCTGCTTGCCCTCACGGTTCGCAAACCTTCCGCCCGGCACTTCCGCTACGGCCGGTACTTCCTCTACCTGCTGGCCGTGGTGGTGGGCACGGGCTTTACCGGCCTGCTGTTTTTCCGTTCGAGTTCTTTCCTGCTGATGCTTACACTGCTGGCGGGCTACGACGGGTACGCGGGCTACCGGGCCGTGCAACTCCGCGCAAGGCGCAGCTCCCGGGCCGATGCGCTGGTGGCCGCGGCGACGTTGACGGCCGGCCTGCTGTACGTGGGCTACCTCCGCCAGGCGGACGGCAACTGGGCGGCCCCGGTCGTGTACTCCACGCTGGCGGCGCTGGCCCTGGTGACGGGCTACGACCTGCTTAAGCACTGCTGGCTGCACGAACGGCTCAAATCGGGGTGGCTCTACGAACACATCTACAAAATGGTGTCGGCCTACAGCGCCATCCTGTCGGCGTTCACGGGCACGGTACTGCCCGGCTTCAAGCCCTACAGCCAACTCGGTCCGTCGGTGCTGTGCCTGTGGCTGATCGTTTTCTTCATCTGGCGGGAGGCGGTCTCACGGCGGAAATTGTCATCAGCCATTGGTCAATAGTCATTGGTCATTGGGTGTGCGTGAGGTGTCTCACCCGGTTGACCAGCATGGCCCGTAACCAAGCACAAATCAACCAACGACCAATTTCCATTAACTAATGACCAATGGCCCCCTCAATGCCAGTTCTGGTCGGGTTGTTTGCGGAGGCGGTGGGCGGCGTCAACCACGTCCTGGAGTTCGACGGGGTCGCTGAGGGGGTTGTCGTCCAGTTCGGTCACGCGGTTGAGTTCGCGCTGCCACCGCCGCAGTTCTTCCACGTAGGCCGGGTCGGGCACGCGGCGCAGGGCATCGCCTTCGGGGATTACGTCGCAAATGCCGTTGTGCAGCCACTGTCCGGTGTGCCAGTCGGGCATGTCCACGGCCGGGAACAGGCAGATGCCGTGCAGGTCAATGCCCTGCGTGACGGCGGCCAGCGATTCTTCCATGACGTCTTTGAGCCACGCGGCCCGGCCGGTGCCCATGCCGCTGGTTTCGGCGATGATCATGGGCCGTTTGTAGCGTTGCCACAGCACGTGCATCAGGTCGCAGAGCGATTTGATGCGGTCGTCGTCGGGCGGCAGGGCCTGGTGCGGCCCCTGCCCGCGGTATTCCATCTGGCCGAAGGAGTAATTGTTGGCCCCCACGATGTCGAGGATTTCCGGGGAGCCGCCCAGTTCGGGGTGGGCTTTGCCGCAGAGCATGTCCCAGGCCAGGAACGTATCCACGTAGGTTTCGTGGTAGGCCAGTTCTTCGAGGTCGGGACGGTCGCGGGGGGCTACCACCTGCACCAGCGGGTCAATGTGGATGAGGCGGGCGTCGGGCACTGCTTCGCGGATGGCCTTGGCCCCCGCAATGGCCGCCTTGCAGAGGGCGTAGCGGAGGCGGTACCGGTCGTCGCGGGTATTGAGGAAGGGCGCCACCCAGCCCCACTCACCGCCGGCGAAGGCGAAGAAGGTGATTTCGTTGATGGGGGTAAAGTAATGCGGCCCCGGCACCCGGGCGGTCACGTATTCGGCCGCGGCCCGGCAGTAGCGGGCAAAGGCGGGGGCAAATTCTTCGGAGAAGGGGTGCAGGCGGTCGGGGTAGCCGTAGTGACACAAGTCCCAGATGGGCAGCACCTGGGCCGCGTTCATGGCCTCGATCAGCGGGTCAATGCCCGAGAAGTCGTAGCCGTCCCCGCGGTCCACCATCGGCCAGGGAATGCCTTCACGGGCCACGGCAATGCCCAGGTGGCGGAGCTGCGCGTAATCTTCCCGGGCGTAGCGGAGGTGACCCGTTTCGGCCACCAGGTCGCGGCGGCCCTGGTCTTTCCAGTGAAAGGTCGAGCATTCGAAGCCCGAGAGGAAGAAGGTGGGAAAAATACCGGCGCGTTTGGTCATAGCCTGGGGAGTTAAAGAACGTTTGGGCTATGTACGGCGCCGGCCGGTTGCTTGTTATTGCGGGGCTTTTGCATACGCCGGTATCTTTCCGGCATGAGCGGGGCTGGCGCAGCCCGTTGTTGACCCTTACAGGCTTTCTATTTCCTCCCGGGTCAACCCGGTGAACCGGGCAATTTTCTCAAAAGAAAAGCCATCACTTTTCATTTCCCTCGCTACTTTTACCATTGCCATCTGCAAGCCTTTCTGCAAGCCTTTCTGCATGCCTTTCTCTTCAGCCGTTTCAATGGCGTAGTCCATCGTGTTCTGGTTGTCACGGTACACTTTGAGGCTTTGTTCGTACGTTCTCATGTCTTCGGGACTTAGTTTGGCTATTTCTGCCTGGTTAAATAATTTCACGAATATCCCTTCCCGCAATGTCGCCGGTATCTCCTGCAAGGCAGGCAGGTTATTGAGTACATACAACCATTTGTCGAAATGGGTTACCAGTTGCTCCTCGGTCTTCCTGAACTTGGGAAGCTCCAGGTAGATAAACGTCAACTTCTCGTATAATACTTCAAACGTGCGGATGTCCATCAACTGCACCTCCCGCACGTACCGCCCGGGGTCGCCGCCCGGCAAGCTGAAGTTCAGGACGCCAATCGTATACACGGCGCTCAGGTTGAAATCCCACCCCTTGCCTTTCGGAGCTTGCTCCCGCAGCGAACAGGAGGCGTAAAAAATGCTGCGTTCCCGGAAAAACCGCTGGCTGACGTTCTGCATCTCAATGATGAACTTCTCGCCCCGTTCGTTTTCGCAGTACAGGTCAAACACGGCCCGGCGGTCCCACTCGGTTTCCCCCAGGTTTTCCGCATTCAGGTACGTCAAATCCCGCACCTGCTCCCGGTCCGCGAGTACCTGGTTGAGAAAGTCAATGAGCAAATCCTTGTTGGACTCGTTGCCGAACAGCTTCTTGAAACCAAAATCAGTGAACGGGTCAATGTATTTTTCGTTGACGATCATCAACCAAAAATAGCAATAATGCGGACAATTGTCAGCTAAAATTAAATATTTATTTTACAGGCGTCTGCCTCCTCCTACCCTTCCGGTCGTCCGTTGCCGTACCGGCCCGACGCGACAACTGTTCACGTTGGCGTTGCCGCTCAGTTGCGCTTCGGCTCGTAGTGCAGCACCACAATCCCGCATTCAAATGCAGTGGATTTTACCAGCGTCAGTTCCTGCCTGCGGCCGAGTTCCTTGAAGATTGCCATGCCGTTGCCAATCGCGGAGGGATTGATGAACAGATGGAACTCGTCCACCAGCCCTCCTCTGATCAGCGCCGACACGAAGGTTGCCCCGCCGTACGCGATGATGTCCCGGCCGTCCCGGTTTTTGAGGGCATTGATTTCGTCGGCCAGGTCGCCCGTTGCCAGCGTGGTGTTGCGCCACGCCGACGCGGAGAGCGTTTTGGTGAAAACCACTTTGGGGGTGTCGGTAAATTTCCGGCCGTCCGTAAACTGCGGGTCACCGGGAGTGGCCGCCACGGTAGCCCAGTACGGAATGAACCCTTCGGCCAGTTTACGCCCCAGGACGATGCAATCCACGGGTTGGGTCAACGCGTCCACGTATTGTTTCAATGCCTCGTCCCAATTCCACGCCATCCAGTCCATTTCGCCGTTTGGTCCCGCCACGTACCCGTCGAGGGTCATTTGCACCTGAAGTTTTAGCTTTCTCATGGTCGTTTCGCTTGTTTGTGAAGCAAATTTCCGCGATAAATCCGACATCCATGAGGGGTAAAAACGTCATCGTAGGGGCTGAATGCGACAAAAGTGCCGGGTCCTTTCCATCTTCCGCAACGGCGCAGCCCCGTTACTTTTTGTTTTTGGCTTCGGTCAACTTGTACAAGAATTCATCGGCGATTCCCGCCACATCGTCACTCCCACTGTCATTGCGCAGGATGACGATGCCCATTTTTGCCGAGAGATCGCAATACAGGGATGCACTGTACCCGGGCGCAACAATGCCGTTGTGATACACCCATTTACGCCCTTTTTTATCAGTCCATACACTCATCCCCAGACCGTACCCGTATTTTTCGTCATCCGACTCGTTGGTCGTTGCCTGGAAGTCCTGTACTTTCTCCCACGTTGCACCGGCGAGAAAACCCGCAAAGCCGGTATGCATCTGGGCTTTGGCAAAATTGACCAGGTCCCCCAAGGTGGCATAGACGCCCCCGTTGGGATACTTGTACCCTCTCCCCTGCCCATACGGCCGGGTGTTCGCGTAACTTACCGCCAGATTCTTTACCCCCTCTGCTGACAAAACCAAGCCACTGTTTTTCATGGCCAAAGGGACAAATACCGTCTTCTGGAGCAACTGATCGAAGGGTTGGCGGGTTGCCCTTGACATTGCCAGTCCCAGGATGCCATACCCAATGTTGGAGTAGGAATACTGCTCACCGGGACGCTTGCGGCAGGATGTAGCCGGAATGGCCGCTACCACTTTGCTTTCCCACGCTTCGAAAGGGCCTTTTGCCGCTTCGGGCATCTCAGGTTCGTTGTCCAGGCCGGCCGTATGGGTTGCCAGGTGCCTGAAGGTGATGGGCGGCGAACCGGGAAGTTGGTTTTTCAACCCTTTGATTTCCGGCACGTATTTTTCAACCGGGTCATCCAGGTGCAGCACCCCTTTTTCAACCAGTCTGGCTAAGGCAACCCCCGTCACTGATTTGGAAATGGAGCCGATCAGATACAGGGTCTCCGGGGAGGGCGGGACTTTCTTCTCCCGGTCCACCCACCCGAACTGTTTCGTCCAGATGACCTGCTCCCCCGCGATCACTGCCGCGGTGATGCTTCCTACGCTTTCCTTTTTTGCATTCTCTTCGAGCTTCCTTTCCAACTCGGCCAGGATGGATGCGCGGCCGGGGTGCTCACCCGTCTGGGCATGAACCACTTCCGGAGCGATAAGGTACATGAGGAGGGCAACCGTGATTGTCTTGACCATGTCGGTATGCGTTGTGCCTTTGCCTGTTTTATCGCCCGGATGGAATGTAGCCATTCTTCCTAAGACAGGTACTTTATATCGTTTATGAACCGCTCACTTTTCTTGAATACACCACCGGGAATAAACCTCCACGCGTGTTTGCTTAAAAAATACTTTATTTTACTGCCTTCGTGAGCCATTTGCCCAAGCTTCCAGGAAGTATTCACCACGTACATTGCTTTTTTATTTCTCAATTGCTGGTATGCCGGAAAAGCCACGTTGTGGTTAAAGTCATGCGTGATCAACATCCTGGTCAAAGCAAAGGCATCTTCGATGGCCTGGCAGCCCCCTTGCGCAAGGTTAGGCGTTGTGGCATGGATGGCATCCCCCATGATCACAATGTTCTCCTTGTACCAAATCCTGTCGTCCCCGCCCAGATCGGCTAAATCGTTTTGAATCAAGTTCTCCGAATCCCGAATGAGTTGCTGCACCAACGGATGAAAACCGGAATACCCTTTTACGAGATCAGCCTTCGTGATCTTTGCCCCCCCGGGTGCGCCATTCTGCACCGCCAGCCAGAACACGTATTCTCTATTCAATGGCACGAATAAAAACCGCTTGTACTCGTCCCAGGACTCTATGAACCGGTTTTGGTAAAAGTTGTCCAGGCGAAGTTTTGTCACCCCCCTCCAGATGATTTGGTTTGCATAACGAATGTTCAGACTGGGAAACAGTTGCTTCCTGATTGGCGAATGAATGCCATCGGCAACAATTACCAAGTCACACGGGGCACTGGTCCCATCGCTGAAGAAGAGGGTGATCCGGTTCTCATCCTGCGCTATTTTTGATACCTTTTTATTCAGGTGGATTTTTTCTTTGTCTATGTGTTTGCTGAGGATGTCAATCAGTTTGGCCCGGTGGATACAAATGCTGTCCAGTTTTACCGGCAGTTCTCTTCTTACTTTGAGATGCTTGCTGGTCATGCAGGCGTACTTTATGAAACTGCCGGCGGCTTCAAGCTCCTCGTATAAATTGATCTTCCGAAACAGGTCCATCACACTTTTCGACAAACCAATTCCAGCCCCAACTTCCCCCAATTGCGGCGCCTGCTCGTATAGCTTGAAATCAATTCGTTTTGCCTGGAGGCAGTTTGCCATCGTCAGGCCGCCAATGCCACCGCCAATGATTGCTATATTTTTCATGTATACGCTTTTCTGGTGCGCTCTTCTACCAAGATTAAACTGATTACATTGTGAAGCAAGTAAACAGGAGTTGCGGCGCCACTTAGCTAACTCGAAATACCCATTCTTCTACCTTCCACTGTTTCGGGGTTATGTCTGACCGTCATTGGTTGAATTTTTACGTTTGACTGCATATCTGATCTGAACGATGACGTGCCCTCATGCGTGAGCAATGCACTGGGGCGGGCCGCTGATCGTAGTAGGTGGTGTTGGGCAACGGGCTTTCCTTTATTCTGTACTGCTGATCGGTTTGATAAGGCGCAGTTTCTTGTCAGCCCAGGGAGTTTGGTTACCCGAAGCATCCACAAGCGTAAAGTCTACCTGGTACTCCCTGCCTGCCTGGAACGCAAAAGCCCCTGCACACATGCCATGCCCTACTTTGAGTTGACCCTGCTCAGGCATAATCAAGTAAACGGCCGTCTGTCCCGTTTCTACATTCGTTAAGCTGGTACGCACCAGCACCTGTGACTCTTCAGTAACAGCTATCTTATAAGTTACAAAGCGAGCCGGGCCGCAGCCGTACTCCTGATGGGTCTTGTTTAATTCAGTTGGTTTACTGATCCAGCTAGGAGGCGTCAGGTCACGGCTAGCCACCACGGTCCACTTAGCTGCTTCCGGTTGGTTGTCTTGGCTGTACTTGACAACGGATTGCGGCTCTACCAGCGGCAGTTGAGGGCTACCGGTTATTTTATCGAATGTAAGGGTATATTCTTTTCCTACTACTAAGGGTTGAAGGGGTCTGAGAATGACTTGAGCCATGTGGTATCCTTGCAGGGTCTCTTGTACCTCTAGGGCTACCCGCTGGTCTTGGGCTTGCAAATAGACCCGGTACTTAGTCTTTGTATCGCTAAGCAATTGCTTGCCGTACGAGTACTCTTCCAGCATCAGCAATGGGTTTTGGGTAAGGGTTTTTCCCGTAGGCCAGGCAGTAATTTGTCCTGAACCGCATTTTGCCCATAGTTCTGCCGATAAAAGTATGTATATACCCAGTTGCAGTAGTAGCTTCATCTCTGTTCTTTTTTCCTGTTACCTAACGTACCGAGAACACCCGCAGCCGTGGCCTCCCGTTTGGGTTTGCGCTGAGGCGGCCCGGTTGTCGGCGTGAGCGGTGTTGGCAGTAGTTATTATCCTTTTGGATAGCCAATGGGTATCAAGTATCCAATGGACACACTTACTCCTCGGTTGAACTTATTGGGGAAACGCCAGCCTAAACTGGTTTTACGTGTAGTCGTATTATGAATTCCGTGTTGATAGCGGCTATCAATGAAAAATTTACTATTTCCTAGCGAGTAGCCTAACATTCCTCCAAACACTAGTCCACAATCTGTGCTACTATGTT
>CADCTQ010000101.1 GCA_902805615.1 uncultured Cytophagales bacterium
GGGGGCGGGGATGCGGTCCTTGAACGTGGGGGAGAAAGGAAGCTGGAGTATTTGTGGTAAGCAGCACATCATTTGATAAAGCCCGTATCGGTTTGCAGGTACGGGCTTTTGCTTTGCCTGCCCGAGGAAAGATGGACCATTGCCCTGCCCGTACCAATCTCCCTTTTCTCTCTCCCGTTCCGCTACCGCATCCCCGCCGTAGCTCCGCCTAAATCCTGTTAATCTTTTAATCCGGTGAATCCTGATCCTGATCCGCCGTTCAGCCGTTCGTGGTGCCACTCAACCCGGCCCCGGCGCATCCCTGGAAATCACGCAAAACGGGGGATTCGGGGCGGATTACGGGTGTCTACTTTTGACACCAACACACACCCATCACACTTAAACACTTTGTTATGAACCTGCAAAATGTCCGCAAAGCCGGCCGGATGACCGGCAACGCTTTGGCCGGAGCGGCCCTGCTCTGCCTGCTTACCCTCACCGGGGCTGCCGCCCAGTCCCACGCCTACGCGCACCATTTCGACAAGCCGGTGCCCACCGAAATCTACAAGCCCCACTCCCTGAAAGTAGCCGTGTACCAGGTGGAAAATACCGCCAAGTTCAAGGTGCACTTCGAGAATTACGACCAGTCGGTCGTGGTGCTGCGCATCCGGAATGCCGCCCACAAGGTACTGCACCAGGAAGTAGTACGCGACGGCAAGTACGTCCGCAAGTTTGACCTGGGCAACATGAACGACGGCGACTACACGTTTGAGATTGCCAACGACAAAGAAAGCATTTTGAAATCCATTCAACTGCAAACCCTGTCGGCCCGCACGCTGCAAATCGAAAACTGATGAGGAACGCAGGAGGCCGGGCGGGGCCGTAAATCATTCGCCCGGTTTCTCCTTCCTGCGATCAAGATTCGGTTAAATCTTCGGGAAGGCGATAAAATCACCCGAAACGGGGGAGGCGGCGAAAGAAAATGTACCCTACCTTCATTCCCGGATCAGCCGAAGACTTTTTTCAACTCACTTACCTGCTTAACCTGCAAAGCCGCAGTTCTCATTTTATGGAAGCTACCATTCCCCGCCTCGACAAAGTAGATCACCAATTGCTCAACCTGCTGCAAACCAATGCCAAAGTGACCAATGCGTACCTCTCCCAGCAGATCGGTTTGTCGCAAGCCGCCGTGTTTGAACGCGTCCGGAAGCTGGAAAACGCCGGGTTCATCAAGAATTACTACGCCCAGGTGGATTCGGCCAAGGCCGGCCTGAAGATGACCTTCTTCGTGCAGATTGCCCTGGCCTCCAGTCGGAAAAACTCCGTGGATGAATTTCTCGAAAAGGTGGAAAGCCTGGGCGAAGTCGTGGAGTGCCACCACATCACGGGCTCGGGCAACTTCCTGCTCAAGGTCGTCACCCGCGACCTGATGACTTTCCAGCGCCTCATCATGGACGGCATGAGCAGCCTCGAAGAAATCACCAACCTGGAATCAATGGTGGTGCTTTCGTGCGTGAAGGACAGCAAGGTAATGCCCATTCCCGTGGATTGAGCACACCGCTCCGGCACCGCAACCCAACGGGACCCCGGAGAAAACCGCACGTTGAAGAGGACTAAAACCGACCGCAGCCGCAAGGTTGCGGTTTTTTTTATTTCCTTGTTCTAAAACGTTGAAAATCACAAAGTAATATATGCGTAGCGGGGTCAGCGTGTTTCGTTTTGATGCACGGCCGGCGGGGGTAGTTCAACAATTGGGTTTTATTCGTTAGCTTATATTCCAATGAACATTTCCTTCTTCGAAATTCTTTTTCTGCTGGGCTGCCTGCAAGGCTCCATTATGGCGTGCCTGCTGTGGACCAGCCGCAAGGGAATGCGCCTGAGCAACCGGCTGCTGGCAACGCTCATGGCCCTGATGGCCTCGGCCTGCCTGGCGGTAGGCATCCCCGTGGCCAACGGGTGGATTGTGTTGCTGCTGGACCTGTTTCCGCTGGTGATGGTGATGCCCTTCGGGCCGATCCTCTACTTTTACACCCGTTCCTTGCTCACCCCCGGCTTTCGGCTGGGACGGCGGGAAAAGCGGCACTTCCTGCCCGTCGTGCTCGATTGGGGGGCAAAAATCATCGGTTGGATTTACGTGGGAGGATTGCTGCTCGGCGTGTTCCGGCAGGAGGACGGGCCGGCGTGGGGGCACGTGATGGACCAGTACAACACGTACGTAGACATTCCGCACTGGATTTCCATTACGGTGTACCTGTGGCTGTCGCACCGGCTGCTTTCGCGGCACGTGCCCCTGGGTGAGGCCGGTGCGGAAGCCACGCACCGCTGGCTTGCCACCCTGCACCGGGCCGTGGCCGGCTTGCAGGTCGTCTACCTGCTGTTCCTGATCCCGTACGTAATTCCCGCCTTCCACAACGCGGTGCTTGACTTTGCCGGGTACGCCCCGGTCTACATTCCCATGGTTGCTATCATCTACTGGATTGGCATGAAAGGGTACCTGCACGCCCAGCGTACGGCCGAGCCGGCGGCACCCAAAAAGACGGCCGCTGCGCCTCCCGCCGGGGTGGCCGAAGCTGTCATGGAAGCCCTGCGCAAAGCGATGGAGGAAGACCAGTTGTACCTCGACCCGGAGCTGACGGTGGAGAAAGTAGGCCGGCACCTCCAGAAGCCGCCCAAAACCGTATCGTCGGTGCTCAACGGCCACGCCGGCAAAAGCTTCAACCAGTACGTGAACGAATACCGCGTGGAGGCCGTAAAACGCCGGATGGGTGCCCCGGCGCAGCCGCCGCTCACGCTGGTCGGCCTGGCGTTCGAATGCGGCTTCAACTCCCAGGCAACTTTCCAGCGGGCCTTCCGCACCGCCACGGGCCAGTCGCCGGGCGAGTACCTGGCCAGCCGCCGGGAACCCGTGAGCAGTTAGCGGTCAAAACCGGATTTGCGCCGCTTTTCCGCCCGAAAAGGACGATCAAAACCGGATTTGAGTCGCCAGGGGGCAAAATAAATGTTTGCTTTGCCCCATGCGATTGATTACCCAACTCCTGATGCGGGCCTGCCTGGTGCTCCTGGCACCGGCCCTTTCCTTCGCCCAGGGCGGCATTGATACCCTGAACGCCAAAATCCTCCAGTCGCCGGCCATGCAGGCCGACTTTACCTACCTGCGCAAGGCACTGGAAGAAACCCACCCGGGGCTGTACCGCTACGTGCCCAAAGCCGACATGACGCGCAAAATGGACAGCCTCTACGCCCGGCTGGACGGGCCGCTGCCGTACTGGTCGTACTACGCCATGCTTTCTTCCCTGATCGGGGAGATTCGTTGCGCCCACACCTTCATGGTGCCCACCGAAAATACGAACGGCTTTTTGAACCAGGCCCGGGTATTTCCTTTTACCATCTGGTTTGTTAACGCCGATCAAGCGTGCGTGGTCCTGAACCGTTCAGGGGATACCACCCTTCGCCCCGGCTACGAGTTGTTGTCCATCAACGGGGAGTCCATGCAATCCATCAAAGAACGCCTCTGGCTCCACGCCTGGGCCGACGGGCACATTGAGTCGGCCCGCCGGTACCGGATGAGCAACGATATGTTCATGCTCCTGTATTACATGATCATCGGCCGGCCCGAAAAGTTTGTGGTAGAAGCGTTGGATGCCGGGGGGAAGCCCGTTCGGGTAGAAGTACCGGCCCTGGTGTACGCCAATACCGGGAAATTGCTGATGAAAAACCCCGTGAATCAGCAGTTGCTGAAAGCAGAGCTGCCGGCAGAAAAAAAGAGGGGGCGGCAGCCCTGGCAGTTGGAAATCCTCAAAGACGTGCCGGCCGCCAAACTCACCATCACTAGCTTCGGCGGGAAGAGCGGACCCGACTTCAAGAAGCGGTTCGGCCGGTTCCTTGAGAAGTCCTTCCGGGAGCTGAAAGAGAAAAACGTGTCCAACCTGATTATTGACCTGCTCAGCAACGGCGGCGGGTACGACGCGGGCGGCGTGGTGTTGTTCTCCTACCTGATCCGCAAACCTACCCGCTACTACGGGCGGCAACACACGGTAACCGACGGCTCCTCCACCTACTTGCGGTTTGCGGATGTAAGCGCCGAAGACATTGCCAACGAAAAGAAGGGAATGGTGCGGGAGGAGGATGGCACGTATACCCTCAAGCGGGATTTTGACCAAGCGGTGATGCCGAACCCGAATGGGTACACCGGCAAGGTGTACTTCCTGGTGAACGGCCTGAGCGGGTCCACCACGGCCGAGTTTACCGCGGCAGCGCACTACAACAAACTGGGTACCTTCATCGGTGAGGAAACGGGCGGCGCTTATTGCGGGGGCAACGGCAGTTCGTTCATCCACCTCACCCTGCCGCACAGCAAAATTTACGTCAACATCCCCCTGGTGTACTACCAGATGGCCGTGGAGGGGGACTGCGCCGCCGGCCGGGGCACCATGCCTGACTACCCGGTCACGTTAAAACCCAGTATCTTTTACGATTCTAAAAATCCCTGGGAAGTGGTGAAGGACCTCATCAAGGGGCAGGCGGTGAAACAGGATTAAGGGATGAACAGGATTAAAATGGCAAGCGCCGGGGATACGTCCCCGGCGCTTGCCATTTTATTGATCCGTTATGGATGGTTTAGGAATCCTTGTCTTCCTTTTTGGGTTCGGGCACTTTGGCGCCGTGTTCCCGGGCCTCGTTGAGCCCGATGGCAATGGCCTGCTTGGGGTTGGTTACCTGCTGCCCGTTGCTTGACTTGAGCTTGCCTTCCTTCATTTCGTGCATGGCCTCTTCCACGTATTCCTGGGCCTCTTTGCTGTACTTTGC
>CADCTQ010000102.1 GCA_902805615.1 uncultured Cytophagales bacterium
AAGTCGTCCACGAAGGGCGTATGCACGCGGCCCGGCGAAATGCAGTTGCAGCGGATGCCCTGGTCGAGGTAGTCACGGGCCACCGAGAGGGTCATGCTGAGCACGGCGCCTTTGGTCATTGAATAGGCGAACCGGTCGGCAATGCCCACGGTGGCCGCCACCGAGGCCAGGTTCAGGATGACGCCGCCGCCCTGCTCCTTCATCTTCGGCACGGCGGCCTGCATGACGTTGAACACGCCCTTCACGTTCACCCGGAACACCCGGTCAAAATCGGCTTCGGTAGTCGTTTCGAGCTTGCCAATGTGCGATACGCCCGCGCTGTTCACCAGGATGTTTACCCGTGGCAGGTTCGCAAACGCCCCCTGCACGCTTTCGGCCGACGACACGTCGCACCGGTAGAAACTGCCTTTCCCGCCGCCGCTTTCAATGTCCTGCACGGTTTGCGCGGCGCCGCCTTCGTTGAAGTCGAGTACCACTACTTCGGCGCCCTGGCGGGCAAAAAGGAGGGCAATGGCCTGGCCGATGCCGCTGCCGCCCCCGGTCACGACGGCCGTTTTGCCGGTTAGATCAAACATGGGAATGAGATGGGATTGAGGTTGCCTGTTTTATGGGAAGCGTTTGAATGGGAGCGGTTTACCGGGCCGGAACTGTACTACAACGACACACCCCGTTTCCACGGGATAAAGTCATCCTGGCCCAGTTGCACCGACTTGGGGATCTCTTCCCCGCTGGCGGCCCGGATGCAGTATTCGAGAATTTCCTCGCCCTTGCTTTCGATGGTGGCCTCCCCCGTAATGATGTCGCCGGTGTTGATGTCAATGATATCGGCCATGCGCCGGGCCAGCGTGGAGTTGGTGGAAATCTTGATGACCGGGCAGACGGGATTGCCCGTCGGCGTGCCGAGGCCGGTGGTAAACACGATCAGCGTGGCGCCGGAACTGGTTTTGCCCGTGGTCGCCTCTACGTCGTTGCCCGGCGTACACACCAGGCTCAGGCCGGGCTTGCGCACGGGCTCGGTGTAGTCGAGTACGTCCACGATGGGGGAGGTGCCGCCTTTCTTGGCCGCCCCCGCCGACTTGATGGCGTCGGTGATGAGCCCGTCGCGGATGTTGCCCGGCGAAGGGTTGGCGTGGAAGCCCGAACCGGCGGCTTCGGCCTGCGCGGCGTACGACTTCATGAGGCGCACGAACTTGGCGGCCACGTCGCCGTCCACGCAGCGGTCGGCGAGTTCCTGTTCCACGCCGCACAGCTCGGGAAATTCGGCCAGCAGCACCGAGGCGCCCAGGCCCACCAGCAGGTCGGCGGCGTAGCCCACGGCCGGGTTGGCCGAAAGGCCCGAGAACCCGTCGGAGCCGCCGCACTTGACGCCCAGCACCAGCTTATTGAGCGGCGCCGGCTGCCGGGTTTGCCCGTTTACGGCCACCAGCCCCACGAAGGTCTGCTTGATGGCCTCGGCGATCAGGCCCTCCTCCGACTGGCTTTTTTGTTGCTCGAAGGTGAACAAGGGCTTGTTGAAGCCCGGGTTGCGCCGGAGCAGTTCCTGGCGGAAGTCTTCGAGTTGCACGTGCTGGCAGCCCAGGCTCAGCACCGTTACGCCCGCCACGTTGGGGTGGTCGGCGTAGGAGGCCAGCAGGGCGTTGAGCACGGCCGAATCCTGGCGGGTGCCGCCGCAGCCGCCCTGGTGGGTGAGGAACTTGATGCCGTCCACGTTGGGGAACAGGCGGCGCGTGTTGAATTGCTCTTCGTGCAGGCGCAGGTCGGTGCTCAGCAGGCTTTCGGGCGACTGCCCCGACTGGTATAGCTGCACGAGCTGGCGGGTGTAGTTTTTGTACTTTTCGCTTTGCCCGTAGCCGAGCTCCTTCTGAAGGGCCTCCCGGATCACGTCCAGGTTGCGGTTTTCGCAGAACACGGTGGGCACGAACAGCCAGTAGTTGGCCGTGCCGACCCGGCCGTCGGGGCGGTGGTAGCCCATGAACGTGCGGCCCTGCCAGCGGCTCACGTCGGGGGCCGACCAGGTGTATTCTTTCTCCTTGCCGAAGTAGTCGGAGGCGGCGTGCTTGACGTTATGCGTGTGGATGAGCCCGCCCCGCGGAATGGGTTGCGTGGCCTTGCCCACCAGCACCCCGTACATGATGATTTCGCCGCCCACGGCCAGGTCATGGGTCACGAACTTGTGCTTTTGGGGTACGTTGTCGGCCAGCACGTAGGCATCGTTTTCGTAGGCAATCAGTTCGCCCTGGGGCAGGTCGGTGAGGGCAACAATGACGTTATCAGAGGGGTGTACTTTGAGAACTTTGGCTTGCATGGGTGCGGGGTTAAATGCCGCAAGATAGTAAATTTATAACCTTACAAATACCGGTTCATTTCCTGCTTGAAGCGGTAGACGCCGTAGAAGATGGTGAAGCCGATGAAGATGATGGGCAGCATGGAGAGGCCCATCGGCCGGTTGTAGAGCATCACCACCATGGGCATGAAAATGAACCCGACGGCCAGGAGCAGGCCGAAGAGCAGCACGGCGTAGGCAATGACTTTGATGGGAAGGTAGATGAAGGACTGCTTGAACTCCTCGTTGTTGCGCTTGAATTCTTCGTAACGCATCCGGGCGTAGCGGGCGGCCTTTTCCTGGCGGGTTTCGGGCGGGTAGTAGTAATCGTAGGACGGCGTGCGGTAAGCGGCCCGGGCCGGGTAGAGCTGGCCGTACGCCAGGGTTTCGTAGGCTTCGTTGATCTGGATGAATACCGACTGCGCCTCCGGCATTTTGTTGACGTCGGGGTGATACAGCTTGGCTTGCTTGCGGTAGGCACGCTTGACCTCATCCGTGCTTGCACCCGGAGCGAGTCCCAAAAGGCGGTAGCATTCTTCTTGCGTCATGGATCAGATCAGTAGTGGTCGCTACAATTACCGCAGTACTGCCACACCAACTTCCAAAGGAAAGATCGCGGGGGGCGGCTTACTTCCTAGATACGTTTTCCCCCCTGTTCTGTAAACGAACAAAATCAAAAAAACGTTAAAAATTTCCTTTGAAAGGAAAATTTCGTTTTTGCACGGCTACCGGGAGAAAATTTTCCGGATCCGGTCGAACATCCGCTTTTCGAAGGCCCAGAAAAAAGCGAACTGGCCCAGCAGAAAACCGTACAGCAGCAGCAGCACCTGGTAGGCCGGCAGCACCGTTACCATCCACACCAGGGTGCGCAGCCACCAGGGATCGGCGCCGTCAATGCCCAATGCGGCGAAAATCGGCCGTTTGATGTACATGGCCGAAAAGCCCGTCAGGGCAAATACGACCAGGATGACCAGCACCTGCCAGGCACTGCGTACGCCCCAGCGGGTTTGCAACCGGCGGATAAAGGAAGTTTCGGCCATCTCGGTTATTGATTCCTCCAAAATACCCTTTTCACGACAAGGCGCCAAACCCGCCGCGGGGATTCAGCCGGGGCGGGGCGGGCCGCGTACTTTTTTCCCGGTTTTCCGCTTATTTTTACCCGCCACTGCCTCTCCAACCCTTTTTCCGGACATTCCTCATGCCCCGTCTCCGCCTCTCTTCCCTGCTCCTGGTCTGCCTATGCTTCACCGCCTTTTATTGCCTGCGCATTCCCCCGGCACCGAAAGGCTGGCAACTGGTCTGGTCCGATGAATTCAACGGGGCGGGGCTGCCCGACGCCGCCCGGTGGGGCTACGACGTGGGCGGGAACGGCTGGGGCAACCGCGAACTGCAATACTACACCGACGCCGACCCCGACAATGCCCGCGTGGAGGGTGGCAACCTGGTGGTGGAAGCCCGCCGGGAAACGTTCGGCGACAATGCCTACACGTCCGCCCGGCTCGTTTCCCGCGGCAAGGGCGAATGGACGTACGGCCGCGTGGAGGCCCGCGCCAAGCTGCCCGCCGGCCGGGGCACCTGGCCCGCCATCTGGATGCTGCCCACCGTGGACAAGCTGGAGTGGCCCGAAGACGGCGAGATTGACATCATGGAACACGTCGGGTTCAACCCCGGGGTGGTGCACGGCACGATTCACACGAAAGCCTACAACCATTCCATCGGCACCCAGAAGGGCGGGCAGCTCACCGTGCCGGACGCCAGTACGGCCTTCCACGTGTACACCATCGAATGGACGCCCGACCGCATTGACTGGTTCCTCGACGGCAAGCCGTATTTCTCCTTTGCCAACGACAAGGCCGGCAACATAGAAACCTGGCCCTTCGACCAGCCTTTCCACCTGATCTTCAACGTGGCCGTCGGCGGCAACTGGGGCGGACAGCAAGGCGTGGACGAAAGCATCTGGCCGCAGCGCATGGAGGTGGACTGGGTGCGGGTGTACGCCAGAAAGTAAAACCCGAAAGGTTTCGGAAAACCTTTCGGGTTTAGGGGCACCGGACGGCTACAGTTCCGCCAGGTATTCGTGCACCATTTTTATGGACATGGCCCCTTCGCCCACGGCGGAGGCGATGCGGTTCATGGCCCCGGCCCGCACGTCGCCGGCGGCGAATACGCCGGGGATGCTCGATTCGAGCAGGAAAGGCTCCCGGTTCAGCTTCCACTTTTTGCGGTAGTCGTCGTAGCGCATCAGTTCGCGGCCCGTCTCGATGTAGCCCCGGTCGTTGCGGATGATGCTGAGGCTTTCGATCCAGTCGGTGCAGGGCTTGGCGCCGATGAAGATGAACACCGATTCGGCCGGCACCGTTTCCCGCGAGCCGGTCTTGATGTTTTCCACCGTTACCGATTCGAGGTGGCCGTTGCCGTTGATCTCCGTGAGCACCATGTGCCAGCACACCTTGATGT
>CADCTQ010000103.1 GCA_902805615.1 uncultured Cytophagales bacterium
TGTCGCGGCGGCAGGTGGAGCCGCTGGGCGTGTGTTACCTGGGCACCCGCTGGCACATGGTGGCCTGGTGCCGCCTCCGCCACGCCATCCGCGAATTCCGCATTGACCGCATCCGGTCCATGCAGGTACTGCCCGTTTCGTTCGGGCGGCGGGAAGCCAACTTCCTGCAACAGTACGTGGACCGCATGACCCGGCCCCGCAACCTGCACAAGGTGGTGCTCAGTTGCGATAAGCAGGTGGTCCGCTTCCTGGGCGAACAGAAGTTTTACTACGGCATCGTGGACGAACAACCCGACGGCGACCACCGCGTGCGGATGACTTTCCTGACGGGCTGCCTCAAGTACTTCGGGCGGTGGCTGCTCTCCTGGGGCCCGGCCACCGAGGTGCTGGAGCCGGAGGCGTTGCAGGCGGAAATGGTGCAGCTTTCGGAAGACCTCTTTTTGCACTACCGAAAAAATGTGCCCGTGCCCAAACCCTGCTGACATACCGCTGTCACCCCCGCCCCTTTCATTTGCAGGGTAGACCAAACCCCCGACCCGATGCAGATCAAAGAAGTAAGGCCCCTGACGTTTTTCTACCATTCCGTGCGTACCACCGTGGCCGGACTCACTGCGCAAACCGGCGTGGTGGCCAAGGACCTGTACCGGGAAGCCGCCGCCCTGGGCCTGGACGTGACCGGGCCGCTTTGCTGGCAGTACGTGAACTTTGACCCAACGCCCGGCGCCGAGTTTACCCTCCAGATTGCCCTGCCGGTGGCCGAAGCCAAAGCGGATTACGCGGGTAAGTTCGCTTTTCAACGGACGGGGCCCTTCCGGTGCCTGTCGGCCGTGCACGAAGGAGACTGGACGCAACTGCCCGGAACTTACCAAAAGCTGTTCGGTTCCTTTACCGCCGAGAACCTGCGGCCCACCGGGCTGAACCGGGAAGTGTTCCTCACCGTCAATTTTACGGACCCCGCCGCCAACGTCACCGAAGTACAGATCGGCGTTGCGTAAACCCGGTTGGTGTCTTGCCACGCGTGCCCTGGCGGGGGAACCACCCCCGGCCCCTCCTCAAAAAGGCTACAAGTAGGACAAATTTTTAAAATCAAGTGAAAAGCCGTCAGTGAGACACTGACGGAGGCAAAATCAGTACGGGCGGCGGCCTTACATTGCCCCAATCATGCAGGTGCAGGCCGCCGTCAATGTCGTTGCTGCCGCCGTCAGTGTCTCACTGACGGCTCGGAAGGCGTCTGGGAGGGATTCACCCTTGTAAAAAGAATGCGTCCTAATCGTAACCTCCATCAAGGAGGGGACAGGGGTAGTTCCTCCGCACAAAACCGCTTATCCTCCTCAAAACCAACAAAACAACGCGTCCAATGGTGATGGTCATGAAAACGATTCTGCTCAACGGGCTGCTGGCGGCCCTGCTGCTGGGAATGCCCCTGTTCTTCCTGTCAAAAACGAAAACCGCACCCAAACCCACCCAACCCATGAAATTCAATGCCGGCATCATTACCCCCAGAGTCCGGGAAAGCAAAGACTTTTACACCCGCTGCCTGGGCTTCGGCGTCACCTTCGAAAACGAATGGTACGTGCTGCTGCACAGCCCCGGCGGCAGTTCCTCCATCTCCTTCCTGCTGCCGGAACAGGCGGCCCAGCAGCCCCTCTTCCGCCCGGCCTTCGGGGGGCAGGGGGTGTTTCTTACGGTGGAGGTGCCCGACGTGGACGCCGAGTACCGCCGCATCCGCAGCCTGGGCGTGCCCATTGCCGTAGAACTCCGCGACGAACCTTGGGGCGAACGGCACTTTGCCCTCGTTGATCCCAACGGCATCGGCGTGGACATCGTTACGTACACTCCACCGGAGTAGCGATGCTCGATGTTCGATGCACGAAGGAACCACCCCGGGCCCCTCCTGGCAAAAAGGAGGGGAGCCGTACCTATCGGTCCCGCTGACGGCTGGATGTGACGTGCGTTTCTTCTTGTCGTGTAGCCGTACCCGTAGAGTTCCCCGCCTTCCTGCAAGGAGGGGACAGGGGTGGTTCCTCCCAACATCGAGCATCGAGCATCGAACATCGAGCATCGCTAATCCGTATCGGGGGGCAACTACCTTTACCACTTATGGCTAATACCGATTTATTCTCCGTGCAGGCCGACGATTACGCCAAGTTCCGGCCCACGTACCCCGACGCCCTGTTCAACTACCTGGCCGGCCTCTGCCGGGAACGGAAGGTCGTGTGGGATTGCGCCACGGGCAGCGGACAGGCCGCCCTCACCCTCACCAAGTACTTCGACCAGGTCATCGGCACCGACATCAGCCAGGCGCTGCTTGACAAAGCCGAAAAACACGATAAGATCACCTACAAACTCGTTCCCGCCGAAAAGACCGGCCTCGGCGACCATTCCGTGGACCTGGTGACGGTGGCGCAGGCCCTGCACTGGTTCGAGTACGACACGTTTTTCCCGGAAGTCAAACGGGTGCTCAAGCCGGGCGGCATCTTCGCGGCCTGGGGGTACACGCACCTTCACACCGACGCCCCGGTGCAGCAGCTCACCGACCACATCCACAACGAATTGCTCAAGGATTACTGGGCGCCGCAGATCGGCATTCTCAACCGGCAGTACGCCGACATCCCGTTCCCGTTCGAGCCCGTGCATCCGCCCCGCTTCGAGATCAGCCAGGCCATGACCTTCGAGCAGCTCATCGGCTACATGGTGTCCTGGTCGGCCACCCAAAAGTACATCAAGGAAAAGGGGCAGGACGAATTGCAGCGGCTCTTCGCCGAGGTCAGAACGGCCTGGGGCGACCTCACGCAACTCAAGCCCGTGCGGTGGGAAGTGTTCATGCGGGTAGGTAAGGCGTAGCGCCGGAGCAGTTAGGGTTGGGACGGGCGGAGGAAGGAGACGGGTTTGGCGTTGGCTTTGATCTTGGCGTGGCACTGCTTGCACAGCTGGTTGGTGGTGGCGTAAAGTTGCGCCCCGTCGGCGGTGCTCTGCAACATCAGGCAGCGCGGATCACCGATTTCAACGGTGGTTGTTTTGCCGGAGTACTCCGGGAGTTGCACGCCCGCGGCCAGGTTGTCGGCGCCGCAGTGGGGGAGGCCCAGGACGTGCCCGAACTCGTGCAGGGCCACTTTGGCCAGCCGGAACCGGTACTGCTCCTCCGTGGCCGATTGTTGCCGCACCAGGTAAGTCGTAACCACCGAGCACTTGCCCTTCATCGTGGTGATCCCCCGGATGGTCCACTTGGCCGTGCTCAGGCCGTAGCCCATCAAGCCCACCACCACGTCGAAGTCCGGGCCGGCGTGGCCCGTGAAGGGAGTGAACGGGTTGCCTTCCCAGTTGGTCGAGTCCGTTACGACCTGCCTACCCCTGGCCCCGGTACGGATGGATTGGGATGGGCCCTTTACCCCCGAGGGGCCGGCCAGGGTGACGGGCGGCGTTACCGTGACGTGCACCCCGTAGTAGCTTTCCAGGGCCCTTTTGACTACGTCAACGTCACTTGCAGTCACGTTTTCCGCCGGCACCAGGGCCACCCGGAGTACGCCCATGGGGGCCGGTACCGTAAAAAAGGGCGTCTGCCCCCGCAGCGGCAGCGACGCCAGCAGGAGGAGGACGGCAATCCAGCGGGTTTTCATGGGCACGGGCGGGGATGGAAGGTGGATGTGGCAGGGCAGCTTATGGAATAAACGGGTCCTAAAACGGAATCGTTGTACGGATTTTTAAGGCGTAACACGCCGGGCATTGTTTCAGTACAGATTTAGGGCATTGTTAACAAAATAAATGGGTATTTCAGCACATCATCCCCTGGCCGTCATCCTGAAAGGAACTTCGCAGTGATAAGCAGCCAATGACTTATCCGGCGAAGGTCCGCAGTGTAAGTTGAACATGATACATATCCGCTAAAATAAAAATTTGCCAGTGACTTGCACCTTTTTGAACGAAATCATTAATTTGTGTAAGTGCTTACGTAATTACTCGCATAGATTATGATTAACTTTTATGACCAGGCGGGGAAGATGGCTTTGGGCAGCCGGCTCCGCAGACTGGGTGAGATGCTTACCGAAGAAGCAACCCGCATTTACAGCCTCTACAACGTGGGCCTGGAGCCTCGCTGGTTCCCGGTTTTTTTCGTGCTGACCGAGCAGAGCGGCCTGAGCATCAAAGAGGTGGCCGGGCGCATCCAGCAAACCCACGCCTCGGTGAGCCAGGTGGTCAAGGAAATGAAGAAGCGGGAACTGGTGGAAGAACGGAAGGATGACGGGGATGGGCGCCGCACGCTCCTGTGCCTTACCCCCAAGGGCCGGGCCCTGGTACCGCCCCTGAAGCAACAAACCACCGACGTAGGCAGCGCCGTGGAGGAGCTGCTCGCGCAAATGCAGCACGACCTGTGGAAATCCATGCAGGAAACGGAATACCTGCTTGCGCAGCAAAGCCTTTCGGAACGGGTGCGCAACAAGAAGCGGGAGCGGGAAAGCAAGGAGGTGCGCCTGCTGGAATACACGCCGGCCCACCAGCCGGACTTCAAGCGGCTGAACGTGGAATGGATCGAAACCTACTTCAAGCTGGAGGAAAAAGACGTACTTTCTCTCGACAACCCCCAGTCCTACATCCTCGACCGGGGCGGGCACATTCTGCTGGCCCAGTACGGGCCGGAGATCGTGGGCGTGGTGGCCCTGCTCAAGCTCGACGACGATACGTTTGAACTGGCGAAGATGGCCGTCAGCCCCCGGGCGCAGGGAAAGGGCGTGGGGGAACTGCTCGGGCGGGCCGCCATCCAAAAGGCCCGGTCCCTGGGCGCCGGGAAAGTATACCTGGAAAGCAATACCCGGCTGCAACCCGCCATCAACCTCTACCACAAGCTGGGCTTTCGCAAGGTGACCGGCCACCCTTCGCCCTACGAGCGGTGCAACATCCAAATGGAATTACCACTGTCCTGACCCTACAGGAACTGAACCGCAAGGATCGCAATGGAGACGCGAAGGACGCAAAGAGGTACGCGTACGCCTTGCGCCCTTTGCGGTTCAGTTTATTTTCTTTGCGCCCTTTGCGCTCCTCCTTTGCGCCTTTGCGTGAACCCGTGTCTCCGAGGCAAACCTCTTGCTGCCCACGTGCTTTATTACCAGTACGCCTACCCGATAGGTACCAAAATAAACCAGCATTGTCCTATTTAATTCCGGAATTGAACAATTTTTTGCGAAAATGCACGGGTGAACGAAAAATTTAGGGCCCGTCTGCAACGGCGTTCCCGGCCGGTGCGGGAGAAGGTAGCCGGAGTAACCGGCTGATTGTCACCCCGGAAGTGGCGCCGCCGGGCGACGGCGTCCGTGGCGGGGCGCTGTGGGCCCCGGGCGGGGCGGGAAAACGGCCGGCAAACGGGAGGGCAACGCCTTAACCCGGCCGGGCGGAATCCGTTGTATGGTAAAGAGAGGTTGTCCCGCGCACCGGCTGCCCGAAGGGGGCCGGCGGGCGGGGCCACTCCGTAACCGATATCAAGCCATGATGGAAAGACAAATTGCTCCGCTCGACACCTTATTTCCGGTGGATGAATCGCCCGAGACCACGCTGCGGCAGGTGGTGCGCTACGTGGGCGAAACGCTGCGCGCCGACCGCTGTTTCCTGTACGTCCGCAACCCGGCCGCCGGCAAGGGCCGCATTGCCTTCTGCTGGCGTAAATTCGCATCCATTCCCGACGTGACCCAGGCCGAATGGCAGGACGACACCGGGGACCTGCCCCAGGAAGACCCGCTGTTTGCCGCCGCTCTCTCCGACGAGCCGTCGGTGTTCGTGGAGGACGTCGAAACGGCCGATCCCGACGTGCTCAACAAGGCGTTCGAGAACCGCACCTTCGGCCACCGGGCCCTCATCCACGCCCACGTCACCGACCACGGCGAGTTGTGGGGCATCCTGCAACCGTGCCAGTTTGGGCATCCGCGCCGCTGGACGCAGTACGAAAAGGGCTTCGTGGAAGACCTGCTGCCCCAACTGCTGCCCCTCATCAAGAAATACATCGCCACCGAAAGCCTGCAAAAAAGCATTCCCGGCCAGCGCGACGACTAGCCGGGAATGCATCCGGATTCCTTCCTTACGTACCGGCCGTTACTCCACGATGAGCACCCAGGCGTCGGCGATGCCCACGAGCTGGCGGGTGCGGTCACGTTCGGCGCGGGCCTCGTCCACGTCCTTCGACTGCGCCACGAACACGTAGTAGCGGTTGGTCTTGGAGCTGTACCGGTAGTCGGCGCGGAGGCCGCGTTCGTACAGGGCGCGGGTATAGCGCACGGCGTTGTCGAACACGTTGAAGCTGCCCACCACCACGTAGTTGCTCTTCTTGAGTTCGAGCGGGTGCACGCGGTGATGCTCCTCGATCCGCTCTTCCATCTTGCCGGCCGCCACCACCGATTCAGTCACGGGCTGCTCGACGGGCTTGGCCGTTAACCTGGCTACCTGCGAGGTGGCGGGCTTGCGGGACGGCACCTTGTCGGCCTTGCGGGCCTTGCGGGCGCGTTCCTTTTCGCGTTTTGCCTTTTTGGCCTCGGCCTTTTGCTCCCGGGCCCGCTGGTGCTTCGCCTTTTCTTTGGCCGCCTTTTCCTGCTGGGCCGTTCTGGCTTTTTCCTTCCGGTCCTTTTCGCGGCCGGCTTTGGCTTCGGCCTTTTCGTCGGCAGCCTGGCGGGCGGCGAGTTTTTTGGAGGCGGCCTTTTCCTTGGCGGCTTTTTCTTTCGCCTGCTGCGTCGCTTTCTTATGATCTTCCTGCTGGCGGGTTTCGCGGGCTTCGGCCACCTCTTCCTTGCGCGACTTCTTGGGGCCGAAACGTACGCTCAGCACTACCTCGTGCGTGGCCTGCGCGGCACCGGCCGGCCCATTGGCGGCGGGTTCGTACACGTAGCCCAGCGTAAAGGCATCCTTGATCCGGGCGCCGGCCGTGGCGATGGGCCCGGCATCCTGGCGGTAGCCGCCCCCGGCCCACACGTTGCCCAGGTGCAGCGTGCCCACCGCCTGGTACTGCGACGGGAAGTTGGTGGCGTAGCGGTACTGCACCTGCGGCGACACGGCAAACGCCTTCGAGAGTTGCAGGTGGTAGCCGGCGTTGGCCAGGTAGTAACTCACCTTGCGGAAGTCGAGCGGGTCGGCGGCGTTGGTGTTCACCATTTTCGGGTTGAGCAGCGTGGGGGCGCTGAGGCCGAGGGTGAGGCCCCTGAGCTGGTAGCTGACGCCGAACTGGGCGTCCACGAACGACTTGTTGTTGAACGACGCGATGCGCGACCAGTCGGTCTCGCTTTCGAGGCGGTTGCGGTCTACGCTGTACTTGCCCATGCCGCCGGATGCGCCCAGCCGCAGGAAGTGGTCCTGGCCGAGTTTAAAGGCGTAGCCGAACGTAGCCAGCGTGGAGGTGTTGGCGAGCATCCCGTAGCGGTGATCCACCACGTTGATGCCGAAGGCGGTGGCGCCCCGCGAGGGAACTTGCAGGTTGATGGCGGTGGTCACGGGGGCGTTGGCCGTGCCGTGCATCTGCTGCCGTTGCGAGAGGGATAGTTCCGCTTGCCCGTGCGCCCCCACGCTGGCGGGGTTGATCACGTACGGGTTAAGGAAGAACTGGTTGTGAACCGGGAGCTGCTGCGCCGCGGCGCACGCCGGGAACAGGAGACTGAGCAGGTAAATGATTCTTTTCATGCTGGTCGTATAAATCAATGGACAATCGAAAATGGAAAATGAATATGGCTCCGGCGGCCTTTTCATTACGCGGGGCAACCCGGCGGACCGGGGTAAACGGCCGGTTTGGCGAGTCGGCGTAGGTTGTGGAAGTGGGTTGGGCGGGCCGTTGGCCGGGTAACGGGCGCCGTTCTTTTTTCATACGCCGCCCTTCCTGGCCCGCTGCCAACGGATTTTCGAAATTGTTCAAGACGCGGCACAAAAAAATTTCGAAAAGGTCCTGAACATGAGACACCTAAGGTTTAGGCGCAAATGTGAAAAACGCCCGGGCCGGGGCGGGCCGGGGGCAAACGCCAAAAGGGCCCGGGAAGGGCCGCCGGGACGGAAACGGGGGTAACCGGGGCCGGGCCGGCATACGTGAGGGCGGGTAATGGTAACCGGTTGGCAGCAAGTACAAATCTTTCTATATTACCTCCAAAAGATTCGGTTCCCGTTTCACCCTTAAAAGCTCACGTATCCCTCCGTATGAAGAGATGGTTGATTGCCCTTGCACTGCTGGCCCTCGGGGCGGGCAGTGCCCTGACCGCCCAGGTACGCCTGCCCAAACTGGTAGGCGACAACATGGTATTGCAACAAAATACCCGGCTGCCGCTCTGGGGCTGGGCAAGTCCCGGCGAACGGGTCACGGTGTCGTTCGGGTCGCAGCAGGTGACGGCCAGGGCCGGCAAGGACGGCAAGTGGACCGTTGCGCTGGCGCCCGTACCGGCCGGCGGCCCCTTCGAAATGACCATCAAGGGCAAGAATACGATTGCCCTCAAAAACATCCTCGTGGGGGAGGTGTGGCTGGCCTCCGGGCAGTCGAACATGGAGTGGTTCCTCTCGTCCACGGTCAACAACCACGTGCAGGAGATTGCCGCGGCCGACTACCCGCAGATCCGGCTCATTGACGTCAAAAACGCCGTTGCCTTCCGGCCCCAGGCCGAGATGGAGAGCGACGGCTGGAAAATATGCAGCCCCGCAACAGCGGGCAACTTTTCGGCCGTGGCCTACTTTTTCGCCCGCGACCTGCACCAGCGCTACAAGGTGCCCGTGGGCCTGATCACTTCCGAGTGGGGCGGCACCCCGGCCGAAGCCTGGGCCAGCGGCGAAGCCCTCCGGGCCTTCCCTGAGTTCCGGGAGCAGGTGGCCGAAATGGCAAACGACAAGTCGGACCTTGCCAGGCAGATGCAGGAGTACAACGTCCAGCGGGAAGCCTGGCTGAAGGCGTTCGGCGACGGGGACCGCGGTTACCTGCCCGGCGGCAAAACCTGGGCCGACGCCGACTTTGACGCGGCCGGCTGGCCCAAAATGCAACTGCCCGGCCTCTGGGAACGGGCCGGGGGCCTGCCCGACTACGACGGCGTGGCGTGGTACCGCAAGGAAATTGACGTGCCCGCGGCGGCGGCCGGCAAACCGCTCACGCTGCACCTGGCGGCCATTGACGACGCCGACTCCACGTTTTTCAACGGGGTGAAGGTGGGCAGCACGAACGGCTACAACACGTTGCGCGTGTACACGGTGCCCGGCCAGCAGGTGAAAGCGGGCCGCAACGTGATTGCCGTGCGGGTGGTGGATACCGGCGGGGGCGGCGGCATCCACGGCGATGCGAACGAACTCTACGCCGAGACCGGCGGGCAGCGGGTGCCGCTGGCCGGCGAGTGGCAGTACCAGGCGGGGTCTGATACCAAAACCATGCCCCGGCGGCCCTTCGCCACGGACCTGCAAAATGCACCCGCCACGCTCTACAACGCCATGATCGCCCCGCTGGTGCCCTACGCCATCAAGGGGGCCATCTGGTACCAGGGCGAAAGCAACGCCGGCCGGGCCTACCAGTACCGCACGCTGTTCCCGGCGGTGATCAAAGACTGGCGGAGCCGCTGGGGCTACGACTTCCCGTTCCTTTTCGTGCAACTGGCCAACTTCATGCACGACAAGGACCAGCCGGCCGACTACGAATGGGCCGAGTTGCGCGAAGCCCAGGCCATGACGCTGGCGTTGCCCAACACGGGCATGGCCGTCACCATTGACATCGGCGACCCCGAAGACATTCACCCCCGCAACAAGCAGGACGTGGGATTGCGCCTGGCCGCGGCGGCCCGCAAGGTGGCCTACGGCGAAAAGGGCGTGCATGCCGGTCCCACCTACCAGTCCATGACGGTGGAGGGTAACAAGGTGCGGGTGAAATTCGCCAACGTGGGCTCGGGCCTGGTGGTGAAGGACAAGTACGGCTACGTGCGGGGCTTCGCGGTGGCGGGCGCCGACAAGAAGTTCGTGTGGGCCCGGGGCCATACCGACGGCAACGACCTGATCCTCTACAGCGACGAGGTGCCCAACCCGGTGGCCGTGCGCTACGCCTGGAGCAACAACCCCGACGGCAACGTGTACAACCGCGAGGGCCTGCCCGCCGTGCCCTTCCGCACCGACGACTGGCCCGGCCTGACGGTGGCCAATAAGTAGTGCTCATTAAGTCTTTGGTGCATTTTACCTGATGATCAGAAACGCATGGAAATCGTAATCACCGCCCGGACGGAGGCCGCCGCCGAGCAGGCCCTGGAAAGATTAAAGGGCATAAAAGGCATAAAGATCAAAACCACTCCGCCGGCCAAGAAGGCGGCCAAAGGCGAAAAGCTATCCCCGGTCATGGAAGACCTTAAAGCTTCGCTGAAAGAAGTGAAGGCGTACCAGGAAGGCAAAAAGGAGCTTACACCGGCGCGGGAACTGCTGTCGAAAAAAGGAAAAGATGCCTAATACGGTCGTCACTACTTGAACGTAAAGAGCAGGCGCATTTAGGGTTTAATTTCATCGTGCTGCGAGAGAAGCCTGATTCAGAAGGATAACAATGGCTACTTGCCTGTCGCCTGCCACGGAAATGAACAAACCCCTTGCATGGCGAAAGTGTATTATACCAGGAAAGCCAAAGAAATGCCGCCTTACGGGGCTTTCGATGATGAGGTGGTCTTTCGCACGCGGGAGGATTCGGAAAGTTTCATAATGCGCAAATATGAGTTTGAATGGCTGGCGCACCGGCTTTTTGACAACTGGCAGCGAAAGCAAAGCCCTTACATCCAAATCCTCAAGGCTTGGAATGAGTGCATCGGATTTCAGGATATTGAACGGCAAGCATCGCTCATACCCGATTTAGCGGATACCATTGTGGCCATCAGCATGGTTGAGCCACCGGCAGGGCAGGCGTTCGATCAGCCGGAAAAGGAAGATTTACAGCAATTGATTCAGTTTCTGGAAACGCACAAGGACAAGCAGATAGAGATCAGCGAAAGATAGACTACGGCGGGGCAACACCGCCGGCGCCAATCACCGGGCCGCCTCACTGCAAAGCCATCCCGGGAGGCCACAGCACCGGTTGGTACCCCCCGGTTATGCCCAAGTAAACACACATCAATACACTGCAAAGAAAGTAGACAGGTATTTCGGCACATCCTCCCCTCGCTGTCATTCCCGGAGGGAATCTTCGTGGTGACAGGCATTGGCTGACGATAACTGCCAAGATTCCCTCCGGGAATGACAGCGAAAGAGAGCTAACGCGAAATAACCATTATATATTGGGGAGAAGCCTATTCGATGGACACCAAGATTTTATACACACTGCTGGTTGCGGTGGCGTGCTTGCTGCCCACTGCCGGTACGGCCCAGGAAACGCGGGCGGAAGGGGCGGACATTGCCGCTGCCTCGCTGGCCTGGAGGCAGGATACGCTGGGCATGAAGGGGCACCGGGGAAAGCTGATGCGCAAAATAGGGCTAATGATCGGCAAAACGACCCGCGAAGTGGAAGCATTGCTGGGCGCCCCCGACCAGCGGGATAAAGCCCGGGGGGATACCTTTTTCATCTATTTCTACGAATCCCACCTCTACCGCAACGATTCGGGAAAGACGGCGAGTCAAATCAAGCGGGACTTCGATAGGGGCAGGGACCTGGAAGGGGTGACGCTGGGCGCCAAGGTCATATTGCATTTTGACCGGAAGCGCAGGCTGATCGACATTAACTTTATATCAAACTGCGGATAAGGCCGGGCCGCCGGCCATGCAATTGGCTGCCAACCCAACGGGCTGAACGGGCAATTCGGGGAAGACAAAACTGGAAAAAATGACGGCCCGTAAGGCCCGTTCGTAACACTGTCCCGGCAATCGGGCCATCCCATTCACGCCATGCAAACGCACCTTCACCTGCCCACCAACGCCCGGCTCCGCGGGTACGTCACGGCGATGTGGGAAGTACTGGGCCACCGCGACGTTCACGAAACCATCCTGCCGCAGGGCATCGTCGAGATCATCTTCAACTTTACCGGCACCATCCACGGGGTGCTGCCCCACACCCACACCGTGATGCTGGCGCCGCCGTGCTTCATCCAGGGCCTCAATACGCACGTGGTCCGGGCGACGTACGTGGGCCGGCAACACCTTTTCGGCATCCAACTGCAACCCCACATGGTACACCGCCTGCTCGGCATCACGCCGGCCGAAGCAAAGGACAAGACGATTGACCTCACCCTCATCAAGCCCGAATTCAAGACGCTGTGGCACCAGTTGATCGAAGCCGCCTCGTTTGCCGAGCGGGTGCAACGCGTGGAGCAACACTTCCCGGCACTCACGCAGCCCGACGGCGGACGGTCCCAGAAGCTATGCAGCCTGTTTCTGGCCGACCAGGTCGAGCCTTTCGAGTCGGTGGACAGCCTGGCCGGGGAGGTATATTACTCTTCCCGGCACCTCAACCGGCTGGTACACAGCCTGTACGGCGTTTCGGCCGAAGAACTGGTCGTCTACAAGAAGTTCATGCACGCCGTCAAGCTCATGCACGCGCCGCACCTTTCACTTACCGAAGTGGCTTACCTGGCCGGTTTCTACGACCAATCCCATTTCTGCCGCATTTTTAAACTGTACGCGGGCATCACCCCCAAGCAGTACCGTGCGAGCAGGAGCGAAGTGCCCTTTCACATCCTCGCGTAAACGCCTTTCGTCCGGTGTGTTCGCGGGGTTGCCGACATTCCCGAAGATGTCCGCTCCGTGCCGGTGAACCCTACGCCCGGCTGTTTGGCGTAACCCCTTATGACCACAGATCAAAGCCGAAACATGAAAACGACTGTTCCCGGAAACGTTGATGCGTACATTGCCGGTTTTCCCGCGGCCATTGCGGAACTGCTGCAACAAATGCGGCAGACCGTGCGGGAAGCCGCCCCGGAGGCCGAAGAATCCATCAGGTACGCCATGCCCGCGTACACCTACAACGGCAGCCTGGTGTACTTTGCGGGCTACAAAACCCACGTCGGGTTCTACCCGACGCCCTCCGGCATCGAAGCCTTCAGGGAGGCGCTGTCGGGCTACAAGGGCGCCAAGGGGTCGGTGCAGTTTCCCCTCGACCAGCCGCTGCCGCTGGACCTGGTCCGCAGGATCGTGCAGTTCCGGGTGGCGGAGAATGCCGCCAAGCCGGGAAGGAAGAAATGAGTATGGCAGCTGCGCGCCATTCCCGGCAACACCATCATGCCCAGCGCGTAGCGGCAGGCTTCCAGGAAAGAACCTGCCCGGGTGCAGCGGTTTGGCGCAACATATGCCAATCGGTTCCCCAACCGAACGCGGTCACTGGATCATCCAACACTGCTAACCCATCACTGCCCATGCAGAAGTCCTTACCGCACCATCAGCAAAAGATACATTAACCTTTTCGTATGCGACCCATTGACATTACGGCAACCATCCAGATCACCGCCAGGCCCCAAACGGTGTTCGACTACCTCGCCAACTACACCAACGACCCGCAGTGGCGCGCCGAGATCAAAGACGTGCAACTGAGCACGCCGTCGGTCCGGGAAAAAACGCTGGTCACGGAAACATCTTTCCTGTCGAAAAAAGTGCCGCGGCACGTTTCCCCCCTGCAATGCGTGACCCTGCTGCCGGGCCAGTCGGTCACCAGCGAAAGCACGGCGGCCAGTCCGTACTGGTCCCGCAACACCCGGACGGTGGAACCGCTGCCCGGGGGCCGTACCCGGGTCACGTACCGGCTGGCCTTCGACCCCCGCGTGGTGAAGCACGGACTCGGCTTCGGCCTGCCCCGGTTCATCGTCCATTTCTACACGAAAGCCACCATGAAGAAATACCTGGCGGCGCTGAAAGGGATTTTGGAGGGAAAATCGTAAGTCCAGCGTCGTAAGTCGTAAGTGGATCGCGAAGGAATCGTCTGCGGGTACGGCTTACGGCTCTGTTCGAACAAGGTCTTCTCCGTCTCAAGGCAGCATATTCCTTCCCGATCCCACTTACGACTTACGACGCTGGACTTACGACTACTTAACCACTACTTCGTTCTTTTTCTTCTCGTGCACGGCTTCGGCCAGCCAGAGGAACTCTTTCATGAAGCTGGCGATGCTCTTTTCGAAGGTTGGGTCGAGCAGGTTGCCCGCCTCGTCAAACTTGGTCTGGACGCCCGGCACGAGCAGCATCTGGGGCGTGGGGTAGGCAAACAACGCCAGGATGAGGTGTTGCAGGGCCAGGCCCGCCCGTACGCCGCCCATCGCCCCGGTGGTGACGGTCACGATGCCGATGGCCTTGCGGGCAAACTCGGGCTTGTTGAAGTGGTCCACCGCGTTCTTGAGGGCCGGCGAGTAGCTGCCGTTGTACTCGGGCGTTACGAACAGCATGGCATCCGCCCGGCCCAGCAGGGCGCCCAGTTCCCGCAGGGTATCGGCCGGGTCGGGGTGCCGCGAAAGGGTTTCTTCGAAGAGGGGAATCTTGTATTCGAGCAAGTCCACCAGCACGGGTTGCAGGTGCTCAAACTGTTGCAGGTAATTCTGCAAACCCAGGGCGGCTTTGTGCGTTTGCCTTCCCAGGCGCGTGCTGGCCGAAATGATCGCAATGTTCATGCTGTAAACCTATCTGTAGGAAGTTCGGGTGAAGAGCCGTCCGTTGGCGGCGGCCCGCGTTTTCTTGTCTAACAAACAATGCACCGGTTGGTTCAAAAAATGACCAGGATTAAGGGTCTGAACCTTGATTTACTTGATGGAAGGATGACCAGGATAGGGATTGAAAGTAGGATAGGGTTTAAACCCTATCCTACGGATATTGCTGCCGCTTTGACCATCCGGTACCGCTTCTCATCAGCCCCGTACCAGGCCAGCCAGGTTGGAGAACTTGATGCTACCATCCGTAGGATAGGGTTTAAACCCTATCCTTTCAATCCCCATCCACTCCAAATCTTATCCCCACCCAAATCCCAATCTAATCCTGGTCATCCTTTCACCAAGCCCATCAAGGTTCAGATCATCCTGAGAATCCTGATCGCACGGCTTCGATTTCGTCTTCGAGGATGGTGTGCGGGGCGTTGGGGTAGAGGCGGGTGGTGACGGCGGCGCCCATCCGCGTGAGTACGTCGGCCGTTTCGAGCACCCGGGCTTTGGGAATGTGGCTGTCCACGTCGCTGCACCCCAGGAACACCGGGGCGCCGCCGAAATTGCCGGGGTAGTTGCGCGGGGTGCCGGGCGGACCGATCAGCCCGCCGCTCAGGCCGAACACGCCGCCATAGGGGCGGGGGTTGCGGGCGGCAAACTCCAGGGCCAGGCAGGCGCCCTGCGAGAAGCCCAGCAGGTAAATCTGTTCGGGGGCAAAGCCCGCCGCCAGTTGCGCATCCACGAGTTCTTTGAGCACGGCCAGGCCCGAGGAGATGCCCGGCTCATTGTCGGCGATGGGCGCCAGGAACGAGTACGGGTACCAGCTGTGGCCCGTGGCCTGCGGGGCCAGGAACGCCGCGTCTGTCGTTTCCAGGTACGGGGCCAGTTGGAGGATGTCGCGGGCGTCGGCGCCCCGGCCGTGGACCATGATCATTACTTTCCGGGCTTCCGCCACCGGTACGCCCCAGGTCTGGAGGTGGTCGGTGCGGTGCAGGGGGGAGGATGTTGCCATGAGGTTTGTCTTTTTTCGATGTTGGAGGTTCGATGTTCGATGCCCGATGTTCGGGTTGTGGATGGGCTGCGCGTCGTTGCGGGGCGCGGGGTTGCCCGGGACCCGCTACGGTTTGATCCGGTTCAAGGTGCCGTCGAGCACCAAGGGTTTATTTTTTTGCAGCTTGATTGATTTTTTCAGGCTGCCGTAGGTTACGGTTATCTCTTTATCGGCCGGACTGGCAAGCCAAACTTTTACCAGCTTTCCGCTTTTCCACTGCATCCCGGCTTCCACGTTGCCACGCGCTTTCAGGCCACGGATGCTGCCATCGCGCCAGGCAGCGGGCAGCGCCGGCAGCAGCGCAATTTCGTACCCGCTTTGCCAGTTTCCGCGGTGGCTCTGGAGCAGCATTTCCGTGACGGCCGCCGTAAAGCCCATGTTGCCATCCACCTGGAAAGGGGGATGCGATGCCAACAAATTGTCGTATACCCCGGCATAACCGGGACCATACGCGTATTCTTCCTTCTCACTGGTGCTCCGGGTAACAAACAAATTGAAGAGATCATAGGCCGCTTCCGGCCGGAGCAGCCGGGCCCACATCAGCATTCGCCAGGTAGTGGCCCACTCGGTATACCCCGCTCCTCGCTTCAGGATGGTTTTGGCGGCGGCTTTGGCCACGGTTGAATCAGCCGGGTTGATCAACCGGCCGGGATGCAGGGCGTACAAATGGGTGAGATGCCGGTGGAGCGTATCCACGGCCGCCCAGGGTTCCATCCACTCCTGGACCGTGCCGTTCCCGGTCAGCTTCACCGGTTCGGATAAGTTGTTCAGTACGTATCTAAGCGAATCAACCAACCCGGGGTCCGTGTTCAACACGCCGGCCGCTTCGATGGTATTGGTGAATAAATCGTGGACGATCTGCTGGTCTCCCGCCGAACCGGCGCTGTAGCGGTAGTCTTTGCCGTCGGTGTACACGAAATTTACTTCGGCCGAAACGCCGGGTACCACGGCCAGCTTGCCGCCTCGATAGGGTCTGATTACGCCTAAATAGAACCGGCAGGCTTCCTTCATGATCGGGTACGCTTCCTGCTTCAGGTAATTGGTGTTGCCGAAGAAAAGAAACTGGTCGTACAAATTCTGGCAAAGCCAGCCGGCGGCTCCCGTCCAAAGCCACCGCGGACCGGCATAGCCCCAGGGATTGGTATAGAGTTGAATGAAAAACCCGTTGGCCCGGTAATATTCCCGGGCCGTGACCCGGCCGGGCGGGCGTAGAAAATCAATGTACTTCACCAAAGGGGCAAAGGTGCTTTCCAGGTTTGCGGGTCCGGCCGGCCAGTAGGTCATCTGCAAGTTGATGTCGGTATGGTAATCACTGCGCCAGACCGGGGCAGGGCTGTCATTCCAGAGCCCCTGTAAATTGGCGGGCAGCGTGTTGCCCCGGGAAGCGGAAATCAGCAAGTAGCGGCCGTACTGGAACAACAGCACTTCCAGCCCCAGGTCGCGGGGTTGATCCTTGCTAAGGTTGTTTTTTTGGTAGGCAGCCAGGCGTTCATCAGTCGGCAGGGTTTTGCTTTGCGACAAATCGGCTAGCCCAAATTGTACGTTGGCAAATAACCGGGAATAGTCGCTTACGTGGGTGTTGAGCAATTGGTCGTACGAAAGTTTGGCGGCGGCGTTTACCTGGCCGGCGCACAAGGCGGCCGGACTCGCCGTGCTCAACACCTCCGGCCATTTCATCTGGTAATTGGTGTTCGCGGCAAGGATCAGGGTAATGGTGGTTGCCTTGGTGATTTTCACGCCACTTGTGCCGGCCACGCTCCGGGTGCCATTGGTGATGATGCGCAGCCTGGCGTCGTACACGAGTCCGCTTTCCGGCATTTTGCCGCTGAACAACAGGTCAAACTGCTTGTCCACGGTAACCTGGCCCGCCGGCGCGTGCGGCATGAGCCCTTCAACTTCCAGGGATAATTGTCCGGGCTGGCTGGCCGACAACTGGACGACCATTACCTGGCCGGGGTAGCTGCAAAAATACGTCCGGGTGTACCGCACGCCATTGACCGTGTATTCAACCCCGGCCGTGCTTTTGGAGAGATTCAGGTCGCGGCGGTAGTTTTGTACGGTGCCGCCGTGGTCCTGAAACTTCAGTTTGATGTCCCCGAAGGGTTGGTACGTGCCGAAATCATCCACGGAAGTGGCTCCGTTGAATTTCAGGTAGCCGCTGTGTTTGTAAATGGAATCGGCGCGTAACACATTTCCCTGGGCTAGTAAGTCCCCGATCCGGGGCATGTTCCTGATCAGGTCCGCATTCCGGTTGCTGTTGATTTTACCCGACCAGACTGATTTTTCGTTGAATTGAATGCGCTCCTCGGCGACGCCGCCAAAAACCATGGCGCCCATTCTGCCATTGCCGATGGGCAGGGCTTGCTGCATCCAAACCGTGGCGGGTTGCTTGTACCAGAGTCGCAAATCTTCGCTTCCCGGGGGGCTCGACCAGCCAGTCTGAAAAGGGGAAATCAGCAGCAGGAACAGCACTTGGGGTTTCAATTTCATGGATGGTCAGTTTTTATAGCAGTTCAACAGGGTTTTCGCGCCGGTGGTGGGAAGTACAATTTATCACCGTGAGCGGCTTGCCGTGGGATAAGATGCGGAAGGGCGCAAAAACCCTAGTGAATCTGAAAATATTGCGTGTGTTTCAACCCAATTTATGGAAAACCCTGCCAGGGGAAGACCTGACCCGAGTGGAGCGGATTTTTTGCAACAAACTGCCGGTCAAGTTTCAGGTTAGGACTTACACAAGAGAGTAGGAGCGGTAATCGTAGTGACCAAGTATGGGTAGAAAATGCGATTATCCGTTCGTGCACCAGTCCCGTAGGGACGAAATATGGGTAGAACACGCCTCAATGATATGTGTACCAGTCCCGTAGGGACGAAATATTGGTCAGGCAACCGCATAACCAACAAGTACGCACCCGTTGCGGCGTTACGGACTACCGATATTTCGTCCCTACGGGACTGGCCGTGAGGAGGGGTATGCGTATTCTACCCATATTTCGTCCCTACGGGACTTGCGCCACTGCCCTCATCACACGTCATTCATTATTGCTGCCCCAATGGCTGCGTAAGTGCTGGCTTGTTATTGACAAGCGCCGGTCTTTCTTCAGACCCTTTTCAATTCGATCCGCTCCAGGCCCGCTTCGATGGCGGCGCGGCGCGGCTCGTACCACTCGGGCAGCATCAGTTTGGTGCCGAGTTCGGACGGCTTTTCGTCAATGGCGAAGCCCGGAGGATTGGTGGCTACCTCGAACAGCACGCCGCCCGGTTCGCGGAAGTAGATGGAATGGAAGTAGTTGCGGTCGGCCACCGGCGTTACGCTCATTCCGCCTTCTTCGAGCCGCTCCCGGATTTCGAGCTGCGTCTCGTCGCTGTCGGTGCTGAAGGCCACGTGGTGCACCGTGCCCGCCCCCTGCATGCCCCGCAGGTTGCCCGGCGTCACGATCATGTCCACGTACGTACCCGGGCCGCCGTCGCCGGCCTGGAGCCGGTACCGGCCTTCCGTTTCGGTCACCACGCGGTGCTCCATCAGGCCGGTGAGGAGCTTGAGGGTAGGTTCGCCGCGGGTTTCGTGCAGCGTCACCCCGTGGAAGCCCTTGATGGCCAGCGCCGGGTCAATCACGCCGTTGTTCCAGCCGCTGCGCGTGTCTTCGTCGTTGGCCACCAGTTCGATGCCCAGGCCGTCGTGGTCCTCGAAGCGCAGGAACGTCTCGTTGAACCGCTTCTGCGGCTTGTCGAACGCGATGTGGTGCGCCGTGAGCCGGTCCATCCAGTAGCCGAGGGCAGCGGTGGGAACGGAGAAGGCCGTGTAGGTGAGCTGGTTGGTGCCCTTGCGTCCGCGGGCAATCTGGCCGTACGGGAAGAACGTCATGATCGAGCCCGGGTTGCCGTTTTCGTCGCCGTAGTACAGGTGGTACACGTCGGGGGCGTCGAAGTTGATGGTCTTTTTGACCAGGCGCAGGCCCAGGATGCCGGCGTAAAAGTCTACGTTTTTCTGCGCGCCACCGGCCAGGGCCGTTACGTGGTGCAAACCATTGATGAGTCGTGACATGATCTTTTTAATTTAAAATGGA
>CADCTQ010000104.1 GCA_902805615.1 uncultured Cytophagales bacterium
GTAAATTTCCCTTTCGCCATTGCAAGTAGCGCGGGCCGTGAGTACATTTATGATTCCTCACGCGTACAAACCCGCCCGCTGTATGTCCTCATCCGTTACCCGCCGTCACTGGCTCAAGTCGGGCGCCGCCCTGGCCACCGGGGTGGCTTTCGGCACCCCTTCCTTCCGTACGTTTGCCCGCGATGCGGCCGGCCGCCGGCAACTGCTGGCCCGGCAGTACGAAGCCCGGCTGTTTGCCGATGCCCCGCCCCTGAAAGCCCGTTTGTTTGCCAACGAAAACCCCTTCGGCCCCTCCGAGAAAGCCAAAAAGGCCATTACCGATTCGCTCAAGGACTGCCACCAGTACCCGTTCATGGCCATGCGCCAACTGGTGAGCCTGATTGCGAAAACCGAAGGGGTGAAGGAGGAGAACATCCTGCTGGGGGCCGGCTCGTCGGAACTGCTGCTGGCCGCCGCCCTGCACTACAGCCTGAGCAGCCGCGGCGGCAGCATCCTGTCGGCCGACCCGTCGTACACCTGGCTCATGGAAGCCGCCGGGGGCCTGGGCGCCGGCTGGGACAAGGTGCCCCTCGACAAGGACTACGCCCACGACCTGGACGCGATGGAAAAGCGGGTTTCCGACAAAACCAGCCTGGTGTACCTCTGCAACCCCAACAACCCCACCGGCACCATCGTCAGCCCCGGGCGGCTCAAGTCCTTCTGCGAGGCCGTGTCGCGCAAAAAGCCCGTGTTCGTGGACGAAGCCTACATTGACTACACCGACGACCCCGCCCGGCACTCGGTGGTGGACTGCGTGCGGAAGGGCCAGAACGTGATGGTGGCCCGGACCTTTTCCAAACTGCACGCCTTTGCCGGCCTGCGCGTGGGCTACCTGGTGGCCCAGCCGGCCGCCATCAAGGAACTCGAAAAATACTGTTCGGGCGGTTGGGATACGTCGTCGCCTTCGATGGCCGGCGCCATGGCCAGCCTGCAGGACGCCGGGTTCCGCGACTACGCCCGGGTCAAAAACGCCGAATCCAAAGCGTTTCTCTGCAAAACGCTCAAGGACGAAGGGTACGAGTACGTGCCGTCGCACGCCAACTTCGTGCTGTTCCCGCTGAAGATGAACGGGAAGAAGTTTACCGAGGAGATGATGAAGCGGGGCGTGGGCGTACGGTACTGGGAGTTCAACAACGCCCAGTGGTGCCGCGTGAGCATGGGCACGCCCGAGCAGATGGGGTACTTTGCCGAAGCGTTCCGGCAGTTGAGTTGACGCGACGCCGGCACCATGCTTCCGGCAGTAAACACAGATGCCATCCTGGCGAAAGGGTGGCATCTGTAGGGGAAGCGGTCGCACCCATGGCGTACTACAAAGCGTTTTCCATAAACAACTCCGACAACTTGAAGTTGTCTTTCGACTGCATGTAAACAACCTGCGGCTTGACCGCCGCGCCAAACTTTCTTTTGGCGACCGAATTGGTCAGGCCCAGGTAAATCTTTCCACTTTTCAACTGCAAGGCCCGGTTGAGCACCTGCAACAGCACCTGCTTGTACAAATTAACTTTTTCCAGGTAGTCGTAGTCGAGGCCGAGCATCGCGGGATTGTAGTTTGCGTTCCGGTAGGAAAAGAACATGGCCACCGGGTTGCGCTTGTTCAGGGAATTGTATTGCGGTTTCAACGCCACTGTAATTACATCCCAGTGCGGGGAAGCCAGGATGTTGGCAAACAGTTTTTTGGGCAATTTGAAGGTGTTGATCTCCAGGTTCCGGCTGTGCACATTCTCGTACAAGGCGTACAAGTGATCTGCCTCTTCGGGAGAAGCCTGCTCAACCCGGGCAACGTCAAACCACTCCGACTTTTCCAGGGCGTCTTTGCGGACGCGGTAGCGGCTTTGGCTTTTCAGGTTTTTTTGCAGGTAATCCTCGATTGAATCGTGCCGGAGATTCTCGACGATGTGGGCATCCGGCGTCTGGATGCTTACCAGCCCCTGGTCAATGAAGAAGTCCCGCAATTGCAGATCATCGGGGGCAAAGTCGCGCAGAAAAAGGGCGTTTGCCTGTAATCTGTCCTGTTCAGCCCACACCTGGTCGAGCAGAAGCATCAGCGCATTTTTCCAGTCGGGATGCGATTTGTCTACGTACAGATGCTCCCCGTCCGTAATGAGCGAGCCCATCAACAGGCAGCGGGAGGTGAGGTAGTAAAAGTCTTCCTGGCGTCTTTCTTCAATTTTGCGCGAGATGAAAGCCGGGGCGAGCATGTCATCCTTGATGATCGTAGAAGTAAAAAACGTGGCAACGACGGGTTTGCCCGCCGAGTCCTTGATGATGTAGTAATGAAAAGTCCAGTTGTCCTCGGGCCGGTCGTTGTCCCGGAAACTTTCCTCCATCAAGGCCAGGTTGGTGGCGTCGAAGGAGCCGTTGCTGCCCAGCAGGCTGTCCCAGAGCGACTGGTCCAGGTCACGAATGGTGTTGGTGGATTGCAGGATGAGCGCGGGCCGCTTTACTTCAACGGGAGCGGGAGACTTGTCCTTCGATTCGCTCCGGTCATTCTCCCTCGATCGGTATACGGAGCGGAAAGCGCGTTGAATGTCCTCGACCGAGCGTCCCTCTTCCTGAAGTGCTTTGGGCAAGTGGTAGGCGAGTCTTTCCACCAGCCGGTCAATGTCGGCAAAAGTGTGGTGCAGGGTAACGGTGAACCGGATGCCGGTACAGGTTTCCGGTACGGCCGGGAAAATGCCCAGGTTCACGTACAGCCCTTCGTGCAAAAGGCGGCTGACCATGTTGTAGCCGACGCGGGTGAGACCCAGGCCCACGAAAAAAATGGGGCTGTCCGAAGGCATGATTACGGGCAAACCGTAGGCTTTCATCTGATCGTTGCAGTAGCGGACCAGGGAAGCCAGGCTTTCCTGACGCTGCCGGATCTCATCCGACAGGTGAATTCTGGCCGAGGCAATGGAGGCCCCTACGAGAGCCGGCTGCTGGGGCCCGGAATAGGTAAAAGAACCGCCCCAATTCTTCACGCGCCAGTAAAGTTCCTGGTCGGGAATTACAAATGCGGCCCCGGCTGAAGCAAAACCCTTGGACAGGGAAGTCCCCAGGATCATCCGGGGATGCAGGGGAACCTGGCTCAGCGTGTAGCCGGAACCCCGCGGCCCGGCCCAGCTCATGCCGTGGGCATCGTCAACGTACAGATGAAACTGGTGGTACTTGTCCATCAACTGGTACAACTCGCGGACCGGGGCCAGATCGCCGTACATCGAATACACGCCGTCGAGGCAGTACCAGATTCGCTGGTGGCGGGGGGCCAGTTCGATGATCTTTTTTTCCAGTTCGCCCAGATTGCTGTGCCGCACCAGGGCGGTGGGGATGCCCCGTACCTGGAGCTTGGAGGTAATATCCTGCATGGAAACGTGGGCCTGCTGGTCCAGAATCACCGCATCGGCGTCTTCCACCACGATAGGCATCACGGCATGATGGCCCTGGGAAGTGGTTGAGGCAATGAGGGCAGGGGTGCCGAAGACTTGTCCCAGCAGTTCTTCCAACTCCTGGTACAGCGTGAACTGCACGTAGGTGCGGGAAGAAGAAAACTGCGTGCCGTACCGCCGGATGGCGTCTATGGCCGCTTCTTTGAGCCGGTCGTCCATCTCCAGGCCCAAATAACCGCAGGAGCCGAAGTGCAACAGTTCTTTCCCCCGGATGGTAAGCCGCCTGCCGTTGAGCTCGTGGTCTTCGGTATTCAGGTGCGCCACCCCTCTTTCGCGGGCTATGGTTGATATTTCGTTGATGCTTTGGATCAGCAGTTGGTATTGGTGTTTTTTCCCCATGGCTTTTTGCTTTTAAAATTGAAAGGATGTAATTTGAATTGAGTTCAAGTCATTATCTTTACAAGGTACCCGAAACCGCTTCCTTACATGCATACTGATTACTTCATCAACATACATTGGAAATTGTGGATTGAAAGTGACGTGCTTCACGTGAAAGCCTTCGCCGAAAACATCAACCTGGAGATCGTCCAAAGAGGTGTAGATGAAAGGGTGAAGCTGTGCGGTAACGTTGCTTACCCCATGCTTTCCGATGGCCGGAAGGTGAAACATTTGAGTAAAGAGGCAAGGGCATTTTTAGCTAGTCCCGAGAGTACGGTTTTGGTAAGCGCAGGTGCTTTTTTAGTGAGCAATCAGTTGCAGAAGGTGCTGGGAAACTTTTTTATCCTCATTGACAAGCCCGAAATTCCCACCCGGCTGTTTACCGACGAATCGGAGGCCCTGAACTGGCTGCAACAATTCAAAAACATACGATCTACGGCTTAACACCGGATTTGGGTCAGTATACTCCGGCACCGGATTTCCGGCGTACCGTTCATTATTACTGGCCCTGTTTTCATTTTCTTTTTACACAAATCAAGCATATTCATCGGCATGTTCCCGCTTTATATATTTTAATGCAACCGGTAATAAAAATATTAAATTAAGTAAAATTTTTAATAAGCGTGTCCCGTAGTCTTTGCGTACCAGGGTACTTGCAAAGCCTATGATTGTTAATCTTCTAGGAAAACGAGAGGTAAGCTGGTTGTTCCGCGCCGGGTTGCGCGGAGTGATTTAGCGTGACTGCCCGGAAGAAGGGGTTGTTATAGAACCGCTACCGGTCAAGCAGGCAGGCAGGTGGCCCTGGTGCCTTACCATGAGTCACAAGTATTGCGATGGAGAAGGGGCGGTGTACGGGCTAGAAGTCCTCAAATTCCCTCAATTTGGCTTCGAGCAC
>CADCTQ010000105.1 GCA_902805615.1 uncultured Cytophagales bacterium
TAAATGCTCCGCCGCACGGCAAACCCGGCTGAAAGGTCGGGCAGGTCCACGGCGTTGGCAGCCAGGCCGGCGTTCAGTTTGGCGGCCAGGCGGGCGGCTACCGAGTCGGCAAGTGACGACTTGGCCAGTACCACCACGTCGGCGCCTTCCCGGCCGGCAACCTGGGCCAGCACCGAGGCGTACGCCTGGATGTTGCCTTCGTTGAGGCGGCTTTCGCCCACGTGCAGCACTTTCTGCGCCCCCAGCTTGCCCAGGGCGGCCAGTTCGTCGCCGCTCACCTCGCCGATGGCTACGGCGGTGGCGGTGGTATTCAACATGCCGGCCAGGTGGGCAGCGTAGCCCACGGCTTCCAGCGATGATTTGCGAACGGATTTATCGGTTATTTCAACGAATGCGAGTACGGACATTTTCTTGATTTTAAAGGGTACTTGGTGGCTTACAGCACTTTTGCCTGGTTGCGGAGCAGGCTGATGAGTTCTTCGGCCTTGTCGGCCGGGATCATCTTCACCGAACCTTTGGCCGGGGGCAGTTCAAACTGCTTCACCGTGGTGTGTTCTTCCACCGCAACCGGCGGAATCACCTGCAAGGGTTTGGTGCGGGCCGACATGATGCCGCGCATGTTGGGAATTTTCCACTCGGCAATGGGTTCCTGGCAGCCGGCCACGAAGGGCAGTTTCACTTCCAGGTGTTCCTTGCCGCCTTCGATTTCGCGGGCCACCTTAGCCGTATTCCCCGTCACGTCGAGTTGCATCACCGGCGACACCGAGGGCAGCCCGAGCAATTCGCCGACCATGCCGTGCACCTGTCCGCCATTGAAGTCAATGGACTCGCGGCCCATCAGGATGAGGTCGTAGTTGTTTTTGCGGGCAATCTCGGCAATCTGGGTCGCCACGAAGAAGGCGTCGGATGGATAGGCGTTGACCCGGATGGCGTCGTCGGCGCCGATGGCCAGGGCCTTGCGGATGGTGGGTTCGGTGTCGGCTTCACCCACGTTCACCACCGTCACCGTACCGCCCTGCGCTTCTTTCAACTCCACGGCGCGGGCCAGGGCGTAGTCATCGTAAGGGCCGATGATGTACTGTACCCCCGCTTTGTTGAGCTTGGTATTGTTGTCGGTGAAGGAAATCTTGGCGGTGGTATCGGGTACGTGCGTAATACAAACGAGAATTTTCATGCGGTTCCTTTAGCGGGTTAACGATCGAAAACGGGTTACGGGCAGCGGGCGGGAGATGGGCTGGCGCTTTACTTTCCCAAATTTTGGCCGGGAAATAACGCTTCCGCAACCGCCGCAAATATAGCTAACCCGGTTTTTTCCCCCAACTAATCGTATTTAATATCCGGAAATGAATATCCGGGGCTTGCCCGCCGGGCCATAACCGGGATGATGCGCGTTGTCTACAGAATATTGTTTGGTTAGGGCAGATTTGCGGGATGGATTGTTGCATTTATATCGGGGATGTGTTACCTTTAATAAAAGGTTACTGCGTACGGTTTTCCGCCATTCCCACCCATTTTTGACCCTCTCTCCATTTTTATGCGTCATCTCCTCATCAATACCGTACTCCTGAATCAAGATCAAGCGCATTACTGCTCGATCCGGTACAATGGGTTTCGGGACCTGACGTACCAGACCTGGCAGGGGAACATTTCGGACGCGGACCTGGAAAAGGGCTACCACAGCGCCCTCGATGTGCTGGCAAAAACGGCCTGTTCCAACGTGATCCACGATTGCCGGGGCATTGCCCAGATGGACGCCGAAAACCTGAGCAAGATCGCCGAACACTGGCTCCGGCAGGCGCTGGCCGGGGGCGTCAAGTACGTGGCCCACATCGCCGCCGCCGACCAGACCGTAGACCCTTTCTCCGCCCTGCTCACCCAAAATCCGCCCGCCGGCCCCTACGAACTCGGAGTCTTCGACAACGTGGACGAAGCCATGAGCTGGATCGCCTATAAAAACATGGTAGTTGAATAAATGGCCCTCTCCCGACTCGAACAACTGCTCCAATTCTGGCAAGAAGACCCCAATGACCCGTTTACCCTGTACGCCCTGGCTACCGAGTACCGGTCCACCGACCCCGCCCAAGCCCTCTTCTACTACGAAAAGCTGCTGACCGAACACCCCGGGTACGTGGGCACGTACTACCACGCCGCCAAGCTGTACGCCGAAAGGGGGCAGCCCGCCCAAGCCGAAGAAACGTTCCGGAAAGGACTGGAAGTCAGCCAGCAGGCCGGCCAGCGCAACGCCCACCGCGAACTACAGGCCGCCTACCGCGAATTTCTCGACGAACAGGAAGACTTGTAAAGCGTGGTCCGTTGCTTGGTCAATCACAAGGACATTTCGGGAATTTCGCCTTCCACCACCAGTTTGCCGGCCGTGGCCCGGGTAATTTGTTCGACGGTGACGCCGGGGGCCCGTTCGAGGAGTTTGAAGCCGCCCTGGGGCAGGATGTCGAATACGCCCAGTTCGGTCACTACTTTTTTCACGCAACGCAACCCCGTGATGGGCAGGCTGCACTGGGGCAACAGCTTAGATTCTCCCGATTTGCTGGTGTGCTGCATGGCCACGATGATGTTGTCGGCCGCGGCCACCAGGTCCATCGCGCCGCCCATGCCCTTCACCATTTTGCCGGGAATCTTCCAGTTGGCAATGTCGCCGTTTTCGGAAACCTCCATTGCCCCGAGGATGGTAAGCTGCACGTGTCCCCCGCGGATCATGGCGAAGCTTTCGGCCGAACTGAACAGCGCCGATCCGGGCAGCATTGTGATGGTCTGTTTGCCGGCATTGATCAGGTCGGCGTCTACTTCGGCTTCGGAGGGGAAGGGGCCGACGCCCAGCAGGCCGTTTTCCGATTGCAGCACCACGTTGATCCCGGCGGGAATGTAGTTGGCAACCAGCGTCGGAATGCCGATGCCCAGGTTTACGTAGTAGCCATCCTTTACCTCCCGGGCAATGCGCCGGGCAATTCCGTGTTTATCCAGCATGGGTGCGGAAAATGAAAAATTGAAAATGGACAATGGAAAGGTACGCGTGGACCCTCACGCGGGCCGTACGGTGCGCTGCTCGATGCGCTTTTCGTAGTTTTTGCCCTTAAAGATGCGTTGCACGTACACGCCCGGCGTTTGCACCTGGTTGGGGTCCAGTTCCCCCACGGGCACGAGTTCTTCCACTTCGGCAATGGTGATCTTGCCCGCGGCGGCCATCATCGGGTTGAAGTTCTGGGCCGTGCCGCGGTAGATGAGGTTGCCGGCTGTATCGCCCTTCCAGGCTTTCACCAGCGCAAAGTCGGCCTTCAGCCACCTTTCCATCAGGTACATCTTGCCGTCGAACTCCCGCACCTCCTTGCCTTGGGCCACTTCAGTGCCGTAGCCCGCCGGGGTGAAAAAGGCCGGAATGCCCGCCCCGCCGGCCCGGATGCGTTCGGCCAGCGTTCCCTGCGGAATGAGTTCCACCTCCAGTTCCCCGGCCAGGAGCTGCCTTTCGAACTCGGCGTTTTCGCCCACGTACGAGGAGATCATTTTCCGGATCTGCCGCTGCCGCAGCAACAGGCCGAGGCCGAATTCGTCCACCCCCGCGTTGTTGGAAATGCAGGTCAGCCCGGTAATGCCCCGGCGCAGGAGGGCGGCAATGCAATTTTCGGGAATGCCGCAGAGGCCGAATCCGCCGAGCATCAAAGTAGCCCCGTTCGGGATGTCAGCCACGGCCGCATCCGCATCGGGAACCCGTTTGTCAATCATTGTATGAAGATTGGGTGGTCAGGTAAGACGAATCAAAGTTGGGAGATTTTGGGCGAACCACCAATCTTTGGGGGCTTTTTAGCCGAGCAGGCGGCGGGCATCGGCTTCGTCCTGGCGGAGCTGGGCCTTGAGGGCTTCGAGCCCGGCGAATTTCTGTTCGGCCCGCAGTTTCTCGACGAAGTACAGGGTAAGCTCCTCGTCGTAGATGTCGGCGTTGAAGTCGAACAGGTGTACTTCGACCGTACGCCCGGTGCCGTTGACGGTGGGCCGCATGCCGATGTTAAGCATCCCCCCGAACGTTTGTGCCCCCCGGCCCACCCGCACGGCGTACACGCCATCCGCCGGAATGAGTTTGTGTTCGTCGTCCACCCGGAGGTTGGCCGTGGGGTAACCGATGGTGCGGCCGAGTTGGTTGCCCCGCACCACCGTGCCGCGCAGGACGTAGGGACGGCCCAGGTATTCGTTGGCTACGCGTACGTTGCCCTCCAGCAGGGCGTTACGGATGCGGGAGGAGCTTACCGTTACGTGTTCGACGTCCTGCGGCGGAATTTCTTCCACCTGGAAGCCGTAGCTGGCGGCGTTCTGCACCAGGTACTCGAAGCTGCCTTCCCGGTTCCGGCCGAAGCGGTGGTCGTAGCCGATCACCAGCTTTTTGGTACCGATCTTTTCGACCAGCACCTGGCGCACGAACGCGTCGGAGGAGAGTTGGGAGAATTCCTTGGTAAATGGGATGACGATGAGGTGTTCCACCCCGTAGTGGGCCAGCAGGGCCGCTTTTTCTTCGATGGTCGTCAGCAGCCGGGGCGGGTTGCCGTCTTTGCCCACCACCTGGCGGGGGTGCGGCCAGAAGGTCAGCAGCACGCTTTCGCCGCCCGAGGTGCGCCGGACCTCTTCGAGCCGGGCCAGGATTTTCTGGTGCCCCACATGCACGCCGTCGAACGTGCCGCTGGTGACCACCGCGTAGGGAAGCCGGCTGAACTGCTCCAGGTCCTGATACACCTTCATACCGATTGCTGGAATTGTTGAACGAAATCACTGATGGTCTGCGCGTCATCCACGCGGAACTCCCCGATGCGGGTGCGGCGCAGCTCGTCCAGGTACGCCCCGGCGCTCAGGGCCACGCCCAGGTCGCGGACCAGGCTGCGGATGTACGTCCCCTTGGAGCACACCACCCGGAAGCTGAGGGTGGGGAGGGTAACGTCCGTCACGTCAAAATGCGAGATGGTCACCTGCCGGGCGGGGATTTCGACGGTCCGGCCCTTGCGGGCCTGCACGTACATGCGTTTGCCATCCACCCGCACGGCCGAGTACATCGGCGGAATCTGCTCGATGAGGCCCACGAAGCGGCCGGCGGCCTCGATCACCATGTCGGGCGTTACGTGGCTGATGTCAAACTCGGCGTCCACGGGCGTTTCCCGGTCGAAAGAAGGAGTGGTCTTGCCCAGCATAATCCGGCCGGTGTACTCTTTTTCCTGGGCCTGGTAGGAGTCAATCTGCTTGGTCATTTTGCCCGTGCAGATGATGAGCAGCCCGGTAGCCAGGGGGTCCAACGTACCGGCGTGCCCTACTTTCCGGACCCGGATCGTTCGGCGGATTTTGTTGACCACGTCAAAGGAAGTCCATTCGCTTGGCTTGTCAATCAGGATTACCCGGCCTTCTTCGTAGGACTCATTCATGGCAAAACAAATTATACGTGGTACATGGCAGCGGCGGGCAACGTCGGCTTGCCGTTACTGCACTTTCAGGTCAATGCCCAGAGCAAACAACAACAGGATCAACAGGCCCAGCGCAATCCGGTAGTACCCGAACAGCTTGAAGCCGTATTTGGTCAGAAACCCGATGAAAAACTTAATGGCCAGCATGGCGACCACGAAAGCCACTACGTTGCCGAGCAGCAAGGTCTCCACGTCGGCGGCCCCGATGTGCTTGTAATCCTTCAGAAGCTTGTACGCGGAGGCGGCGAACATGGTAGGCACGGCCAGGAAAAAGGAGAACTCAGCGGCGTTTTTGCGGCTCAGCCGCTGGGTCATGCCGCCGATGATCGTTGCCGCCGACCGGGATACGCCGGGAATGAGGGCGATGCACTGGAAAAAACCGATTTTGAGGGCCGTCAGGTAATCCATGGATTCCACGGAAGGCCCTTTGTCCTCGTTGGCAACGAAAAGCCGGTCCACGAACAGCAGTACAATGCCGCCGAGCAGCAGGCTGACGGCCACCACCAGTTCGTTTTCGAGCAGGCTGTCAATGTAATCGCCCAGGAGAAAGCCGATGACGGCCGCCGGCAGAAAGGCCACGAACAGCTTGAAGTAGAAGTTGATGCTCTGGAAAAAACGGCGCCAGTACAGCACTACCACCGACAGGATGGCCCCGAACTGAATGTTGACGGTGAATATTTTGGTAAATTCCGCTTCGTTGATCCCCATCACCGCCGAGGCAATGATCATGTGTCCCGTAGAAGAAATCGGCAAAAACTCCGTGAGCCCTTCTACAATGGCTAAAACGATAGCCTCAAAAGTGGTCATTTATTGGTATCTGGTTTACGGAGGATGGCGAAGAATTCGACCACAAAGCCGGCCAGTACGATCATGGGACCGACGGTAAGGCCCAGGGTGCCGAAGCCAAACGTCTGGTCGTCGGCCGACATGACGAAAAAGCCGATGATGAGCAGCACAATGCCCACCAGCATGAGTACGTAGTTTTGTTTGCCGAAAGCGAGTTTGTTCTTATTTTCCATTTCTTTGCAATGGGTTAAGGGGAATTAATACAATTCATCCAGGGACACCGACAGGTACCGGCTCACCGAACGGTACGCACTCAACGTGCCGATCAGCATGCCAATCACGCACAGGCCGCCGGTCAGCGCCAGGAAACTGGGCAGGTGGTGCAGTTGCCCAAGTCCTTCCACCTGGGTTTCGGCGTAGCGCAACAGCACAAACAGCAACCCCGCCGCAATGAGTCCGCCCAGGATGCCCTGGAAGGCGGCCCGGGACACGAAGGGCCTACGGATGAAGGATGACGTGGCGCCCACCAGTTGCATGCTCCGGATGAGGAAACGCTGCGAAAACATGGCCAGTTTGATCGTGTTGTTGATGAGCAGCGAGATGGTGACCAGCAGCAGGGCGGCAAACCCGATCAGTAATATGCTGATTTTGACAATGTTGCGGTTCATTTTTTCTACAACGTTCTCCATGTAGGCAGCTTCGAACACACCCGGAATCTTTTCCAGGTCCTGCTTGATGAGCCGAAGCTGGCGGGCCTCGTAAAAGTCGGCCTTGATGCGGATTATGAGGGCGTCGCGGAGCGGGTTCTCCCCGAGGAGGGTTTTAAAGTCCTCCCCCGTTTCCTGGATGAACTTTTTGGCAGCTTCATCCCGCGAAACGAACTGAATTTGCGGCACGCCGTCTTCGTGCAGCAGGTAGGATCGTACCCCAATGGCCTGCTTCACCCTGGTGACTTCCGATGCTTCCAGGTATTTATCGAGGTATACTTGAATTTCAATCTGATTCCTGATCAGGTTTGAAAGCCGGTTGGCGTACAGGAGCAGCAATCCGCACAAACCGATGACGAACAAGGCCAGGGTGATGCTGAACACGACGGTCGTGTACGGGTAGCTGCCCAGGATTTTCTTGCGACGGTGTTTCTTGATGGTCTGCAACAGGAACAGGGAAAGTGCAAATTTATAGATTAATACCCGGCTGATTCAAATGAAAGGCCAAAATAAAAACCCCGTCCGGGTGGGACGGGGCTTGGATACGGGTTGATGCATGCTGCGGTCCGTCTACTCCAGGTTGTTGAGCCGCTCATTGAGCTTCTCGATCAACTGCGGGTCTGTTACGAGCACTTCACTGATGGGGGAAGGTTGGGATTTGGTGGTATTCAAATGGTAGAAGTTGCCGTCGTAGAACAGGTAGGTAGTGTTCTCGGGCTGAATTTCCAGCAGCACGTAGGGCTTGTCGAAGCCCAACAGGGCAATCTGGTTATTCAGGTAGTAGTAGTGCAGTTTCAGCTTGGCATTGGTATTGTCCACCACGTGCAGCCGGGGCGCCGTTTCTGTCTCCCTGGGAACGGCAACCATTTTCTCGGCATCGTCTTCCGCAACCTGGGTTTTGCGGGGCGTTTCTTCGGTGAGTGTTTTTTCCTCGGCCTGGGCGTTGGCTTTTGCAATGGGTGCTTTGCCGATGTTCGGGGCGGCGGGTACCCGTTTGGCAACGGCAGGAGCAGCAACCGGTTTTTCCGGAACGGCCTGCGCAGCCGTGTTTCCGGCTTCGGCGGGCATCCCGGTGGGTTCGGTTTCCGTCTCAAAGGGCTTTACGGTCCGGGCTTTGTCGTTCCCCGAAGCCGGCATTTGCGATACCACGACCGTTTGTTCGGCCTGCTTGGCCGTCGGCCGGATCACGTCCCCGAAGGACAACCAACCAACAATGCCCAGTAGGGCGGCCCCGCTCAGGAATAAACCGGCGAGGGCAGCGGGATTGGGACCGGCCTTCATCAGGTCGCTCACGTCAATGCGCTCGAGTCGCTGCTTGAGCTGCTGCTTGCGGTGGGCCTGGATGGAGCCAACGATGTCCTGCTGTAGCTTGAACTCGTTGTACAGCAAGGGGTCCTGCCGAAGCAATTGCTCAAAATGCGCCTTCTCGCTCTCGTTCAGCTCATTCCGAAGGTAAGCTTCAATCTTCTCAGTATAGTAAGGTTCCTTATCGAACATACCCGTAATTTAATCTAAAAAATCACTTGCTTTATACTTGGATTTAATCAACTCGTCCAATTCTTTTTTGCACTTGTACTTCTTGGTCTTGGCCGTGTCAGCGTTGGCAAAGCCGAGTTTCTCGGCAATGTCAAACATAGAAAGATTATCAAAATAATAATAGCTTAAGATCTTGCGGCAGGTTTCCCCGAGCTGACTGATGCAATTATTGATGATCTCTATTCTTTCTTTCCGGTCGGCGTCGTAAAAGTCTTCGCTGTCCCGCTCTTCCATGGAGAAGCGGCTCTTCCGTTCAAGCTCCTTCCGCCAGAGGTTTTGGCAAATGCTGTAGATGAAAGTACTGATCTTTGAAGAAAGGGTCAGATTTCCACTGGAAGCCTTTTGCCAGAATACAATCAGGGCTTCCTGGTAGATGTCTTTCGCCTCATCTTCATTCCCATTATTGTTCATGACCATCTTGGTCATCATCTTAAAGTTTTTCTTGTACAGATAATCCAGCACTGCCTCATCCCCCAGCTTTATCCTTTCAAGAATTTCACTATCCTTCATCGGTACTTCAGGATTTAATACGAATCAAACTAATATAGTAACCAATCCAAACAACAGTTCTACCGGCTATTGCAGAAGAAATGTGGTACAGGTAACAGACATTTACTATATGAAAGTAACACCCTTTTTCAGAACTGGCAAATTGTGCGGCTGCTCCAACCCCGGACCGTACGAAAAGTAATGTAATATTTGCGCTGGGCCCCTGTCTTTAAAGCTTTTTTGTGACTTTTATAAACAAATCAGTGATAGACAGTTAAGCCGGGGATTCGAACTTGCGCCTGCCCGGGGCCGCCCCTCCCCCGTTACGGGTGCAGCAGGCGTGCCCGGATTGCCCTTTTTACCCGCCCATACGCCGTTTCCCGGTGTTTTTTCCACCCTTGCCTCCCCGTCCGGCAACCCTTTTTTGATAATCGAACCGAATATTACACTTGCGGTTACCACCCCAAACTGACCCTCCCGGTTACCTCCCGCGATGCTCCCTATAACGGCCTTTGCACCCGTTCCGGACGCGTTTAACCGATCTATTTTGCGGGCCTGGTACAGTCCGCAAAAGCGTCTCGGTCCGCCAACCGGCGTGGCAATGGGCAAGCTTGGCCTTACGTGGGGCTGTCGCCGGACGCACCCGGCTGGCGATACTTCTCCCGGGCGCAAAAAAAAACCGCCTGCCAGAAGCAAGCGGATTTTTGAGTTTCAACCTTAAACCTAACCACTATGGCTATTATACCATGTTCTTAAATGTCATTGCTTGTGAGATCAGTTTGCCGCCCGGAGTTCGACCAGGGTGATTTCCACGCGCCGGTTGAGGCGTTTTTCGTCCTCGGTGGCGTTGGTGTTCAGCGGATCATTCTGCCCGTAGCCACGGGCCAGCGTCCGGGTGTTCGTGATGCCTTTGTTTACCAGGTAAGCAGCTACGGCTTTGGCCCTGCTTTCGGATATGGCCTGGTTTCGGTCTTTGGTACCGTCAGAATCAGTGTACCCGGCAATTTTGATCCCGTAGCTGGGGTTTTTCTTGAGGAAGTCGTGCACCTTGTCGAGTTCGGGGATGGCGTCGGACTTGAGGTTGCTCTTGTCCGTATCGAAGTACACGATGTAGATCTGGTTCAGCTTGAGTACCGTCTCCTTGGTGATGGTCTCCTTCTTGATGCTGGCCGTTGCCGCCGTTTTAGCCATTGTATTTACGGCCGCCATGGTGTACAGCGTGTCTTTGCCCACCACGAAGGGGTGCAGTTTGCCCGAAGCGTCGGCGTACAGGAAGGAACTCTTGGTCGCCTCTTCGTTCTTGGTCATCTTGCTTACGTCCACCGGGTCGGCGTACACCGATTCCAGCAGGGCGTTGAGGGCCGATGAGTCCGCCGAGGAGAGGAGCTTGCCCATCAGGGCGTAGACTTCGGAGTTGTTGGCTTTGGCGCCGTTTTCCTGTTCCACGTCGTGGAAGGCGTTTTTCACGGAGATGCCCTGGCCTACTACTTTGCCGTCCTTGGTAATGGGATTGAGCAAAATTTCCTGGTACAACTCGTAGAAGTAATCCTGGTTGGGAACGTAAATGTTGACCAGGTAGGGCTTGAATCCTTCCGCCTCAATCACCATGTCGTAGTTGCGGTTGGGCGGGAAGATCACCAGGTAGTCACCGGTTTTGGCATTCGGGTTATAAACGTCCTTGATGATTTCGTTGGTGGACTTGTCAATCACTTTGATTTTGGTGCGCACCGGCTTGGGCGGGTCACCGGCCAGAATCCGGCCTTTCATCATGGTCAGGGGCACCACGCCCAGTTCTTCGGGAATGCCCAGGAAGTAGATGTCGTAGCCGCCTTTGCCTTCGGGGCGGTCGGAGGAGAAGTATCCCTTCTTGCCGTCGGCCGACAGGGCAAAGTACTTGTCGTTGTATTGCGTATTGACGGGCGAACCCATGTTGGCCGGTACGGTCCACTTGCCCTTGTCGAGCACGGTTTTGAAGATGTCGTACCCGCCCATCGAGTTAGGGCTGTTGGAGGTAAAGTACAGCGTCTTCTTGTCGGGGTGAATGAAGGGTGCCTGTTCGTCGTGCTTGGTGTTTACTGCCGGCCCCAGGTTCACGGGTGAGCCCCACACGCCGTCAATCTGCTTTTCTACCTTCCAGATGTCCATGCCACCCTGGCCGCCGGGACGGTTGCTGGAAAAGTACACTACTTTCTCGTCGGGGGTATAGCTGGCACTGTTTTCTTCAAAAGCCGAATTCACTTCTTTGCCCAGTTTTGAGGGGGCGCCCCACTTGTCGCCGCTAAGCTGGCAGGCGTAGATGTCGCCCGAGTTCATCGTAGCACCCATGTACACCAGCAGTTTCTGCCCGTCGGGAGACAAGCCCACTGAGCCAATGTTGTTGCGTACGCCGGTAATCACGGGTGGGGTAATGCCCAGGCTCTGCGGGGCCGACCAGTTGTTGCCGGACTTGGCCGACATCATCACGTCTTCGTACTCCACGGCCTTGCCGCCGGCAGTTGCCGGGGCGGCCTGCTTAAAGGTGGTATAGACCAATATTTTTTCGTCGGCGGAAATCACCGGGCCGTACTCGGTGCCGGCCGTGTTGACGGGGGCACCCATGTTCTGCACGTACACGTCGGCAGGCTGCTCGGTGAGGGCCTTGCCGTTGGTGCTCCAGGAGAGGCACAGGGCGGCTTCGGCGAGGAATTCAGGCTTTTTCTCAACGAGTTTATAGGCTTTGAGCACGGAAATGGCTTCTTCAAACTGGCCGTTCTGGTGGTACGCCTTGGCCAGCAGCAACTGGGCCCGGGGCGGCACGTCGGCATTCTTGCTCTTCACGGCCGTCAGCAGGTACGGCACGGCCTTGGCTTCCTGGCCGGGCAGGCTGGTGTAGCAAACCCCGATGGCGTAGTGATTGAGCGGATCGTTGGGCGTCAGTTTGTCAATTTCGAGGTAGAGGGGCAGGGCCTGCTTGTACTCCTTCACGTTCAGTAGGGCGTCGGCCTTCTTGATCTTTTTGTCAACTTCGGCATTCTGCGCCGCCGCCGACTGACCAAGCAGTAAAGCAAAAGTTGAAATCAGCAACAAGCCCAGAAAGTGTAGGCAGTTTCTCATAAAATAAACCTGTTTAACACTCGTTTGATCCTCGCAGGTGATGCGGGCCAGCGACAATGCAATATTACTCTTTAGCCGCCCCCGAAATCTGCCACAATTCCCCCGAACGCTTCACGGCTGCGTTTTTGGCCGTATTTGCACCACCTCCCGGGCCTCCGAAAGCGGCGATGCTGCCCCCGTTGAAAAGGGAAGCCGAAACGGACCTTTTATTTGTAAACCCGCTTTTTGCCGGCGGCCCCGCAACGGGTGTATGATCGGGGAGGAAAGTGGAATTTTTTTATCATTGTGCTGTTATTGGGATAAGCCCGGTTCTCTAAGCCCTTATGAAAAAGCTCCTGCTGCTGCTCTTTGTCCTCCCGTGGGGCATGTCTTCGTTCGCCCAAATCCTGCAACCCGCCAAATGGAACTACGAAGTTTCGAAAAAGGAAGTGAAAGCGGGGGAAACGGTGGAGCTGATCTTTACCGCCACCATCACCAAAGACTGGTACTTGTACTCCAGCGATTTTGACCCCGACCTGGGACCCATGGTGACTACCTTTGCCTTTACGCCCCATGACTCCTACCAACCGGTGGGCAAGGTGCAGCCGGTAAAACCCAAGAAGAAGTACGACGACATCTGGGAAGGGGAATACACGTATTTCACGGGCAAAGGTGAGTTCCGCCAAACGGTAAAGATCCTCAAGGCCAATCCCAAGATCGCGGGCAGCATCGAGTACCAGGTGTGCTCGGAAATTGACGGCAAGTGCATTCCCAACACCGAAGAGTTTACTTTCACCAACATCAAGGTGGTTGCCGGGTCAGCCGCTTCGCCGGAGCCAGCCAGTGCTTCTCCCGATGCCCAAGCAGTCGTTCCCGCTCCTATTGATTCGACTGGTACCGCCAACGCCTCTGCCCAAAGTCAAGGTGCGGTTGCGCAAACGGACTCCGCAGGCAAATCCGTTTCTGGTGCGGCCGTTGTCCCAACGCCTGCCGAAGAGGAAGAATCATTGTTTGGTTTCGCGCTGATTGCTTTCCTTTCCGGTCTGGCGGCGCTGCTGATGCCGTGCGTCTACCCGCTCATTCCCATGACGGTTTCGTTTTTCATCAATCAGGGCGGTTCCCGCCAAAAGGGCGTGTTCAACGCCTTCGTGTACGGAGTCTCAATCATTCTCATCTACACGCTGATCGGCAGTGTTTTCTCGCTGATCTTCGGCAGTGATGGGCCTAACGCCATCAGTACGCACTGGCTGCCTAACCTGTTCTTCTTCGTGATGCTCGTGGTGTTTGGCTTATCCTTCCTGGGCTTGTTCGAGATTATGCTGCCACACCGGTTGGTAAACCGCATTGACCAGGAATCGGACAAGGGCGGGCTGTACGGCATCTTTTTTATGGCCTTTGCCTTGGCCGTTGTTTCTTTCTCCTGCACCGGTCCCATTGCCGGCAGTCTGCTCATTGCCGCTTCACAGGGGGTGAGCACGAAATCGATTGTCGGCATGGTATCCTACTCCCTGGCGTTTGCCCTTCCCTTCACCCTGTTTGCCATTTTTCCGGCCTGGCTGAAGAACCTGCCCAAGTCGGGGGGGTGGCTGAATGCCGTGAAAGTGGTGTTTGGCTTCCTGGAACTGGCCCTGGCGCTCAAATTCCTCAGCAATGCCGATCAGGTATACCATTGGGGTCTGCTTGATCGGGACGTGTACCTGGCGCTTTGGATCGTATTGTTTGCCATGATTGGCTTCTACCTGCTGGGAAAAATCCGTTTCCCGTCCGATGAGAAACTCGATTCCGTGAGCGTTCCCCGCATGATGCTGGCCGTGCTCAGCTTCGCCTTCGTGGTGTACCTCGTGCCCGGGTTGTTTGGTGCTCCCCTCAAGCCCCTGGCGGGCCTGCTGCCGCCCCAGACTTCTCAGGACTTTGACTTATCGCAACCGGCAGGGGGGCTTTACGCCGGGCAGGGCACCATACAGTACCCGGCTACCCGCAAATACACAGATCGATTCAAGATGCCCCATGGACTGAGTGCGTTCTATGACCTTGAGGAGGGACTGGCCTACGCGCAAAAAGTGAACAAGCCGGTAATGATTGACTTTACGGGCCACGGCTGCGTGAACTGCCGCGAGATGGAGGCCCGGGTGTGGTCTGATCCCGACGTGTTAAAAAGGTTGAAAAACGACTATGTACTGGTATCCCTCTACGTGGACGACAAACTGGAACTGCCGCAATCAGAATGGTATACTTCCAGTTTCGACAACCGGGTAAAAAAGACGATTGGTGCGCAAAACTTTGATTACCAGGTTACCAAATTCAATTACAATGCCCAACCTTTGTACGTTTTGCTAACGCCCTCGGGCGAATTGCTCAATAAGCCTAAAGCGTACGATCTGTTCGCCAAAAACTTCACCGCTTTCCTCGACAGCGGCCTCGAAGCCTATAAGAAAGGCGGCCAGGGCTACGTGCCAATGCCCGTTTCTGCCGCTGCCAAGTAAAGGTCTTTACTCCTTCCGAACCCAAAAGCAAATCGCCCGGAACCAGGTTCCGGGCGATTTGCTTTTCGTACTTCGGGATTACTTGCCGGTGCCTGCCCCCTGCCGGGAGCCGGTTCCCTCCGCAGCGCCACCCGTTGCGTAAGCCAGCACTTCGCGCCGGTACTGGCTGGCCCGCTGCGCCAGCTCGGCAATCCGGGCGGACTGGGGGTATAAGGTGAGTGCCTTTTGCAGGCAGGCGAGGCTGCGGTCGTAGTCCCGGGTGTTGAACGCAACCACGCCCTGGTTGTAGTACTGGAGGCCGCACAGTTGCCGGAAGGTAATGATGTAGTTGAAGCTGGTGCCCTTTTGCAGTTCGTTGCCCGTGTACCACAGAGCCCGTTTGCCCGCCGCGGCGGCCCCGGTTACGAAGCCCGACCCGGGATCAGTGGCGTCGAGCAGGTACACGTTGTGCTCCGTCTGCACGGTCAGGTACGCGTGGGAGGCCGTCTCGTGAATTTGCACCGCGTAGCCCAGCCGACCCAGCGCCCAGGCGTACAGCGCCGTACCAGTCACGCAGTTGTAACTGCCGCCGGTAAACAGTTGGCTGAAGTGCGGGTAATTTTTATCGTAGGAATGTAAAAAGCGGCGCCTTCCTTCGTCAAAAACCCGCTTGATGACACGCGAGTGGTCGGCTTTCTTACGCTTGTTGCCCAGTTGCCGGACCAGGCGATCCATTTCCCGGAAATACAATTCCCCACTGGCGGCGTCCGTTGCCAGCAGGAGGGAGAGGGACGAATCAGTGGCGGCACCCGTGGCAACCGGCCCCGGGGAAAACCCACCGGACGGCGCCTGCGCGCAGGCCGCCACCGCGTGCACCAATAATAATCCCGTTGCCCAAAGCGTAAACAATGCTCTCAATTCACCAGTAGCGTTTATGGGTTGATACTGCCTAATACGATTACCGAAGAGAAAGTTAACCAAAACTTAACAATAAATTAACATTGCTTTGGGGAAAAATTCGGGTGATGCAAGATTAGGGTGGCAGTTACAGTTTTTTACCGGGTGTTGGCACAAAAAAAGCCCGTCTCCGGTGGGGAGACGGGCTTTATCCGGTTCGACTGGCCTTTATCGCACGAGCAGGACGGCCCCGCGCAGGGTAATGGGTTCGCGTTCGGGGAAATCGGCACTCCAGTAGGTAAGCTTCCAGGCGTACGTGCCGGTTTGGGCGGGTTTGCCCAGGTAAGTACCGTCCCAGGCTTTGGTGGCGAGTTCGTCAATGCCGTTGCCTTCCTGGGCGTGGATGAGTTCACCCCAGCGGTTGTAGATGAGCATCTGCACTTTGCCCACGTATTTGCCGAACACCACCAACCGCTGGTTTCGCGGATCGTTGCCCGCCGGCGCGAACGCATCGGGCACGAAAACCTGTGGATCACACTTCCCGACCACTTCGATGGTATCGTTCCGGGTGCAGCTTCCGCCGTTGCTGATGGACACGATGTACCGGCCGACGTTGCTCGGCTGGCTGTTGATGGTAATCGTCCGGGTGGTGCCGAGCACCGTGGCCGCACCAAGTTTTCGCCATTCGTAGGTAAAGTTGGCCCCGGGTCCCCCGTCGAGGGTAGCGGTGGAAGCGGGGTTGGCAACACACAGCGGCACGGTCCGGCGCGGAATCCTGGTCTCGGGCGGCGCCACGAAGGTAAGCGTTACGGAGTCGCGTACGACGCAAGTGCCCAGCGTTACCGTGACCCGGTACGTACCCGTACGGGTGGCGTTGAGCCTGGGCGTGGTAATGCCGTTTTCCCAGCGGTACTGGGCCTGCGCGGGCAGCACCAGGGAAGTAGCGTCCAGCACGGCCGTTTCTCCCTGGCACACGTTGCGGTCGGGGCCCAGGTCCACCTGCGGACCGGCGCCGATGGTCAGGGTGACGGGCGTAGCCGGGCTCTGACATCCTCCGGTCACGGTGGTTTGGGTGACGTAATAGGTGTACGTGGCGGGCACGTTCCGGTCCACGGGCGGCACGAAAGTAGTACCGGTGGCTACCTGTTGGGTGAGGGCCGGGTCGGAATACCAGCGCAGCCCGGTGCCCGTGGCCGTAAATCCGGGCAACCCGGCGCCGGCGCAAATGGTCACGCTGGGCGTGGCAACGGTCGGGGCGGCCGGGGCTGGGTTAATGGTTACCACCACCTGGTCGGTCCGCGTACAACCCGTCGTTGAATTGCGCACGGTGATGGTGTAAGTCCCCCCTTCGGCGGCGGCCAGTTGGCTGCCGGCAAACGCAGCCCCGTTGGGCAGCGTCCACACGTAGGTGTCCCAGTAAGCATCCCCCCGGTTCGCATTCAGGACTACGGGGGTACCGGCGCAGGCCGGCGCGGGGTCCGCCCCGTACTCATAGTTGGGTACGGGTGCAAATTGGATGTTGCCCCCGATCTCATCGGTCTCACAAGGTGGGGTCGTATTGCTGGCGACCCTTAGGGTAAACGACAGTTCGCCCCGGTTGGCCGTCACGACCTCACCGGTGGCCGGCCGGCCGCCGATGTTCCAGGTAAACGTATACGCAGTTGGGTTGGTATTCACACCCGTCAGAACCGCCCGAAGTTGAACCTGGTCGCAACCGGTTGGCGTCTGAATCACTTGGACCTGTACTGTATTAGGATTGGGGCGGATTTCGAATGTTTCCGAGTTTACGCAACCAGCATCATCCGTAACGGTTAGGGTGTATTGTCCCGGCGGGGCATCCTCAAAAATATTGTTACCGGGAGTACCAACCGTCCTGTTTAAGGCGTCTTTCCATACGATGGATACAATGGTACGGTTGGGATCAGGACTATTTATCCGGGGGGCAAGCGTTCCGGTCAGGACATTGCATTCCAATACCAAAGGTTCTTCTTGTTCCTCAATAAAGGGGGCATTTTCCTCATCATTAATCCCTACCGTAGCCAACACCGTGGTATCACAACCAGCCGCATTTTTTACAATTACCTGGTAAGCACCGGGATCCAAAGGATCGAATTCCCGGGTTGCCCCAGTAGTAGTTTCGTTGGAAACTATTGCTACTCCGTCGGATTGCCGGATGAGCGAAAACACGTTCGGTCCCGGGGATTGGAAGTTGATGAACAGTTTGCCGTCGACCGCATTACAGGTAGTGGCAGGGTCAGTGCTTACGTCAACATCCGGTCTTGCCCCGCGCTGAATCCGGACCTGGTCCGTGGCCGTGCACCGGGTGAGGGGATCGGTAACGGTCACTTCGTAAACGGCGTTGGTTCCGGCGGCGGGCCGCACGGCCAGGGTCTGCGTCGTTTCGGGCAGCACCACGCCGTCCCGCTTCCACTGGTACTGCATGCCGGGGTTCCCGGCGTCCAGTACGATGGTCGTTGCTTCGCAATCCGACACGTCGGGTCCCAAATCCACCCGCGGCTGGGTAAAGTTGATGAGCGCCACGCCGGTTTCGGCACAATTCTCATTTGACACCACGACCCGGATAGCGTTGACGCCGGGCACCGCGTCGGCCGCCGTGATGGTAATGGTCTTGCCCGAACGGGTGGTGCCATTGGGCAGAATCCAGGTGTAGCGCACGCCCGCCGGGCCGGCAACGCCCGGGTACACTTCCAGCGGGACGGAGGTACCGAAGCAGGCCGATACGTTGGGCAGGGTGACGGGCGGCGGCGCTTCGTAAATGTTTACCGTCTGCGGATCCAGTATTTCAGTCTTGCAGTCATTGGTAATCGTTAAGTTGACTACATACTGACCCGGGCTGCGGTAGGCTTTGGTCGGGCTTTGCAGCGTGGAGGTAGTGTTGTCGTGGAAGGTCCACAAGTAAGTAGAGTTGGGCTGCCCGTCGTTGCGCGGCGCCCGGTCGGGGTTGGCCTGGAACTGGATCGTGTAGTCGGTGCCGGCCGGGGCGCAGGCGGGCTGCTGGAAGGAAAAGCTCTGCCCGTACCCTTTGACTTGGGGATCGGCATTGGTGGGCAGGCCCAGGTTGCTGGTGGGACCGCTCAACGGGATGGCGTTGCGGTTCAGTCCCACGTCGGCCGCCGTGATGCCCGTGGGCGAAGAAATGCTCCAGAGGCTGGTGGCGCCCTGCACGGCAACGTAGATGGCGCCGTCGGGTCCGGCTTGCAGGGCCCCGATCTTGGCTACGTCTTTCACGATCTCCACGCGGGTGGTTGCCACGGTAAGGGGGGGCGTCGGGCTGAGGTCGTACCGCACGATCTTGGACGAGTCCGGCGGGGTGCCGGAGCCGGTCAGCGACACGTACATGTAGTCGCCGGCGAACTCCACGCCGTACGCCTTCAGGCCGGGCTCGCCCAGGTCAACGTTGATGGGCGGGCCGCTCACTTCACCCGTCACCGGGTCAAATTCGAAAATTTCCACCCGGTTGGGCTCATTGGCTGCCCCGGGCACCACCACGGCGATGCGGGTACTGGTTTCGCCGGTCGTCGGGTCCGTGTACTGGAAAGTCTTCATGTAGCCTTCCCCGTTCGCGGGGCTGGTGTGGGTCACGCCGGGGTAGGTTTTGGGCGCGCCCAGTCCCGACGGCGTTAAGGGGTAGACGCGGAAAGTATTCCCCACGAAATCATGCGTCACAATCCAGGTCGTTTCCACCGCGTTCTGGGCGTTGGGATCGGATTGCCCTCTGATTGAAATAACCCTTTCGGTACTGTTTTCGGTGAGTAACTGGTTTTTCTGGTCATTGGCCAGAGGTGTGGTCTGGCGCAGGTCTACCACGTTGTACTCCAGCCGGGAGCCATTCGTACCGATATCGCCGGTGGTGAAAACATAATATACCGGGTCGCAACTGTTGCAACCGGGCTGGGGCACAATGAGTACCGCCTGGGTTGAGTTCTGCCCACCGGCCAGGCCCGTGCCGTTGGGCAGGGCTACGCCCGAGGTATCAAACACGGTGCGTCCATCCGTGTAAAAAAGCAGGTTGCCTTTCCGGTCCAGTACCGTTGAAGAACCTTCGGCGGTATTGACCTTACCCGGAGGGTTGGTAACCGCCTGCGGTCTGCCCTGAAATTTGACCCCGGCCCCGTTGCCGAAGTACCAGCGGGCCTGTTGGGGCGGGGGCGGCGCGCCGGGTTCCCCTTGCTCCGGCGGCTTGTAGCCCCAGACCTGTACCTTGTTGGTGCGTGAACAGGTAACCCCATTTTGGATGGTAGTAACG
>CADCTQ010000106.1 GCA_902805615.1 uncultured Cytophagales bacterium
AAACAGTTGCAATCCTACCTGCAAATGCTGCTGCTGCCCTGGGTCACGGTGCTCACGTTCTTCTACCTGGCCCTCCTCAACGGCTTCGAAGGCATGATCTGCCTGGTCATCATCGTGGGGCCTTTCCTGGTGCTGGGCGGCCTGGGGGCGTTCGTGTACCGGCTGGTCAAACTGCGGCGGCAGAAGGAAGGCCAGCGGGCCCTGTACGTCTCACTGGCCCTCCCCTTCCTGGTGCTGGCGCTGGAAAGCCAGGTGGTTCCCGCCGATTACGTGGGCACGGTGCAAACGCAGATCGTGGTGAACGCGCCGCGCGAAAGAGTGTGGTCACACGTGAAGAACGTCCGCAACATCCGGGCCGGGGAAATTGCGCCGCACTTCGTGCACCGCATCGGCGTGCCCCGGCCGCTGGACGGGCACCTGACGTATGAGGGGGTGGGTGCCGAACGGCGGATCACCTGGGAAAAGGGCATTGCCTTCGTGGAAAAGATCACTGACTGGCAGCCCGGCCGGGGCTTCTCGTATGACATCCACGTGAGCCCGTCCTCGATTCCGCCCCATACCCTCGACGAACACGTGCTGGTGGGCGGCCGGTACTTCGACGTGCTGCGGGGCGGCTACCAACTCGATGCCCTCAGCCCGCGGCAGACCCGCGTGACCCTCACCTGCCGGTACCGCATCACCACCACGCTCAACGCGTACGGCGCCCTCTGGGCCGACTTCTTACTGAACGACTTCAACGAGACCGTCCTGGAGGTGATCCGGGACCGGGCCGAATCCGGAGTACGGGCCGACTGACGCCGGTAACGGGGCCGGCCGGCCCGGGGCAACGGGAGGTAACCGCGCGAAACCGACCGCAATCTTACGGCTGTAATGGATTGGCAAGATTGAAGCAGCCGGCCGGCGGACGACCCGTAGTTTTGGGCAAAATTTTTTTTATGTTCACCCCATTGCAGACAATCGGCAGAAGCATTCCCAAGGTTTTCTTTTTGTCCCTGCTCGTGTTAGCAACCCATTGCAAAGGCCCGGACGGCGACCCGGGTCCCACCGGCAAAGATGGCGCGGATGGCGCTGCCGGTCCGCAAGGGCCACAGGGAGCGGCCGGGCCGCAAGGCGGGCAAGGCCCCCAGGGAACGCCAGGGCTGAATGCCGATCAACTGGCAAGCAATGGATTCATCAAAGGCACGATCAGGGGCACCCGGACGGACGGAACGCCCTTCTCAGAAACTTTTAATTTCACGCTGACATCGGGCCACCAGGGCTTCGAGAAAGTAAACGACAACCTGCACCAACTCGACATTGCGTGGTACGAATCTTTCAACGCGACGGGCTCTTCCCACATTACCCTGCTGGTTGAAAACAAAGGACAAAGCACGCAGAAGGTAAATATCGGGGTTCCCACCCGGGACGTGGATTACAATGGCTTCTTTGTGTATTGGCAGACAATGGTTGCCAACAACAAGCTGTTTCAGTTGAGAACTAACGCCTTGTTCGAGCAAACCAGCACCCTGCTTCCCGTTTCGGCAATCCGCAATGCCGCCTATAAGTTCGTCAACAACGGTACGGAGTTCAAGCAGGTAAACAATGCCATCCTGGGCATGGGTTACTATTCGGCCCTTACAGACGGCAGCAAAGTATACTTTGAGTACACGGGGAGTAGCACATATGCGTTTGCTTACGTAGAGGACGCCAAAGGCGTGCTGTCCGACACGTCAACCCTTTACGGCGATTTGATCTACAAATACGATTCGGCCAAGGGAGCGTACAAGCTCTACCTGGGAACTACGGATTTATCCGAAACCGTAATTACCCCGGCCGATACCCAAGAGATTACCAACTATGCCTATGATCCGGTAACGGGTGCGTTGAGTTTTGATTATAAAGTCAATATCCAGGCCCTCAGGACCCAGAACACGACCAAACATGCCATCGAGGTGACCGGCAGCGTCAGCGCCAAAGTATACGACGCGCGGGTGATGCGCATCGGCGCAAAGTAATCCGGAAGCAGACGTTACCAGTGCATGCGCAGTGGCAGGCTCAAAAGTCTGCCATTTGCTTTTAGACGGAACCGGCAACCGTCCGGGGAGACCCGGCAGCAGACTTGTTCGTCTTTGGTGTTGGAGAAGCCGTGCCGTTGGGGCCGGGAACCACCCCTGTCCCCTCCTTGAAGGAAGGCTACGATGAGGACACATTTTGGGAATGGGTTAAAAGTGGTCAGTGAAGACACTGGTATGTGATTAACGAATATGCGTATAACAGGATGGGTGGTAACAGGATGGGTGGAGAATAGGATGGGGATTGGTTGATGATGCGTAAGTGGGGTTTGTTCTTTTTGGCATTGCCCCAAAAAGAACCAAAAAGGTCTAGGCCCAATGATGCTTCCCCCCGCCAGTCAACCCGCCCCTCGCCATTGGGCCGGGCCCACCCGCCGCGATACCATCGGTGCCGAAACAACGATACTAACGCGTAAGGAAGAGGGCCTGCCCATTTCAACGCCGCAGGAACGATACTGGCGCGTAAGGAAGGGGGGCCACGCACCGCGACACCACCGGTGCCGGGGAAACGATACGGGCTGGGCTCGTAACCAACGGTCCTGCTCACTGCCCATCCATACACTGCCTGGCTGCTCACTGCGTATCCACACAATGCGTATCCACTAGGCAGGGCGCTAATCACATCCAGACACTGACCGCGGCAGCAGCGACACTGACCACGATAGTACATTACCACGATAAAGATCATCACGCCGCCGTCAGTGTCTCACTGACGGCTCTGAATCGCCTTTTATGAATCTTCTGCAAAAGTGTCCTGATCGTAGCCTCCATCAAGGAGGGGAACCCGGCCAATCTGCTGCACCATCAGCAGGCGTACCCGATGCGATACTTTCCCTTCAGACGAGGCCGGTGGGTACGGCTCCCCTCCTTTTTGCAAGGAGGGGCCGGGGGTGGTTCTTCCCTTTGAATGCCTCATTTACAAATAACACCCAGTCTCATGGCTACTTTTCGCGTTCCTTCCACTCCCGCATCTCCTCGGCGATGAAGTAACTCACCAGGTCGCGATACATTTTTTCGATCACGTCGGGGCTCAGGCCGGCGGCTTCGGCCCAGGCGCGGCGCTGCACCAGCATGGCCTGCAACCGCTCCGGGGCTTTTACGGCCCCTTCATTGGTTTTGAATTTGGAAGCCGCTTTCACGTAGGCATACCGCTTCCCCAGCAGCGCCACGACCTGCGCGTCCAGGTCATCAATCTCGCGGCGGATGTCGGCCATGTTTTCACACGCTTCGGGTGTTTTCATGTTATTCAGATGGGATAAGTAAGCAGCCGGAAACGATCAGGCGTCCATCCTCTTTTTCAAGGATTGGTAAGTCGGATCTTCCACCTGGGCCGAAAATTCGACTTCCGTCCCGTCCTTGCGTTTGTAGTACCCGATGATGCTACGCCGCAGGGTTTCGGGGTCGTAGTTAAAATCGTTGATGATGGGCACGTCAAATTCCAGCTGTTCGTAGGTCTCCTTGAACACGTAATACCGCTGATAATTGTTGTCCACGCCCAACAGCTCAAAGCCGTTTTCCTGCTGCCGGATGTCTACGTAGAGGACTTTGTGCGGCTTGGTTTCAAAAACGTCGCTCAGCCGCGGGGTGGTTTTACCGGCTGATGCCCCACTGCTCCTTCGGGGTGGGTATGCCCGCCCGGCACCTGCCGCAGGTCCGCTTCGGTCTTTTGCAACACCCTCAACTTTTCAATCAGTTCATCCACGGGGAACTCGTCGGGCATCGCCTGGAGGATTTCCAATACCTGGCTCTTTTTCATGAGTGCCTGCATTTGTTGCCCAATAAGATAGGCAAAATCGCGGTTTTCGTCATCATGGCTTATGATTAGGGGTAATTCAAAACCTGGCGGAAGATGGGAAAGTTGTTGGAGGAGCAAGCGGACGCTTGGGAGGGGAAGGCACAGGCGGACGCCTGCGCCAGAAAGCCGTGTTACTCATTGAGGCTCCTTGCAATGAATGCCTTTCAGTAGAGCATGTTATTCTTCATTCTCAGGAATGACCCCTACCCCTAATGCGTGATCCTCGTGCTAATGCGCTTTGGTGCCCACGCGTACTGGCGCAGGCGTCCGCCTGTGCCTTCCCCTCCCAAGCGTCCGCTTGCTTGTAGCAGCTTGGCAACTTGATGCAATGCATAATTTTGAACCACAGCCTTTTTTATTTCAAAATGCCCCGGGTGGAGCCGGCCCGTTACTTCCACACCGGGCCGCCGCGCATGGTGCGGAAGGCGTCGCGCAGGTGGAACAGTTCGAGCAGGGTGCGCAGGAGGTACTTGTTGTCCCATTCGCCGTCTTTGAGGTGCCAGCACACCAGTTCGGCCACGTGGTTGAAGAACGCTTCGTACCCCTCGGGCGACTGGCTGCCCAGCAGGTCCAGCAGGGGCGCAAAGTCGTAGTCGGGGAACTGCTCCCGGAGGGCGGTCAGCGGATCGGGACCGGTGGCATCGGCTGGGGCGGAATGGTTGGCGGCGGGCTGGGCGGTTTGGGACATGGGAAGGTTGGGTTTGGGTGGTTTGGATAAGGGTTTTGAATACGAGCCTATGCATGACGCAGTAAAAACACTACAATAACGCAGTAAATATACAGTAAAAATGGCACTATGCAACACTTTATTGGCACAAATTGTAGTGTTACTGGTACACTTTTGTAGCTTTGGCGAACAAACGATCCGT
>CADCTQ010000107.1 GCA_902805615.1 uncultured Cytophagales bacterium
ACAACTTCCTGCGCGTGTACGCGGTGGCCGATTCGGAAAACGTGGTGCTGCGCGGGGAGATTCTGATGAAGATGGACCCGCTGTCGTACCAGTTCCGGCAAATGCGCGGCATTGATTCGCTGCGGCAAATCTGGAAGTCTCAGTACGCCCAGCCGCTCATCAAGTCGCGGATGCAGGTCAACTGGACCGACAGCACGGGCGCGGCGTTCCGGCTGTTGTACAGCGATGCGGGGAAGCGGGCTTTCGACCGGCAACTGACCGAGCAGATCCAGGCCAGCTTCCGGGAAGTGACCAATGCCGAGTACGAGTTGCGCGAGGTGCGCCGCGACAACCTGAATGCTTCCCAGGCCAGCACGCGAAGCATTTCGTTTACCCTGACGTTGGTCTCGATCGGGCTGGGGTTGTCGGTGGCGTTTTACATCAGCTACACCCTCTCGCACCGGATCAACAACATGGTGCAACTGTCCGACCGCATCACCTCGGGCAAGTTCGACACCGTGCTCAACGACACGTCCCGCGACGAACTCGGGCACCTGGCGCAGTCGCTCAACCGGATGTCGCGGATGCTCGACGGCTACATTTCGGAGCTGGAGCGGAAGAACCAGGAACTGGACCGGTTCGGCTACGTGGTGTCGCACGACCTGAAGGCGCCGCTGCGGGGCATCGAGAACATCTCGCGCTGGATCGAGGAGGACTTTGCCGACGAACTGCCCGGGAAGATGCTGGAGTACACCGAGCTGATCCGCAACCGCATCCGGCGCATGGAAGGGCTCATCGACGGCCTGCTGGCCCTGTCGCGGATCGGGCGGCAGAAGCAGCCGGCCGAACGCGTGGACGTGGGGCAGATGCTCACCGAGATCGTGGAGCTGCTGTCGCCGGGGCCGCAGATGCGGATTCTGATTCCGGGCCGGCTGCCGGTGGTGTACACCGAAAAGCTGCCGTTGCAGCAGGTGCTTACCAACCTGATGGGCAACGCCGTCAAGTACCACCACCGGCCCGACGGGGAGATCATCGTGGGTTTCAGGGAACTGGATGGCGCCTACGAGTTCACGGTGAGCGACGACGGGCCGGGCATTGACCCCCAGTACCACGAGAAAATATTCATCATTTTCCAAACGTTGCGACCGAAAGATGCGTTTGAAAGTTCAGGGGTAGGACTTGCCATTGTCAAAAAGATCCTCGACGACCGCAAGTGCAGCATCCGGGTGGTCTCCAACGTCGGGAAAGGCGCCAGCTTTTTGTTTACCTGGCCGAAAGGCGGTAGCCTGATTGCAAATGCGTAACGTTTTTAACAGTTCTGACCATGATTGAGAAAGTTGCGAATATCCTGTTGGTGGAGGATGATTACCTGGATATTTTGACCGTTGAGCGGGCCTTCAAAAGAATCAATGCCAACCATAAACTCTTTGTTGCCAACGACGGAAAGCAGGCGTTGGCCATGCTGCGGGGCGAGGGAGTAGAGAAAATTTCGCCCCGGCCCAGCATCATCATGCTCGACATCAACCTGCCGAAGATGAACGGGCTGGAATTTTTGAGCGAGTTGCGGCAGGATGAGGAGTTGAAGGACATCAAGGTATTCATCACCACCACCTCCGATCACGAAAACGACCGGGATTTGTCAAAGAAGCTGGGGATTTCGGGCTACATTGTAAAGCCGGTCAATTTCAGTAACCCCACTTCATCCATTGACAACTTCAACCTGCTGATTGACCTCCTGAACCTGAAAAAGTAGGCAGTGCGGAAATCTACTTGTAACTTGTACAAGAATAACTATTACCATTTTGGACACGAGACCGCAAATCAAGATACTGCTGGTAGATGACCGGGAGGATAACTTGTTTTCCATCGAGGCCATCTTCGGCCACGAGGATTACCAGTTTGTGAAAGCTAATTCCGGACGGCAGGCCCTCAAAATCCTGTTGTCGCAGCAGGACTTTTCCCTCATCCTGATGGACGTGCAGATGCCCGACCTCGACGGTTTTGAAACGGCCTCGCTGATCTACGACCGCGAAAAACTGCGGCACATCCCCATTATCTTCATTACGGCGTTCGACTTCAGCGACGACAAAATCTACCGCGGCTACCAGGCCGGGGCGGTTGACTACATTTTCAAGCCCATCAATCCCACGCTGCTCAAGGCCAAGGTGTCGGTGTTCGTGGAACTGTACCGCAAGAACCACCAGTTGCTGGCCCAGGAGCAGAAGCTGCTGGCCGTCAACAACGAACTCGAAGAACGCGTAACGCAACGGACCGAAGAACTGCTGCGCAAGAACCTCGAACTGGAAGGCAAGAACGTCGAACTCAAGAAGATCAACCACGACCTCGACAACTTCGTGTACGCCGCCTCCCACGACCTCAAGGGGCCGATGGCGAACCTGGAAGGGCTCATCAACCTGCTCAGCCGCAAGGTGAAGGGCAAGATTTCCGACGAGGACGCCCAGCTTTTTTCCCTCATCAACCATTCCATCATCAAGTTCAACCGCACCCTCAAGGACCTCACCGAAATCACCAAGGTGCAGAAAGACCTGGAGGAAGAACGCGAACCCGTGGCCTTCGGGCAGGTGGTGACCGACATCAAGAGCGACCTGAGCAAGATGATTGCCGAGGCCGAAGCCGTGATCGAAGAGCAGTACGAGGCCGCCGAGGTGATGTACGCCTCCAAGAACGTGCGCAGCATCCTCTACAACCTGCTCACCAACGGCATCAAGTACTGTTCGCCCGAGCGGCCCCCCCGCATCTCCGTAAAAACCTACTACGAAGGCGACGAAGTAGTGCTCACGGTGACCGACAACGGCCTGGGCATCAGCGCCGAGCAGCTTCCCAAACTGTTTGGCATGTTCAAGCGCCTGCACACCCACGTGGATGGTTCGGGCATCGGCCTCTACATCGTAAAGCGCATCATCGAAAACAACGGCGGGCGCATCACCGTGGAGAGCCAGCTCGACCGGGGCACCGCGTTCATCATCCGCTTCGGCAGCAATTCAAGGGTAATGCACGAGAAAGTGCCCCAGTTCGTGATCGAGTAAAAGCCCGGGTTGCCGGCGGCCCGGTTTAGCCCACTACTTCAAGCAGCGTGCGGAACGCCACGAATTTATCTTGGTACCGCCGGGCGTGTTCGGCCTGGAGGCGGGGGGCGTGCTCATTCTGGTAGGTTTCGTAGTCCTCGATGCTGCGCAGGTAGTACTGGAACGAATAGGTAACCCCCCCGTTGCCGACCTCCGTGAGCAGCTTCAGAATCTTATTGTCCACGAACAGGCCCGTATTGAGCACGTCGGGGATGTGTTCGGTTTTCATCCAGTGCAGCCATTCGTCGTGCACGCCTTCTTCAATGTTTACCGTTACGCTGTAGAGAATCATGGGGAAGTTTGGGGTATTGGGTAGTAGGTATTGGGTACTGGGATGCAAGGCGCGAAGGGCATTGGGCGCTTCATCAAGGTAATCCTGTTCATCATTCTCATCAAGGTCCTATATGCCCCGTAGCCAAATAATGGGTCGTTTTCTCCGCCGGTACCGATCATCCAGCCGCGCTCGCGTTATGCCTTTTTCTTTTCCGGCCGCCCGGGGATTGTTGCTTGCCATGCACGTGTCGGGCATCATCGGGTTGCTGCATCCCTTCACGCACGACCTGTTCCTGGCGCTGGTTCCCCTCAACCTGTTGGTAACGGCGGGGTTGCTGTTTATGTTTCACCGCGACTTCGGCCGGCCCTTCCTCGTTTTCTGCCTGCTCACCTACGCCGCCGGCTTCCTGGTAGAAGTGGCGGGGGTGCACACCGGGCTCATTTTCGGGTCGTACGCCTACGGGGCGGCCCTGGGCTTCAAGCTGTGGGAAGTGCCCCTGCTCATCGGCGTCAACTGGCTGGTGCTGGTGTACAGCACGGGCGTGGTCACCCAAAAAGTGATTCCCGTGCGCTGGGCGAGGCCGCTGGCGGGGGCCGCCGTGCTGGTGCTGCTCGACCTGTTCATCGAACCCGTGGCCATCCGGTACGACTTCTGGGGCTGGCATACTGCCGACATTCCCTTGCGCAACTACGTGGGCTGGTACGGCACGTCGCTGGTGCTGCTGGTGCTTTTTGCCGCCTTGCCGTTCCGGAAAGACAACCCGCTGGCCCCGTGGGTGCTGGGCGTGCAGTTCCTGTTCTTCTGCGGCACGGCCCTCTTCGAACGCGCTAATTTTTTTTAAACAAAAGGCAGTTTAAATCAGTTATGAGCGTATCCTTCCCAATCGTCCCGCAAGCCGTTTTCTATAAAAACCAGTTGGCCCGAGTTAGTCATATTTAGGCGAAGACCCTTATGAGTATATTTTCCATCAGTGATTTAGAGCACCTTTCCGGAATCAAAGCGCATACGTTACGCATTTGGGAACAGCGGTACAACATCATCCGTCCCAAGCGTACCGACACCAACATCCGGTATTACGACGATACCGATCTAAAGCTGGTACTCAACATTTCCCTGCTCAAGGAGCACGGTTTCAAAATTTCGGAGATTGCCCGCATGACGATGGAGGACATGAGCCAGGAAGTGCTCTCCCTCACCGACAAGAACCTCCGCTACTCCGACCAGATCCAGGCCCTGACCCTCTCGATGATTGACCTCGACGAAGAGCGGTTCGAAAAGATCATGTCCACCAACGCCCTGCAGGTGGGTTTTGAACAGACGATGACCAACATCGTGTACCCGTTCCTCATCAAGATCGGCGTGTTGTGGCAGACGGGAGCCATCAGCCCGGCGCAGGAGCACTTCATCAGCAACCTGATCCGCCAGAAGCTCATCGTGGCCATTGACGGGCAGATCATGCGCCGGGGTGACTGCCCTAAGTACATGCTGTTCCTGCCCGAGGGCGAACTGCACGAACTGAGCCTGCTCTTTGCCAATTACCTGCTCCGGTCGCGGCAGAACCGCGTGATCTACCTCGGGCAGAGCCTGCCGTTCGTGGACGTGGTGAGTGCGTACGACATTTACCGCCCCCATTTCATCCTGACCGTCCTCACTTCCATCCCGGGCGCCGAAGAAGTGCAGACCTACCTCGACCGGCTGGGCGCCTCATTTCCCGAAGCCAAGATCCTGGTAACCGGTTACCAGGTGGTGGCCCAGGACCTCAAACTGCCCGGCAATGTAATGGTGATCCGGCAATTCCGGGACCTGACGCATTTTGCCGAAGAAAAGGCCGGCATCTTATTCCCCAACCCCAACTAGCGGCCGCTGCTGCGCCCCCGCGGGCTGCCCGAACGGGGCAGTTTGGTCGAACCACCCGAAATTCTCATCGAAGCGGAAGGCCTCTTCGTCTAAAAGTGACCGGCGGCGACGGCCTTTTTTTGGCGTAAAAACGAAAAAAGTTTACACGGAACTGATTTTTGCCAACACCAACGGGTGCGGCCGGGCGGTTACTGCGGCGTACGGGGCGGAAAAAGCCCCGTACGCCGCAGTAACCGTTTCATTTTTAAAGAAAACGGGGGTAACCACTGCCGTCGGGGTAACCGCGCGGCCGGCGGCGGCGCGGCAAATAAACTAGGAGAACCGGGCCGCCCCGGCGCCAACCGGAAGGCTCCCGCACGGCGGCCCCTGCCGATATTACAACCCCTCCCCAACCCCCCGGGATACGCTTTCCCCCCTTCGGGTATTCAGTAACGACGCAATGGACGACCTGTTGATCACATTACTGAATGCTATGAAAAACAAATTACAGCCCCAAAGTGCCCGGCCCCGCCTGTACAAGGCCCTGCTGGCCCTTTGCGCCCTCTTGAACGTATGCCAGTTGAGCTGGGGACAAACCTTTACCGGTACCGGCAACTGGAGTGACGGCAGCAAATGGAGTACGGGAACAGTCCCCGACGCCGCTACCGCCACCGTAATCATCAACGGTATTTGTACCCTCGACGGGCCGTACGCAGTAGGCAGCCTGACCATCAACGCCGGGGCCACCTTTAACGGCGGCAGCGGTTTTCTCTCCATCCGCGACGGCTGGACCAACAACGGCACGTTTACGGCCGGCACGGGCACCGTGGCCTTTACCACCGCCAACGTAAACGCGGGGATCAACGGCCTCGCCACCCGGTTCAACACCCTGATCCTGAACCGGGCGGGCCTGGCCAACCGCATTCTGATCAATGCGGCGGTTACCGCCAATGCCTTGTCGCTCAACCAGGGAACGGTAGAGGTAACCCCGGCCACCGGCTCCCTGGACGCCACTACCCTCACCGTGAGCAATACGCCGGGACAAGCCGCCGGCCTGGCGGGAACCCTGACGGCAAACACCCACGCCACCCTGAACGCCGGCGCCACGCTTCGGCTGCTGGGCGGCGCCACCCAACTGCGCGTGGGCGGCGACCTGACGGTAAACGGTAACCTGCAAGCCGACAACGCCAACGCCACCGTTACCCTGCACGGCACGGCGCCCGCCACCGTTTCGGGCACGGGCGTAACCCTGGGTGCCCGGCTCTACGTGGCCAAAACCGGCGCCGCCCGCGTGTCGGTGGCTACCGGTACGGCCGCCACGATTGCCGGCGACCTGCTGGTGGACAGCCCCCTGGAAGTGAACCGCACCCTGGTGGTAAGCGGCACCACCACCGTCAACAGCGTCCTCGAAGCCAAGTCGTCCGACATCACCTTTAACCATTTCGCCATCAACGCCGGCGGCACTTTTTCGGCCCTGGCCAGTCCCACCAACATCTTCCTCACCGGCAACTGGACCAGCAACGCCCCCGGCGCCGTATTCAACGCCAACAACTCCACCCTGCTCCTCACCGGCGACGCCAACAGCTTCATCACCCCCGGCACCGATACCCGGTTCAACCGCGTAACCGTGCAGAAAACCGGCGCGGCCAGCGTGTCCTACGGCGGCAGCCCGCTGATCCTCCGCAGCGACCTGACCATCCAGGCCGGGGCCCTGCTCTGCGCCAACACGTCTACCGGCAGCACCGTCTACAGCCCGTCGGCGTGCGCCAGCGACAACATTACCATTCCCAACCCCGACCTCTCGGTGGGCGGCGATTTGCTCATTTTCAACATGGCCGCCCTGCGCCTCGACGAAGACGACAACGACAACAACCCCACCGGCATCGCTTTGTGGCTGCGCGGCGCTCTGACCGACAACAACTTGGCCGAACCGGCCTACGCCAACCCGGCCCGCCGCGGCCTGCTGATCGGTGCGCAGAACGTGGCCATGCGTATTTCCAACCTGCACCGGCCCTTCATCGTGTTCACCGGCGGCGACGTGGAAGTACGCGGCAACGTGCCCCAACTGCGCGACAGTGAGGGAGCTTCTTCCCAAGGCTTGGGCCTGGCCCTGCCCAACGTAATCATCTACAAGGACGACAACGCCAAAACCTTTACCGTCAACAATGGCGCCAATGCCGACATTCCCGGCGACCACCACAAGCTGCGCGTGCTGGGCAACCTGACCGTGGCCCGCGGTACGCTTTCCCTCAACGCCACTTCCCTGCTCTTCGGCGACAGCCAGCACGACGAAGTGAACGTGTTCGGCGTGTTTGACGCCACCCCGGGTTCTACCCTGAAAATGACCACCGGCGGTCCTTCCCGGTCGGGTTCCATCCTGCGGGGCCGCCGCAACGGTTCGGTCCGGTTCATCGGCACCCCCAGCCAGCCGGTCACCATCACCCGCGAGGGACAGCCCGGTTACTATTTCGGCATGGCCATCTACGCCGGCTGCAAGGTGTACGGCTACAACGCCAACTTCACCTACCTCACCAGCGTCAACGACGACTACAACACCAACTCCCCCGAGCAGACCGTAGTGAACATTGACGAAGCGGGCCGGGGCTGCGCCCTGCCGGGCACCGGCGGTTTCGAAAGCTACGGGGGGCTGAAAGTGTACCAGGATGCCGTCATCAACCCCGAACGGCTGGCCGATGCCACCACGGACCGGACGAGCCCGTTTTTTGGCGTTCAGTACAACTTCAGCTTCTGCACGTTCGGCGGTTCGGCCAACGGCGTGACCCTCCTCACCATCAACACCGGCCAGACGCTGACCATCAAGAACATCCTCTTCACCCTGCCCAACGGCAACCCCAACTCGGGGTCGGTCGCCAACGGTACGTACCAGAAGTTCAGCAACATCGTTGCCAACAACCCGTCCACCAATAACCTGGGCACGACTCCCAGCGTAACGACGACCACGACGCCCCAACCGACCATTACGGTGCTCTCGTCCACCGGCAACGCGGCCGGCCTCAGCGCCGAGTACTACGACGGGGGCGACTACGAAATGGGATACCCCAACCCCAGCAACGTGGGTACGGTGCCCAACGGCGGCAAGGGACGGATCGTGTGGGAATCGCTGCCGTTCTTCTTCTGGGTGGGCGGCATTGACGAAAGAAGTTTTGCCCGGCCCCGCGAAGCCCAGTACACCAACAACGACGACAAGAACGACTGGACGAACTGGAAAAACTGGTCGCTGGCCGACAATGATCCGTTCAGCCCCGGCCTTTTTACGTACAGCAACCCCGAGCGGATCTTCCCCGGCCAGCGCACACTGGCCCAGGCGACCTGCGACCCGGCGCACCGGCCGGCCAGTCTGCCGACCCGGGTCACCACGCAGCCCGACGCCCTGGACTACTACGAAGTGTTCATTTGCCGTTCCGCCACCGCCGACCCCGACATGAAGACCGTGGGGAACGTTACCATCCAGGGCAGCCTGGTGATCAACTCGGGCATTACCGTGAACTACGCCAACGGCGACGTGGACAATGTGCTGACCGCCGACAACGCGGCGTACCCCAACGTAAAAGTAGACCGCTACGACGTCAACCCCCGTTCGGCCAACCCGAAGGGTAACTTCCGGATTCTGTACCTGCGCAACAACACCCTCAATGTGCGGGGCGACCTGGTGGCCGAAGTGAACGGCATCCTCGATGCCAGCGGCAACGGCACGATCCGGGTGGGCGGCAACATGCTGATGATGGCGAACCTGCCTTACAACAACGCCTCCCCGGCCGGTGACGGCGGGGCAACGCGCAACAGCAACCAGGCCAACGTGAACACCACGTTCCAGTTCTTCTACGAAAGCGGCGCGCCTACCGTGATGATTGACGGCATCGGGCAGCAGGAGATCCGGGTGCGGCGCAACGTGCTGCACAACCTGGTGATTGACAAGCCCTACAACACCGTGGGCGTGCAGGGCCTGTCGGGCACGCTGGAAACCACCCGCTTTACCGTGAACAACAACCTGACCATCCGGTCGGGCGGCATGATGATGCTCTCCAACACGCCCATGCTGGTCAATGGCGACTTCGTGCTGCTGGGCGGCTCGTTCAACTACAACCAGAAGAGCTACGTCACCATCCGCGGCAACTGGCGCAACGGGGGCGGCAACGTGCTGCTCGGTTCCGAGGCGGCCCGCATCAACTTCCACCCCCGCGACAACAGCCCGCGGGAGATCATCTCGGCCGGCCAGCCGTTCCCCCAGGCCAACTTCGGTCACCTCGACGATGCCGGCTACTTCAACAGCGGCTACTGGAACGACCGGACGCCCGAAGTGCTGCTGAGCACCGGTACCGAGTTTGCCAACGGCATCTTCGGCGTGAACAGCAACATGGTGCCCAAACTGGTCAAAGCCAGCAACGGAACCACCAGCACGGTGTACGTGCGCAACACCAGCGCCCCCGTGCTGCCGACGGCGGTGGTTACGGCCAACGTGCTGTACACCATCCGCGACAACTTTACGTCCATCAGCCTGACCTCCATTTACCCCAACCGGACCGTAACGACCGTGGCCGGCAACAACACCATCATCCGGACGGCCGGACTGACGATCCAGAACGCGGGCACGATGGACCTCAAGGGCGGCGCCGAACTGCTCCTGCAAACCCTGACGGCCACGGCTCCCGCCACCAACATCCTGATGGTCAACGCCGGGGCTACGCTCAACGCCATCGGTACGCCGAGCAGCTACGTGAAGATCAGCCGCCAGAACACCAGCGGCAGCTACGCCTTCCAGGTAGACGGAACCATCAGTGCCCGTTACTACCTGTTCGAGTTCATGAACCAGAACGGGATTGACATGACGGCCCCCACCTCAATGGCCATTTCGCCCGGCCTGCTCTTCCCGGCCCTGCCCGCCAACCCGGCCACCAACCCCGGCGTGGGCGCCTTCAGCGACGGTATCCTGACCAACGGCGCCGCCGGCGGCACGTACCTGAACCTGGGCGCCAACACCTTTGCCTCCGGAATGGTGGTGTACAACACCAACTTCCCCATGAGCTTAGGCGCGGCGGGCAGCGGCCAGAACGTGCGGCAGTCACCCTTCCCGACCACCAGTGCCACCCCGGGCGCCGTCCTCTACTTCAAGGATGCCACCGGCGTGTACTCGGGCGAGAACTTCGACGGCGACCCCAACGATGCCTTCTCCTACACGGTGACCCCGCCGGTACCGCCGCCCACCGGGCCCAAGACGTTCTACGGCAACATCCGCTGGATTGACCGCATCAAGCGCTGGACGGGCGGCGCCCTGGCCGACACCCGCTGGAGCACGCCGGCCAACTGGACCAACAGCAGCGTCCCCACCGCCGACGACGACGTGATCCTGGACTTCTCTTCACCCGCCACCGGCGCCAGCTTTGCCAACGGATACGTAGTGACCATTGACGGCGACCCCGCCAAGCGTCCGGCGCCCAGCCCGGCCGTTGCCCGGAACCTGACCGTAGTGGATGCCGACGCGACCGGCCTGCCCACGGGCAAGAAGATCTTCATTATCATGACCGACCACGCCGCCTCGGACCTTACGGTGACGGGCGACTACACGGCCGGTGACAAGGCCGAACTCCGCGTGACCAACGGGGCCCACAACAACGTGCGCATCGGCAAGAGCTGGAGCAACGAAGGCCGCTTCCGCGGACAGTCCGCATCCATGCCCCTCCCGGCTTCGCCGCTCGACGTGACGGGCCCCGTGTTCCTCGAACTGGGCGGGGTGGAGTTCATGAGAACGCCCACCAACAACACGGGCGGTACCGTAGAATTCACCGAGAACGTCGGCAAGCGCGTCATCCAGACGGGCAAAGCCGCCAGCGGCCAGTACTACGATCCTTTCTGGAACATTGACCTGAAGGCCGGCAGCACCGAAATCAACGACGTGCTGCGCGTAAGCAACGACCTGACCATCCGCCAGGGCGCCGTGCTCGACGCTTCGCTGGGCAACAACCCCATCTTCCTGCAGGGGAACTGGCTCAACGACGGCGGTACGTTCGTGCCCCGCCAGGGCCGCGTCACGTTCCTGGGCAGCACCACCGATGCCTCCGGTACGCCCCAGCCGACCTACATTACCCGCAACAGGACCACCGGCGTGGCCGGCGGCGTGGAAAACTTCTTTGACCTGGCCATCTACAAGCAGTACGCCCCGGGCAGCACCGACATCAGCGTGATCGGCAGCAATCCCAACAACGTAGTGCTCAACAACCGGGTAACGGTATCCAGCAACCTGATCTTCTACCGGGGCCGCTTCGTAAGCGCCACCGACAAGGAGATGATCCTGCTTGAAAACGCCGGCTTCTACCGCGATTCCCGCGACGGCAACGGCAATGCCTTCTCGCCGCTTGCCCTGGCTACGCTGCAAAACCTGGGCGTACCGGCCGCTCCCGGCGGGTCTTCCACCCAGGTGAACTTCTACAGCGGCTACGTGAACGGCCCGGTCGGCCGCTTCTTCTCCAGCGCCACCTCCGACGTGACCGGCCGGTTCCCGATCTCCAAAGACGGCGAATACATTGCCGACCCGGTGAACGGGGTAATGCTCACGGTGCGCCTGACCACGGGCCGTCCCACGGTGTTCTCGGTGGAACAGTTCAACGGCAACCCCGACTTCCCCACCACGTCGGCCCCCCGCACCATTCCGGCCCCGCTCAACTACGTGTCGCAGAACCGGTACTGGGTGGTGAAAAACATTGCCGATTCGCCCGTGCCGTTCCCCGGCACCCAGGTGGGTGAGTTGCTCGAAGGTTCGATCAGCCTGCCGTACCGCGGTTCGCAGGAAATTGATCCGACCAACCCCGCCCGGACCTTCGCTGCCGCCGCCGCAATGGTCAACCTGTTGCAGATCAGCATCTTGCAGGACTTCGGCCAGTACAGCCAGCCCGTAGCGACCAACATCCTGCGGGGCACCGCGCCGAAGGGCACGGAATGGAAGAACCTGGGCGGCGTACTCAACCCGTCTTCCAACTCGATGATGATCAGCACGCAGAGCAACTTCAGCACGCTGGGCGACGGGGTGTTCACCTTCGGGTTCAACAACGTGCTGCTGCCGGTGGAACTGGTGGACCTCGCGGCCAAAGCCCGCGGCCAGGTGATTGACGTAACCTGGGTAACGGCCAAGGAAGAGAACCTGGCGTACTTCGTGGTGCAGCGCAGCCGCGACGGCAAAAACTTCACCGACCTGGGCAAGGTAGCCCCCAAGGGTGGCGATGCCCTCCAGACCTACCGCCTGACTGACCAGTACCCGGTATCGGGCAACAACTACTACCGCCTGCGGCAGGTAGACACTGATGGCAGCGTTACCTTCTCCAAAACGGTAGTGGCCCAGCCGGGCAGCCAGGCCGCCGCGAAGGGCGAACTGGTGTTGTACCCCAACCCGCTGGAGGGATACCAGTCGGTCATCAACGTGGTGGTACCGGAAGAAGTAACCGGTTCGGTGCGGGTATCGGTGGTAGATCTGAAAGGCCAGCCGGTGTACAGCCAGCAGCACTACACCACCGGGCAGCGTTCCGTGGCCGTGTCACTGGGCCAGCGGTTGCCCACGGGCATGTACATCGTGCACGTGGTATCGGACGCGGGCATCTTCCAGAAGAAACTCGTGGTACGGTAACCAGGCGCCCCTGCCGGCGCCCCGCAAGGGAGATTGGCAGGGGATTAAAAATACGGCTCCCCTAAACAACTTTCCGGACTGCAACGTTTACAAATTGCAGCCGGCAGGGTCCGAAAACCCGGCTGATGCGCTCCATCAGCCGGGTTTTGTTTTGTCCGGGCGGGTACCCCGGTGATGCTCCGGTGGGTTTATCACTGAACAGGACCACTGGTCCCGCATTGTATTGGTTTATTCATAATAAATAGGTAAATTTTCTAATATTTTAAAGGGTGTCTATGGTTTTAAATGTACGGTCCCATGAAGGCTTCATATGCATCCGGTGTCTGGCGAGGCTTGTGGATATTTCTGGTCATCCTGGCGGCCGGTGAGGCGGCACAAGCGCAGTACCAGTTAGGGTTTAACTTTACTTCCCGGCGGAATTCGATCCGGATTCCCTTCGAGTGGCAGAGCAATCTGATCATTGTTCCGGTGCAGATCAATGGTTCGGATACGCTCAACTTCATTCTCGATACCGGCATCAGCATGACGTTGCTTACCGACCCGCGGTCCGCCGAGGGACTGGGATTCACCTACGCCCGGCAGGTCAACGTAATGGGGGTAGGGGAGGGCAAACCCCTCAAAGCCAACATTGCCGTCAACAACCGCGTGACGCTGCCCGGCATCCAGGCCCGGGGACACAACATCGTGGTGCTTTCCGAGGACATCCTGCAACTGTCGAGTTACGTGGGAATGCCCGTCCACGGCATTTTCGGCTTCGAGCTTTTCAAAAATTTCGTGGTCAAGATTGACTTCCTGGCCCGCGAGATCACCCTCTACAAACCCGACAAGTACCAGTACCGGGGCAAGGGCGAAAAAATCCCCATCGTCATCGAAGACACCAAGCCGTACCTGTACGCCAAGGCCATCTGGGCCGACAACCGCGAGGTGCCCATCAAGGTCATCCTCGATACGGGGGCCGGCCACGCGTTGTCACTCGACATCGGCTCCCACGAACACATCCAACTGCCCGACCGGATCATCCGGGCGCAACTGGGCCGGGGGCTCAACGGCATCATCACGGGCAGCCTGGGGCGGGTCGAAAAAGTGAAGATCGGCAGCTTCGAGTTGCAGGACGTAATCACTTCCTTCCCCGATACCAATTCAATGGCTGCCCAGATTGCCCGCAAAATTGACCGGCAGGGCAACATCGGCTGCGAACTGCTCAAGCGGTTCACGGTGGTGATTGACTACTCCCGCAACTACGTGGTGCTCAAGCCCAACAAGAACTACTACCGCGAAACGTTCGAACGCGACATGAGCGGCATCGAACTGAAGGCCAACGGGGATAACTTCCGGACGTTCGTGATCGAGAAGGTGCAGGCGGGTTCCCCCGCCGAGGAGGGCGGACTGATGGCCGGCGACGTAATCCTGTCCGTCAACGGCAAAATGTCCTCGCAACTCAAGCTGAGCGACATTCTCAAACTCCTGCAACGGGGGGAAGGCCGGGAAATCAAAATCTTCGTCCGCCGAAACAGCGAATTGCTGTTCACTTCCTTCTTCCTCAAAAGGATGATCTGACCGGAAGCCGCCCCCGCAACCTTCAACCGGCCAAGCCGTTATTGCCTTTAGATAATCTTTGGATAACTATTGGTTAACATTCTGGTAACATTCACATGGCAAAGAAAAAAAACAAAAAGGGCAAAAAGAGCGCCGTCTACAAGGCGTTGAAGCCCATTCTCCGTGACAACCGCGTACTCCTGGCCGTATTGGCGGCCGCCGCCGGCGGCGTAGCCCTGGCAGCAGTCATCGGCACGGACCGGGGCAAGCAGGTCATTGACGGCCTGTCGGATTCGGTAAAGGGCCTCATGCAATCGGACAAGGACGGACAAGTGGCCCGGACCAATACGGTCGTGCGCAAGCCCAGCCCCGCGCCGGCAACGTAGGAGAAAGGCGGGAGATTAGAGAGGAAGCCCTCAGGGGTCTCAGCCGTCTCAAAAGCAAAAAACCGGACTTGATCCGGTTTTTTGCTTTTGGGGACAGTATGCCAGGGGTAAAGTAAGCAGGTCTGATGGCTGAAGCGCCAGCCGTTGCCTAGCCTTTGCGCATTTGCTGGGCCTGGCGCATCATCTGCTTGGTGTTCATCGAGTTCATCTGCTTCATCATCTTGCGCATCCCGTCGAACTGCTTCATCAGGTTGTTGACCTCCTGGATGGTGGTGCCGCTGCCGGCCGCAATCCGGCGGCGCCGGCTGGCGTCAATGATGTCGGGGGTGGCCCGTTCCTTGGGTGTCATGGACCGGATGATGGCTTCCACGGGCTTGAAGGCGTCGTCGTCAATTTCCACGTCCTTCATCATGCTGCTCACGCCGGGAATCATGCCGACGAGGTCCTTGAGGTTCCCCATCTTCTTGATCTGCTGCAACTGGGAGAGGAAGTCGTCGAAGTTGAACTGGTTCTTGCGGATCTGCTGGTTGAGGCGGCGGGCTTCGTCTTCGTCGTAGGCCTGCTGGGCTCTTTCCACGAGGGAGATCACGTCGCCCATGCCCAGGATCCGGCTTGCCATCCGGTCGGGGTAGAACAGGTCCAGCGCCTCCATCTTTTCGCCCGTGCTGATGAACTTGATCGGCTTGTCCACCACCGCCCGGATTGAGAGGGCGGCCCCGCCGCGGGAATCCCCGTCGAGCTTGGTGAGCACCACGCCGTCGAAGTTGAGGCGTTCGTTAAAGGTCTTGGCCGTGTTCACCGCGTCCTGGCCGGTCATGGAGTCCACCACGAACAGCGTTTCGGAGGGGCTGAGGGCTTTCTTGACGGCCTCGATTTCGCGCATCATCTGCTCGTCAATGGCGAGGCGGCCGGCCGTATCCACGATCACCACCTTTTTGTTGGTGGCCTTGGCGTGGCGGATGGCGTTCTGGGCGATCTGGACGGCGTTTTTGTTTTCGGGTTCGGCGTACACCTCCACGCCCACCTGTTCGCCGAGCACCTTGAGCTGGTCAATGGCGGCGGGGCGGTAAATGTCACAGGCGGCCAGCAGCACGTTGCGGCCCGACTTCTTGAGGTAGCTGGCCAGCTTGCCCGAAAACGTGGTTTTGCCCGAACCCTGGAGGCCGGCAATGAGGATGATGGCCGGTTCGCCCTTCAGGTTGATGTCCTTTTTCTCCTCGCCCATCAGCTTGGTCAGTTCCTCGTGCACGATCTTGATGAGCAACTGGCCCGGCTCCACGGCAATGAGTACCTGCCGGCCCATGGCCTCGTCCTTGATCGTGTCGGTCACCGTCTTGGCCACCTTGTAGTTCACGTCGGCGTCGAGCAGGGCCTTGCGGATCTCCTTGACGGTGGAAGCAACGTTTATATCGGTAATCCGGCCTTTCCCCTTGAGGGTACGCATGGCCTGATTGATGTTCTGGGTTAAATTCTCAAACATGGTATCTTAATTTTCGTCCGGGTCGTCAAAGCAACAAAAAACCGGGAACGGCGTCCCCGTCTCACAAAAATACACAGACTGAGCAGGTTTCGGAAAACATTCTCCCGTTTTTCGCGCAAACCCGCGCATTCTTTTGCCCCTACGTCCCGCGCACCTTCCGGAAGAGGGCCGCCGCCAGGGCGTTGGCATCCGCCGAAACCCGGAACAGGTAGATCAGGCCCACGTACAGCCCGGTGATCAACCCCGAGCGGAGGACAATGTTGAACAACGTGTCGGCCACCGTGCCGGCCGCCGGCGGAATGAAGGTGGTCGCCGCGTACACCAGTCCCCCCACCAGCAAGGCCACCGCGTTGTGGTACGTGAAGGGTTGCAGCCCGAACTTGCGCCAGATGAACAGCAGCTTGGCGCCGTTGTAGAGCACCACCACCAGCAGGTCGGCAAACGCCGCCCCGGTACTGCCCAGCACCGGGATGAAGATCCGGTTGGCAACGACCTTGACCAATACCATCACCACCAGGCCCACCAGGTCGTAGCGGTAATACTTGGAGCCGAAAATGATTTCGCTGTTGGGGCCGGTCGCCATGTCGGCCAGGCGGCTCAGGGCAATGAGCAGCACCACCGATTTGCCCGCCTGGTACACCTCGCCGTTGGGAATGAGGTTGAAAATGGCGTCAATGTTGCACCAGATGCCCAGGAACAGGAACACCCCCACGATCAGCTGGTTCAGCGCCGATTTGCGGTAGAGGTCGCCGATGTGGGCCACGTCGTTGTTGCGCCAGGCGGTGGTGATCAGCGGCAGGGTGATCTGGGCAATGGCCCGCCGGGGAATTTCGATCACGATGGCGATTTTGAACGCAATGGTGTAGATGCCGTAGGTGCCCACGCCGCCTGCACTGGCCGACAGCATCAGGGCGTCTATTTTGTAGATCAACAAAGTGCCGAGCCCGCCCATGAACACGAACAGCCCGTACGAGACCATTTCCCGGAACACGGGCAGTTTGAAAAACGAAAAGTCGAAGACCACCGACAGCTTGCCCAACTGGCGGTTGTAGAGGAGCAGAAACACCACGGCCAGCCCGTAGGAGGCGACCAGCATCAGGATGAACTGGTCGAGGCTGATCCACCCCAGCCCGTAGAGCACGATCAGGCAGGCGTTGAACAACTTGAGGAACAACTCGCGGATCAGCGCCGGCACGGCAATGCGCAGGTTGATGCGGGCAAACGACTCCAGCAACTGGATGTAGACGAAAAAAAAGGTGAGGGGCAGCAGGTAGTAATAGTACGGGAGCAGCAGCGGCGACTCCTGGCGGTACACCCGCGTAAACACCGGTTCCAGCAGGAAGTAGGCGAGGCTGAACACGGCCAGCCCGGCCAGGGGCAGCACCGTGAGCACGCCCAGGAACCGCGGGTACAAACGCGAATCTTCCTGGAAGTACGGGAAAAAGCGGAGGGCCGTCTGCGAGACGCCCAACTGCGCAAAGGCCGCGTACAGCAGGGAAATGTCCACCACGAACTGCGCCAGGCCGATCTCTTCCTTGGACAGGAACTTGGGCGAAAGCCAAAGTACGTTCAGCGTACCGATCAATACCCCGGCGTAGGTAACAACTGCACTCTTGATGCTTTGCCGGATTACAATTCCCATGAAGACACGATTGGTTGACTGATACGAACATGCATCGGAGAAAACGCATTTGGTTGGATACGACTACTTGATAATCAAATAAATACCCTCCATTTTATCCTTAAATCATGTTCATCTGGGTTAGTGCGCCGGCTCGGTTAAAAAGGCCCCCGCGGGACGCTTGCAGCGGCGGCGCAACCGGCCCAGCCGGGGTATCCGTTTCACTACGTTCCATTTGCCCGCCCAGAAGCCGGCACGGCCGCCCGACGGGCCGAGCACGCCGTACAGCGTTTGGCCGGCAAAAGTAAGCAATTGTCGCGCCAGTGAATGGTTGATGTCGGAGAGCAGGGCCAGGTCCACGGCCTCCTGCTTGGTGCGTTCGGATTTGCTCATGGGCGTGCCGGCCGCGGGGGCCGCCGCCCGGCCCCGGGCGTGGTAAATCACGGCCGCGGGGACTACGCCGATGCGGAAGCCGTGGAACCGGACCCGGTGGCAAAGGTCCACGTCTTCGCCGTACATGAAAAACACCGGGTTGAAGCCGCCGGCTTTTTCCAGGCAGTTCCGGGGCAGCAGCCACGCCGCCGCATTGACGAACGGCAGGGTGTAGTGGTCCCGGAGGCGGCGCACGTACAGGTCGGAGATGAAGCCCGGGCACCGGTCGGCCCGCAGGTAGTTGGCAAAGCCGTGGTCGAGGGCAGTGCCGTCGGCGTTGAGGTGCACGGGGCTCACGACGCCCAGCTCCGGGTGCTGCCGGCTGAGGGCCACCAGGTGGGAGAGGGTATCGGGCTCCACCCAGGCGTCCTGGTTGAGCAGAAATACGTGTTCGGCGCCCCCGTGCAGCGCCAGCCGGATGCCGTCGTTGTTGGCCCGGCCGAAGCCCAGGTTCTCGGCGCTCCGCACCAGCTGGACGGCGGGAAATTCACGTTGAATGAGTTCGACGCTGCCGTCCGTGGAGCCATTGTCCACGACCACCACCGTTGCGGGCGTGGTGCTGCGGAAGAGGCTTTCGAGGCAGTTGCGGAGCAGGGGGCCGCCGTTGTAGCAGACCACTACGGCCCACAGGGCGGCGGGGCGGGGCATTCCGGCGGGGACGGGTGAACTCATTGACGCACGGTGCTTCAGGCCAATCCCAGCTTTCCGGCCACGGCCGGGGTACAGATCAGGTAGTTGGACTCGTTGACGGCTTCAATGCGCTTTTTGGCTTCCACCTGGCCGCTTTCGTTGATGCTGTAGTACCGGTAGCCGCAGTCCCGGATCACTTCCTCCACGCCCCGGCCGATGTCGTTGGTCATGATTTCGATGAGCAGCGTGGGCTGGAACCTTTTGAGGTACGGCCCCATGCCGCGCAGCACTTCGGGTTCGTGCATTTCCACGTCCACCTTCATCAGGTCTACCCGCGGCAGGCGGTGCAGCTCGACGTAGTTGGCCAGCGTTTCGGTCTTGACCCGCGTCTGGAAGCGGTTGTCGGCGTGCACGGCGTGGCGGGTGTCGGAAAACGTTTTGTTGAGCGTGGCGCTGAAGTTGTTTTCCAGCGGCACGTCGTAGATCACCGCTTCGCCGACCTGGTCCGACACGGCCATCCATTCGCAGCGCACGTCGAAGCCGTTCAGTTCGCAGTTGGCCTGGTAGCGGTCAAACGTGCGCTTGATGGGCTCGAAGCCAAACACGCGGCTGCTTGGGTTCACGGTTTTGGCGACCAGCGAATACAGGCCCGTGTTGGCCCCCAGGTCAAAAATTAC
>CADCTQ010000108.1 GCA_902805615.1 uncultured Cytophagales bacterium
ACGGAAACCTTTCGGGTTTTGAAACCCGAAAGGTTTGCCCGCCCTCCATAAAAAACCCCGGCTACTTCTGCAAGTAGCCGGGGTTTTTTATGGAGGGGTTATCTGCCATTAAGCCCCCCTTTTTTCTGACAAAACTTAAGTTTTGCCTCTCTTTCACCATGAGCCATCCAGCTTAACCCTCCATGTGATGGAATTCTCTCCTGCCTAAACCGGGGTAATACAAGCCTTTGTAAACGCTTAGGGGAGGCCAGCAAAAGCAAAACTAAGTTTTGCCCGTAAAAAGGGGGTAGTCGGAAGACTACCCCCAGCCGTAAGGGTACTTGTCCGTTCCCCCAATACTTCACCTGACTTACTAACCTTGACGCTACCGCTAAGCTCATACTCAGTAAAACTAACAGTTCTGAGAAAGTCCCGTCCCTAAAAACGCAAAAACCCGGCCGCTGCGAACAGGGCCGGGTTTTTCAGTTATGTGCCTATGCGGATTGCGTTAAACGCAACTGGTAGCAATTACGCGTTGTGAAAGCGAAACGCTGACGAGCCAACGTCGCTCCTTACGCCAGGTAAGGCAGCAGCAGCTTCATGGCAATGTTGTTGTCGCGCAGCTTGCGCAGGGCGTTTTCCTTGATCTGGCGGGCCCGTTCGCGGGTGAGGCCCAGGTCCTCGGCAATGTCGTCGAGCGACAGGCTGTAGTCGCAGCCGATGCCGAAGAAGCGGGTCAGCACTTCCTGTTCGCGGTCAGTGAGCGTAGACAGCAGGCGGCTCAGTTCCACGCGCAGGGAATCTTTGCCGGCCAGCACCGTCTCCACCATGTCGGGCTCGGGACTCTTCATCACGTCGTACAGCGAACCTTCGTCGCCGTCTTCAAACGGCGCATCGAGGGACGACTGGCGGATGGAAGCCGTGTTGGCACTCTTGATGTCATCAACCTTTACGCCCAGGTACTCGGCCAGCTCGTCGTGGGTCGGCTCGCGTTCGAACTTCTGCTCGATGCGCGAGACGGCCTGCGAAATCTTGCTGAGTTCACCGATCTTGTTGGAAGGAATCCGCACGATGCGCGAATGTTCGTTGAGGGCTTCCATGATGGACTGGCGAATCCACCACACCGCGTAGGAGATGAACTTGAAACCCTTCGTTTCGTCGAACATCTTGGCGGCTTTGATCAGGCCCACGTTGCCCTCGTTGATCAGGTCGTTGAGCGGCATCGAGCCGTGGTGGTACTGCTTGGCTACCGACACCACGAAGCGCAGGTTGGCCCGCACCAGCTTTTCGAGGGCTTTTTGGTCACCCTGCTTGATGCGGCGGGCCAGGTCTACTTCCTCCTCGGGAGTAAGCAGCGCCTCTTTGGATATCTCATTGAAATACTTTTCAATGGTGGCGCTGTCGCGGTTGGTAATTTGGTTGGTGATTTTTAACTGTCTCATTTACTCAACATCTCCGGTTTAATTCTTCATAAATGATTTTTACGCAATGGCAAGGGCACCCCCGGCCGGCCGGCAGGGCAAAGTATTCACGTAAAAGTATACTCTAGTGGGAAAAGCTTAGGCATCAGGAAGGGGTCGCGTAGAGAATGCACTATAGCCAAAATCTTGAGGTAAAATGGTACGGCGAACCGTCCGGCAAGCCGTGTCTAGCCTGAATACAATTTGATTCGCAAAAAAGTTTTGCAAAAGCGAAAAAAATGACAAAAAATCCGGGGGCTGGCTCGGGAAAGGGACTTCTACGCACGGGCAAAAAAGGTGAAAAATCAAGAATGTCTTCACTATAACGTTAAAGTACGGCGCTTAGTACTTCCCAGACCGTTTCGGCCAGAATTTTGTGGCCCTCGGCGTTGGGGTGTACCCGGTCGTACAGGTTGAGGTGCGGCACGCCGGCCACGCCTTTGAGCAGAAACGGAATGTAAGCCATATTGTTGCGCCGGGCTACCTCCCCGAACAGGTTGCGGAACGCCACGATGAGCGGGTCCGACAGGAAGGCCAGGATGTCCTTGGGAATGATCAGGTTCGATATTTCCATGCCGGCCAGCACGAGGCGGCACTTGGGGTTCTTGTCGCGCACCTTGTCAATGATCGCCTGCAGATTCCTTTCCGTCTGGCTGGGCAATATGCCGCGGGGCAAGTCATTGATGCCCAGTTCGAGCACCAGCACGTCAATGGGTTGGTTCAGGTAGCCGTCAATGCGGCTCACGCCCCGGCCCGAGGTGTCGCCGTTCACGCCGGCGTTGACTACCTGGTAGGGCAGCCGCTGGGCGTTGATGCGGCTTTGCAGCAGCGCCGGGTACGCCTGGCTGGAGGCCAGGCCGTAGCCCGCCGTGAGGCTGTTGCCGAAGCAAAGAATGGTTTTCGTTCTGGGTGGCATGCACAATCGGATTGGGTGCAGGTTGTACGCAGAGGTTAGGCCCGATGTTTGCCCTTAGTGAAAATTGGGGTTTTCCGGTAGGTTTACGCCCCGTTATACTTTTGCTACCCGTATGAAGGCAATCCTGCTGATCTGGTTGCTGGGCCTGCTGCCCGGTTATTGTCCCGCTGCGTTCCGTACGCCCCCGCCCGACAACGGCATCCTCACCGTGCAGGTGTACAACCTGCGCAGCCCGCAGGGCACCGTGCGGCTTTCCCTGTTCCGGTCGCCCGACGGCTTCCCGGGCGACGCCTCCAAAGTGTTCCGGCAGGCGGCGGGCAAAATTGAAAACGGCGTGTGCACGCTGGTGCTGGGCGACCTGCCGCCCGGGGAGTACGCCATTTCGCTCCTGCACGACGAAAACAACAACGAGAAGATGGACACCCGGCTGATGGGCATTCCCAAGGAGGGCTACGGCGTCTCCAACGACGCCCGGGTGGCGTTCGGCCCGCCCAAGTACGAAGACGCCCGGTTCGTGCTCAAAAGCAACCCCCAAACCCTCCGCATCAAAATGCGATATTTGTGAGGGTACACGGATGGTACACTGATCAGTTATGATGATTATGATTGGGACTGATTAAATGACTGCATGATTACATGATTGCATGACTTGATTCGGTATTTCGTGGGGGCAGCCACCTGATCATGTAGTCCTGTAATCATTTAATCATAATAATCATAACCATCATAATAGATCAGTGTACCATCAGCATACCCCTCAATTTTCCATTCTCAACGTTTTCTCCTGGCTGGCTGCCGGTTGCACGGAGTCGTCGGGGACGTAGTTCATGATGATGCGGAAGGTGGTGCCCTTGCCGGGCTCGGACTGCTTCACGAAAATTTTGCCCTTGTGGTAGTTCTCGATGATGCGCTTGGCCAGCGTCAGCCCGAGGCCCCAGCCCCGCTTCTTGGTGCTGAAGCCCGGCTCGAACACCCGCGTGATGTGCTTTTTGGAGATGCCCTTGCCGGTGTCACTCACGTCAATGAGCAGCTTGTGCTGGTGACTTTTGCGCAGGAGAATGCGGATTTCGCCCGTGCCGGTCATGGCGTCCACGGCGTTCTTGCACAGGTTTTCGATCACCCATTCGAAGAGATGCTTGTTGATGAGCACATTGGGCAGGTCTTCGCCCTCGGCCGTTACGGACATGCGCACCTTGGGGGAAATGCGTTTTTGCAGGTACACCACCGTGTTCTGTACCACGTCGAATACGTTTTCCTCCTTCAGAGTCGGCACCGAGCCGATGTTGGAGAAGCGGGCCGTGATCATTTCGAGCCGTTCCACGTCCTTTTCCAGTTCGGGAATCACGTCGTCGTCGGCGTAGCGGGGGTCGGACTTGAAGTACTCGATCCAGGCCATCAGCGAGGAGAGGGGCGTGCCCAGCTGGTGCGCCGTCTCCTTGGCGAGTCCCACCCACACGCGGTTTTGCTCGGCCTTGCGCGAGTAGCTGAAGGCCAGGTAACCCAGCAGCACGAACACGCCGATGACGCTGAGCTGGATGTAGGGGTAGTACCGCAGTTGCGTAATCAGGTACGAGTTGCTGTAGTAAATGTAGTTGACCTGGTCGCCCCCGTAGTTGACGACGATGGGCTCGTGGTCTTCCTTCATGGTTTCCAGTTCGTCGCGCAGGATTTCCTGCTCCCGTTCCTTGGAGGCGCCTTTGGGGATGGGCACGTTGCGGTGCGTCTGGATCACGCCCTTGCCGTCCACCAGGATCACCGGGAAAATCTCGTTGGCCCGGTTGATCTCCTGGAACACGAAGTTGATGTCCTCGCTGATGTCCTGGCCGCTCACCAGGAATTGCATGGATTTGGCGAACAGTTCGATCTGTTGCCGCTCCCGCTGGTCGAGCTGCTTGACGAGCAGGTCGGTGTAAAAAACGGAACAACTGCCGATGAGCAGGGCGATCAGTACAACCACCACCTTGTACTGCGATTTATCGGCGTATATGTTCAAGAAAGGCACTTTGCAGCTTATTTTGAATGATTATAAATAGCGAAAATATGATAAAAGGCAACTTTTCCGGTGATTTTTGCTTTACTTATATAGCGAATGGATATTAATTTTGCAATTGTTTCGATACTACTGCCATACAACTATGCATCAGCAATTTAAAGCTTTAAGTATATCGTATAAAACAGCCCCGGTGGAAATCCGGGAAAAGATCTCGCTGGGGGAGGAGGCGTGCAAGCACCTGATGGCCCACATCCGCGAGGTCCTCGATGTACAAGAGCTATTGATCCTTTCCACGTGCAACCGTACTGA
>CADCTQ010000109.1 GCA_902805615.1 uncultured Cytophagales bacterium
AAAGATGCCGGGCACCCGGTTGTGTTTGCGGCAGCCCGCCAGGATGGTGTTCAATGCCTCCTCCATGCGGGTATCGTCAGGGACCGCGGCGACGGAGCCGGTCAGCGACAACTGCAAATCGCCCGACCCCACGAAAATGGCATCCAGCCCCTCCACCGCCGCAATGGCGTCCAGGTTGGCGACGGCCTCGGCGGTTTCCACCATCGCAATGGTGACCAGCTCCCGGTTGGCCTCCGTATCGTAGCCGCTCCCCGCGTAGACCCGGGCCCGCGTGGGACCGTAGCTCCGGTAGCCTTCCGGCGGGTAACGGCAGGCCCGCACGAACGACCGGCACTCCTCGGCCGTGTTGATCATCGGGCAGATGATGCCGTACGCCCCCCCGTCGAGCAGGCGCATCACCGGGCCGGGCTCGTTCCAGTTGACGCGGGCCAGCGGCACGGCATCGGTCGTGGAAATGGCCTGCAGGAGCTGAATCGCCGTTTCCATGCTGTGCAGGCCGTGCTGCATGTCCACCGTCACGCTGTCCCAGCCGGCGTGCGCCATCAGTTCGGCCGACCAGCTGCTCGGGATGTGCAGCCAGCCGTTGAGCACGGTGCCGCCGCGTCCCCAGATTTCCTTCAGTTTGTTCTTTCTCATGGGCTAGTGCGGGGTTTGGTCCAGCCACCACGTACGGATGCACCGGGTCACGCGTTCGGGTTGCTCCAGCGTGCTCAGGTGACCGCATGGGCCGATCACTTCCAGCTTCGCCCGGGGAATCAGGGCCGCCATTTCCTCGTGCAGGAGCACGGGGCAAACCCGGTCCTCCTGCCCGGCGATGAGCAGCGTCGGGCAGGTGATGTTGGCCAGGTCCGCCCGGCTGTCGGGCCGGCCCAGCTGCGCCTTCACCTGCCGCACGAACCCTTCCGGGCCCACCGACCGGGCCATGCCCAGCACGGCCGCCCGCAGCGCCGGGTCCTTCGCGTGGTCCGGGTGCAGCATCAGGTCGGTGAGGATGTCGGTCGTCACCGCTTCGAACCGCCCCAGGCAGGTCATGCCCACCCACCGTTCCTGGTTGGCCCGGGTGCTGTCGGACGGTTGCCTGAAGTTGGTGTTGAGCAGGATCAGCCGGCTCACCCGCTCGGGGGCCCGCCGCAGGATTTCGAACGCGATGATGCCCCCGTACGAAAGACCCAGCAGGGAGAAGCGGCCCGTCACGCCGGCCAGCACCGCCTCCGCCTGCGCGCCCAGTTCGTCGGCCACGCTGCTGTCGGCCACCCGGCAATCGGCCAGGCCGGACAGCCCGGCCACCTGGTGCGCAAAAAGCGTCCCGTCGCACAGCGTTCCCGGAATCAGCACGAGGGTTTCCCTGGTCATCGGGCCGGTACGGGGGTAAATTCGTGAATGCTCTTTCCTTCCAGCGCCTGAAACGACTTGAGCAGCGCCTCCCGCACGTCGGATTCCACGGCCGCGTAGTGGTCGGGCTTGATCATTTTGCCCTGTTCACTGGCCCGGAAGCCCTTTTCGGCCGCGGCTTTTTCCACCCCCGGCGACCAGTACGGGTCTTTGCCTTCGTACACCTTGTGCGATTCGAGGACGGCAAAGAACCAGGCGATTTCGGTGCCCGCGTTTTCGAACCGCCGGTACACGCCGGGCGGCAGGGAAATCACGTCCCATTCGTTGAGCAGGAAGCTGCCATCCCCCTCGGGCGTGGCCGGGTTGGGGTCGTTCGACCAGAAGAAGCGCCAGGAGCCTTTCAGGGGCACGAACATTTCCACGTAGTCGTGCGTGTGCCAGTGGGGGCCGTTGCCGGGCGGCGCCCAGGCCATGCCGATCTGGAAGGTATGGGGCGTGGCAATGGCCCGCTGGTTCTCGAAATCGGGGTTTTCGCTGGCCGTGTCGCCCACCAGGGCGTAGTTCATGCGGTAATGGTCCGGGATCACGCTGTCAATGAACATGATCGGAATGCCCTTGTGCTTGTACTGGTCAAAGTAGGCCACGCCTTTCGACATGGATTCCTGGGTTTGTCTGGGGTAATTGTTCATAGCGTTGCGTGGGTTGGCGAATGGGTAAATTGACAAAGGAGGTTGTGTAGAGACGCCATTTATGGCGTCTTCCTTCAAGAATTTACCACGGAGACCCGGAGCCCGCGGAGTTGCACGGAGGGAAGGGAGAGTTGCGAGCTTCTCCCTTTTGCTCCGTGCGTTCCGTATCCTTTCCGATCAAACCTCTTTCTCTTTGCTCCGTGCGCCTCCGGGTCTCCGTGGTAAATTCCTGGGAGACGCGATGCATCGCGTCTCTACATAACCGCCCTTGGGTAGAGATCAGGACTACGGCTGGTACCAGTGCCGGGCGGTGATGATGTCGCCGCCGAGGCTTTCGGAGGCCGCCCGGTAGTTGTCGGCGTTCACCGACTGCTCCAGCGTGGGGTAGAACACCCGCGTGGGAATCTTGCCGCCGGTGATGGTGGTCGCCAGCGGTCCGGGCGTGAGGGCCGGCAAACCGGTTCTTTTGTACTCACCCCAGGCTTCCACGGTGTTGTTGTGGTAGAAAGCCACCCACTTCTGATCCATCAGGCGTTCCAGCGTGCCGTTCCAGGCCACTTCGGGCTGGTCCAGGAAACCCGCCGGCAGGGGAATCTTCCAGTAGTCGAAGTTGGCCGTGATGGCTTTGTCGTAGTACTCCTTGGCCGTGCCCGCCGTGATCCAGCCTTTCAGGTGCGCCTCGGCGAGGATGAACTGCACTTCGGAGTAGCTGATGATGGTGTAGTCGAGCAGGTTGCGGTCTTCCACGAACCGCTTGGTCAGGGAAGATGTATTCTGGTCGGCGTTGCCGTTGGTGGACTGGGCCGCTTCGCGGGTGGTGCCGCTCAGCACGCCTTCGTGGTTGGGGTACGCGGCAGCATTGGTTGGCTTCACGAAGAAGAAATTGATGCGCGGGTCGTTGGCGGGCTGCAGCAGACCCACCATGCGCCGCGTCGGGCTGATGCCGGTCAGCGACGTGGGCAGCACCGTAGCCACCACCGACGCGTCGGGCAGCACGCCGCTGAAGTTGTAAATGCCCGCTTCGGCGTTGCTCGCGATGATCGGGTAGGTGCCCGGGTTCTCGACGATCTCCCGGATCTTCCCGGCGGCACCCACTTCCGGCCGGTTGGAAAGGCGCAGCAGGTAACGCAGGCGGAGCGAATTGGCCAGCTTTTTCCACTTCACGACATCCCCTCTGTAGAGCACGTCGCCGCCCAGCGTGAACCGGGCATTGTTGTCCAGCAGGGCGTTGGCCCGTTCCAGGTCGGCCAGCACGGCCGTGTAGATGGTCTGCTGGGAAGCGTAGCCCGGCGCCACGTTGCCCGTGCCCTTGCCGGCGTCGGTGAAGGGCGCATCAACCCAGAGTTCGGTGATGGTCGCCATGTGGTAGGCGTTGAAGATCAGGCCGGCGGCCACGTACGCGGGCAGTTCCAGGGCCTGGGCCGCTTCCATCATGTCGTTGGCGTTGCGGATGGCCGCGTAGTTGGCCCGCCACACGGGGCCGAAGTACGCCTGTCCGGTGGCAAAGTCGTAGGCGTCCAGCTGGTTGTCGTTGCGGCGCACCACGTACTGCATCACCTGGTCGGTGAGCCAGGCTTGCAGGAGCATGTGCGGGTTGATGGGCTCGAAAATGACGCTGGGCAGCAGCGAGCCCACGTTGGTGGCCGTGGGGGCGTTGTTGTTGCGGTTGATTTCTTCGAAGTCGCTGGTACAGCCCAGCGTCAGCGCGACCAGCAGGAAGAAGGTGTAGTATCGGGTGTGTCTCATGGGGAAAGTCAGGTTAGACCGGGATGAACGTGATTAAACGGATAAATTGGAGGATATTCATCTGATAATCAGAGTCCAAGGGACAGGTTGAGGCCGTAGGTTCTGGTGTTGGGGAGCTGCCCGGCTTCGAAACCCGGTACCAGCGTGCCGCTGTTGAAAGCGAACGACTCGGGGTTGAAGTGGCGCAGGGCCCGGTCCTTGGTCACGGTAAACAGGTTGCGGCCGAAGACCGAGAGGTTCACCGCCGTGAAAGGCAGCTTTTTGATGTACGGCTTCAGGTTCACGCCCAGCGAGGCTTCGCGGAGCTTGAGGAACGTGGCGTTGTAGGTGTTGGCCTCCACGTTTTCGACGGGGTAGTAGTTGCGGTAGTAGTCCTGCCCGGTGGTGGTGAGGGTGTTGGGCTCAAACGAGCCGTCGGGGTTCTGCAACACGCCGGTAGGCGTGAGCGGCGACTCGCGGCCCGGCAGGGTTTCGGTGATGATGCCCGAACGGTACAGCAGGGCGCCCGTCTGGGTGTAGAGCGAACCGCCGTGGCGGTAGTCGAGGAACACCCGCAGGTTGATCGTCTTGTAGCTGAACGAATTGATGAAGCCGGCCGTCCAGTCGGGGTTGTAGTTGCCCACTTTCCGGATTTCGGGGCTCACGCGGGGCCGCACGATCTGCTGGCCGTTCACCGTGACCCGGTCGTAGATGATGTCGCCCTGCGGCGAACGGGCAAAGCCGCGGCCGTAGATGTCGCCCATCCGTCCGCCCACCCGCGCCTCCACGGTGCCGCCCGAGGGACCCTGGGCGATCACGTAGCTGTTGAGGCCGGGGGCCAGTTCTTCCACCGTGCCCCGGTTGCGGGCCCAGTTCACCATCACGTCCCAGGCGAAGCCCC
>CADCTQ010000110.1 GCA_902805615.1 uncultured Cytophagales bacterium
CCCAGGGATGGCCGTGTTGACGTCGGCCCCGCCCAGGTAGTCGCCCTGGTAGTAGCCCATCCCCATGCCGAACGCATCGGGGGCAAAGCCTTCCCGGGAGTCGTTGCCCCGGCTGGTCGAGTTGATGCCTTTGAGCCAACCGTGGATGGTGTAGGCGTAATCTAGCCCCTGCACCTGGTCTTCGCCCAGTTCCACGCGCTTAAGACCTCCGTGCAGGTAATAGTCATAGGTGGCATCCTTTTCCCACACGTAGCCGTCGCGGGAAGTCTCTACGCTGGTGATGCGGTTGTCTTCGTCGTAGGCGTAGCGGTGGAAGAAGCCGTCCTTGAGCCCCTGGTTATAAGCTACCTGCTTAACCTTGCCCGAGATGAGGTCATAGGAGTAAGCCACTGAGTGACGGCCCAGGCCCGGCACCTCTTGCAGCACCCACTCCACGTTGCCGTGCGGGTCGTAGCTGTAGTACGAGTAGGCACGCTCCCCGTTCTTGTTGACCGAATAACTGTAGCTGACCCGGTTCTGCAGGTAGCGCTGGGGCTTCCCCTGGTAGCTTACCCCCAGGGCGGGCAGGCTGTAGAACGTCTCCGTCTGCTGGGAAGCGAGAGCACCGGCCGGCAGTGCGTGCCCGTTGGGGTCGAGTTCCCTGAAGGCTATACCGTCTTTGGCTTCGCCCACTTCCGCTACCCGGCCCAACCGGTCGTAATGGGTGTAAGAATACACGTTTCCTTCCTCTCGCTGACGGGCGTTTTGCGCGTAGCGCAACTGGCCCAGGTCATCATGGCGGAAAGTAGTCACGCCCCCGTCGGGTGTCTTTTGCAGCAGGAGTTGGCCCAGCGAGTTGTAGCGGTAGAAAGTGACCATCTTGTGGGCCGGCGTGTCCAAACGGCTCACCTCCGTGAGCGGCCTTACCCCGGCCGGGGGCACGGTGCGCACCAGGCGGTTGCCCCGCTCGTAGTAGTAGAGCGTAAAGTGCTGCTGGCGGATGGAGTAGTCGAGTGAGACCTGGTCGTTGACGAAGTCCTCGTTCATGCACTGCGATGCCAGCCCGTCGGTGAGCACCTGCTGCTGTTTGGCCACGCACTCAGCCACTTTCCGCTCCAGCGAAACGGCAAGGTCGGAGGCGGCAATGGTGGCGGCAATTCTGGTGCCCGTGAGCGGCTCGGGCTTTGCCTCTTCGGGCAAGGCTTGCGTCTTCCAGCCGAAACAGATATCATACGTACGCGTGAGCTCCTTCTGGTTGAGCGGGCCCCGCACCGAGGCGATGCAGCCATTGGCGTCGGTGACATCTACCTGGTAGAGGCCCGGCGTGAGGCTGGCCGTGGAAACGTATCCCCCGGCGGTAGCTACCCCGGCGTCGGTAAACACCAGGCTCAGGCTTTCGAGGGCGTCCTCAGACTCCACCACCTTGCCGTCCACGACGATCATGGGATGGGTGCTCGTGACGCGGTACCAGCGGAAGGTGTAGCCGGGCGTCCCTCCCAGCACCGAAGTGGTGGCCGAGCAATTGCCCCCGTCGGCGAAGACGGGCTTCTGCAACTGGGGCGGGTTGGAGAGGCGGAAGGTGATGGGGGAAGGCTTCTTGCAGCCCTTGGCGTCAATGACCACCAGCCCGTACTCCACGTCAGCGGAGAGACCGGTTACCGTGGCCCCCACTGAGAGCATGGTGGTGGGCGCACTCGTGCGGAACCACCCGTAGGAGAACTGTCCCGACCCGCCGAAGGCCCGGGCCGTTGCCTGGCCGTCTGCGGCCCCGTAACAGGTGGGATTGAGCTTGTCCACTGATACGGTAAACAGCGAGTAGGGCTTGTGGACCGAGAAGAACGCTTCCGTGGCGCAGGCCCCGTAACCCCCGCTCTGGAGGGCCACGCTTACCCGGTACTTGCCCTCGGTCAGGTCAGCGAAGGTGTACCTGGCTTCCTTGGTGTTCACCTCGCGGCCCGTCACGGGCTGGTAGGCGCCGGCGGCGTCCTGGCGGAAGAGCTTGTATTGGTAGATGACGGCCGACAGGTTGGTGCAGGAGGTGGCATTGTTGCTCACCGTTACCGGCACGTCAATGGACTGCTCGTCGTAGCAGAACTCGTATTCGGACTTGTCGGTGGTAGCTTTAAACTCCAGGGCTTTGACGGGAACTATCTCCTGTACCTTGCAACCACTGCCCTCGGTCGGGTGGGCGTCTTCCACGGCAATGGTGTAGTTGCCGGGGGTTACCCCGCTGATCTCTTTACTGATCTGCAACCCGGTGGTACCACTGAAGGTCGTCTGGCCGCTCCCGTCGCGCAGGGGCTTGTCGCCCGGGGCGATGATTGAGTAGGTGAAACGGCCGCTTGTTTCGGGGTTCTGGCGCGTGACGGTGAACACGAACGAAACCGGGCCCGAGGTGCTGTTGCAGGCCAGCGTGGTGGCGCAGGCCGTGATTACCGGTCCGCCGTAGCCCACCGTTACGGTAGCGCCCGTGCGGCAGTTGGTACCCTTGTCGGTCACGTACACCCGGTAGTCCTGCTGCGCCAGCCCTTCAAAAGTATGGCTGCCGCCGTTGGCTACGTCGTGGGTGGCAACCAGTTGTTCACCCGCCGAGTAGACGTCCACCTGCAGGTCGGAGCCGGTGGGGCTGCCGGCCCGTACCGTAATGGTTCCGTCATCTCTGCCCTCGCAGGAAACGCCCAGCGACGCGTAACTCAGCGTCGGCACCGGGTTTACCGGCACCCGGATGCTGGCCGTGCTGCTGCAGCCATTGCCATCGGTCACGGTCACCATATAGGTAGTCGTGACTGCCGGCGTAACGGTGGGGTTGGGGATGTTTACGGCCGGGTCGTGGGACCACCGGTAGGTATACGGCGTCGGCGCTACGTTGGGATCGGTAAAGGCCGCCGTCAGGTGCACGGGCGAACCCAGGCAGACGGGCAGGGCGTCCTCCGTCGTGATCGCCAGGACGGGCCTTACGAACCGGATGGTAAGCGCCTGGCTGGCCGAGCCCGTGGTGGCCGACACTTCGCAGTTGACGCCTTCGGACCGGCACAGGGCGCTGGTCCGCAGGGAGGTGGCCGCGTTGAACGTCACCTCCCGGCCGTTGAGGCTCTCCTGGCTGACGCGGGTCCGGAACCGGTAGGTGGTTACCGACTGCGACGCCAGCCCGGCGGGTACTTCCCAGGTGAGCACCCGGATGCCTTTTTGGGAATCAACCTCGTTGCCGGAGGGCGCACCGGGCCGGACGCCTTCGGCCAGGATTTCGATATCCTTGGGCATGACGATCTTCAGGATTTGGGCCAGGGTGGGATTGGGCCCGGCGTTCCTGATTTGCAGGGACACCTCGTTGGTCCCCCCGCTGCACCCGCCGTAATCGCCCACGTTCAGCGTCAGATCCAGGTCATCAATGGCCGGCGCGCCCTTGATGGTCAGCTTTTTAGCGGCCTCCAGCGCAATGATGTCTTTGCAGTTGGATTCCCCGGTGGCGAAGAAATTGATAGAATTGCCAAGGTCAAGCCGGCAGTCGGCGTACAGGCGGAAATTGAGACTGATTGTGTTTTGCGCGGGCACGCGGCTGCCGGGAAGCGCTTTTTCGGTGCCAAAATCATCCAGGTCGGTAACCACCCATTTGAGTTGTACCCGTCCTCCCGGCAGTTGCTGCTGCACGGGCTCGGGAAGGTTCTTGGTGGCCCGGTTGTACGTATAGATGGCCCCCGGCATCAGCTTCACCCCCACCGGCAACTCCATGGCAAACGCAACCTGGTACATGTTGGCGTACTTGGAACTGGTGAGGTCTACGGCGAAGGGCACCTCCGTGCACAAATCCACCTGCTCTTCGCCCAGCTTGTTGACCGTCCATTGCAGGTTGGCCGTCTTGTAACGCAGGAACAGTTTCGAAGTGTGGATGTCATGCTCCGCGTCGGTGATGGGGTCTTGCAACGAGTTGGCGTACTTTGCCACGCTTTCCCTGGTGAGGGTCGGATACGCGTTGCAGCTCCAGCTGTAGTAAACGTTCAGCTCATCGGTCAGATCGTTTTTACAATCCTTGTATTCGGCCAGGACGTTGATTCGCTGGCAATTGGTAACCCAGACGGTCCCCATTTGCACCAGCATGTACTGGCCCCTCGGGTGGTCGGCGTCCACCGGCCCGTAGAACTGGACGGTCAGCGCGGTTCCGTCAGCCTTGGTGGCTCCCTTCAGAATGGTACTGGCCTGGGAAGGTTCTACCGCCACCCAGGTGTTGGTGGCGTCCATGTTCATGTAGGTTTGCGGGTTACACACGGTGACGGGCCATTTCACCTGCTTGGCGTAGCCTTCCTGCAATTCGTCGGCCGTCAGCGTGAGGTTGGCCGTGCGGTTTTTGAAGTAATGGCCCCGAAACTGGGGATCACGCGAGTAGGTTCTGGGCTCGATGTAACCGGGGTTGGCGCTGTACGTGTACTGGTCGTACTGCACGTCAAGCGTATAGTGGTTCTGTACGGAGTTGGCCGCGTCATCGCGTTGCCACTTCGACAGGTCAGGCTTGAATTTAAAGATGGGGAAGTAGGAACCGTCGCCGTACCCTACCATCCGCACGTCGAGCGGCGGCAGCACGGCAGTCAGGTTATTCCAGGTCAGTATTTTTTTCCCCGCTTCCATTGTAGTGACCGGGTCCGGCATGGGAACCCGGCCAATGGTGGTATTGCGCCGGTCGTCGCCGTAGAAATAGGCGTTGAAAGGACTCGACAACAGGAAGTAGTTGCCGGGTTCGTAGGCGTACCTGAAATCGGCGGGTACGGTCAAGCTCATGGTATTCAATTGCACGTGCGGCCGGAATTCCTTCGGGAAGTCATCGGCAGTGCCCCAGCGCACGGCGGGGTGAATGGTAAGGCCGGCGTTGTAGAGGTAGTTGTCGCACAGGTACCGGGATTGCCACTCCGTCTTGTCCTGCATGCGGGCAACGGGCTTGTAGATGTAGAAGAACGTGCCGAAGCTCTCGCACCCTTCTTCCGCATTGGTTGGCCGGATGCCGTAGTGGTAAGCCCGGAAGGTATTCAACTGGTACACGCCGTTGTAGAGAAACGCATTCGATTTCCTCACTTCGAAATCGGCGTATACGTCAATGGTCGTTCCCGTCGCAAAGCTGCCCAGGTCAGCGTAGCCCGGCAGCACGGCAAAGTCGAAGTAGTACGTGTGACCGGTAGGCGACTTGGTCATTACGGGGGCATAACCAGCCGGCAACCGGCAGGGGGCTCCGTTCACTTTGATGGTTACGCCTTTGTAGTCCAGCAGGGCGTCGTTTACCGGGGAAGTGTACTGGATTTTGACGTGGGCATTGTCGTAGGGGTCCACTGTGCCCACCAGTTGCCCGGTAGCCACGGCCTGGAATCCGTCCGTTTCGTAGGCCGCGTCCAGCTTCAGGCCCATGCTCTCGGCCTGGGCGGCCGTGAGCCGGGGGGTGTTTTTCAGTTCGTCCCAGGTGTAGGTGCCGGTGGCTTTTTCGGGCCAGCCGAAGGTCGTCCGTTTGGCCGTAAAGCTGGTGGTATGATAGCCGGGGCACGAATTGCAGTGGTTGTATACCTCGTAGGAAGACTGGGCCACTTTCTGCTCGCACCGGGCGGCGTCGTTGCAGACGTAAAACTTCTCGTAGGTGATCGTACTGGTGGGCGTTGTGGTCGCTACGCCCGCACAGTCGAGGACAAAGTCAATTTTAAGCGATCCATCCCACCCGGGGAAGCTGGCGCCGACCGAGCCCCTGACCACCACCCGCTGGCCTTCCTGGGTGATGTTTGCGGCCGGAATGGACAACGTCCGCCAGTCAATCCACTGGGCGGTTTCCTTGACTACTTTGTACCCCTGGGGCACGGTAAGCACGAAGTAGAAATAGTTCGAGGGGCAGGAAAAATAGTTGTCTTTATAGGTCGGATACCTTTCGGTGTAAAAGGTGTACGTTCCTTTTTGCCCGTCCACCAGGTCTACCGGGCCGGTAATCGAATTCCTGGCCTGCACGCTCTGTATGTGGTTAAAGGGCTGCCACTGCTGGGCGTTGTCGCGCGGGTAGCAGTCAGAATCAAAAAAGGCATTGGGGAAATAGTCAACGATGAAGGCGTTGTTGGGCGTGGCGACGTTGGTAAACTCGGGCGTGCACTGGGCCGTTACGTTTATCAGCACCACCATGCTGCTGCCCACGCCGAGGTCGTCGAACTTCCCGTCTCCGTCCAGGTCCTCCAGGCCGCCGGCGCCGTCTACGTCCACCCCGGGAGCCAGGCGGTCAAAATAAACGATGGTTTCATTCCCCTTCGTCTCCATGATGTCCCCCATTTGCGAAACGGGGATTTCCCGGCCATTGGCCACGATGCGCAGGGTAGTCAGGTCCGCCGGCCAGGTTCGGGGCCGCAGGTACAGCTGAAAGTTGCGGGCCCGGTCGGCCACCTGGGGTACGTTGCCCGAGCCCAGGTTCTTGTAAGTCACCTTGAGCGTGGCGGTGGTACCCGGGACAAATACGACGGGAACCGGAATTTCCCGCTTCACGTCAAACCACGCCCGGCCGTTGGGAACGGTAATGTAGCTGGTGATCACCGCATCGTTGTCGCCCGTATTGCAATAGCTTCCTTCACAGCCCCATTCGGAAATAAAGTCGGTGCGAAACGACAACACGTTGCACCCCAGGATTTCGAGTTGCTCGGTGAAAACGATTTCTTCGTTGTTGTCCAGGAACGGATTCCGGTTCAGGATGGCTTCAAAATGATTTTTATTCAGTACGAATATGTATTCGTTGTTGGCGTTGGGAGCCGCCGGTACGGGGAGAACGATGCCGTTGTACTTCAGGCCTTTCAACTTGACGGTACCGGCATTCTCGTATTTGATCCTGAACCTGAACTCGCTCAGCGCCCCGATCCCCGCGTTCTTTACCTTGATGGTGCGCTCCACGGTGCTGTAGCGGGCCACGGCCATGTTGTTCTGGTTGTCGACCAGACTGGTTTCCAGATCGGCGTACAACACGTTGTAGCTTTCCGACCCGCCCGGCTCGGTGAGCGTAACGGGTTCGTTGCTGGCATTGGTGTAGGTGAGCCTGGTCGCGTTGGAGGCTTTGCCCTGCGTAGTACCGGCAGCCACCGTCTGGGCAATGGTTTCGAAGATCCGGCAATTGACCTTGGCCCTGAAGTGCAGGACCGCTTTTTCGCCTGCGCCCAGCACGAAGCTTCCCAACACGAATTCGGGAGCGTACGCATTGAGCGGTTCGGTAGCCGGCAGCGTCGTTTCGTTGTGCTTCAGTGTAAAAGAGCCGGCCGAGTAACTCATGCCGGGAGGCATGTTGGGCTGCAACTTCGCGTTGGCAAAGGCAACCGGGTCCGGCGTTTTGTTGGTGATTTCCACCCGGAATCCCTGGTCCGCGGGGCCCGATGCATCCGACAGCGGCTTGCACACCGTGAAATCGGACAGTGCGTAGGTTTTAACTTCAACGGCAGCAGTCTGGGCGAACAGCCCGGGCATGGCGGCACCGAGCAGCACCAGGAAAAAAAAGATATAGCTGACCTTCAGGCGAACGGGGTGGAAAGCTGAAATCATACAACGGACATTTATCACTTGAAGACCTAAAAATTAATATGCGAGGATGAAGGGAGCAGATTCACGCCGGTTCCGGTCAAGCGCAACCAAAGTGAGGGACGAAGAAGCGGATTTTTTTTCCGGGGCCAGTTCGATCTCCAATTCGATGTAGTTCCCCGTGAAGGGTACCTGTTTGTCGCGGTGCACCAGAAACAGGTCTCCCAGGTAGTAATACGGGGTATAGTTGATGATGCCCCCGTACGGTCCGCCCTCTCCCGTTGCCAGGCCGTTTTGCACGATCACGATTTCGGTGAGCTGGCTGTGGTTGGTGATCGTGAGACTGAGCTTGAGCTTCTTGCCCCCTTCGACGACGGCAGAACGCACGTCCAGCACTTGTACCGCCCCGGCCGGGGCGTCGTTTTGCCCCTTCAGGCACGGGGCCCAGAGGTGGAGCAGGATAAAAAAGGCGAATACCTGGTAGAATCGTTTCATAAAAGGGCAAAGTGAGGGTACGGCCGGCCGCCGGTGGGGGCGGCCGGCGGGGTACCGGTATGGGTAGCTGGTGAATGTTGGGATTACTGCCGGGTCACCTTGATGCCGATCTTGGGTGACTTGACCGGATCGCCGGTTTTGAGCCGGTCGGCATCGGCCGGCGGCTGAATGGTTGGCACCACGTACTGGTCGCGCGGCACGAACGTATCGCCGTTGGCGGGGCAGTTGAGGGCGCTGAACGGCCGGCTCTCCCACTTGCGCGTCTGGGGGTTGTATACGTCGTGGTGCTGCACCTGCCACTGGCCCGTTTGCGCGTTCAGCACGTGCGGGGTGTAGGGAACGCCCTCCCCGGCGTAGGTGCCCTGCTCGTTGCACTTGCTGAGGATGTCCAGGTCGGCCAGCCACTCGGTAGCTTGCAGCCACTTGGTGTATTCGCTGTACGAGAAGTTGGGCCCGGGCAGCATTTCCGTGCAGTCCTGCATGGCCGTAGTGCCCGGCGGGCAATCACCGGCAACCACCTGGCCCGACGCGTTGACCCTTCCGCCTACGCCCAGTTGCAGGTTCGACAGCCGGGAATTGTAGCCGGGCGTCAGAATCGAAGTGTTGAACAAGCGACAGTCCACGTCCTTGCAGGTATAAGTGGTAATGGCGCACTGGCTCTGGCACTGGGCCACCATCCGTTCCACAATGGCCTCAATGTCCTCTTCGGGCACGATGTTGTCGTCGGATGACTGCTTGCAGCCGCCGATCTGGTAGCAGCGGTCCTCGAACATTTTGCGTACGGCCGCCCGGAATTCACCCTTGCGGCCTTCGCAGCCGCTCACGCACTCCTGGCGCATCTGCACGCCGGCCCGCTCCACGAAGGAGATGGCCGTTTTCATCACCGGGTTGCCGGCCGCGTCTTTTTCCAGGGACGCGAAGTTCACCGATTCGTGCACCAGCGGCGTGCGGCCGAAGTACTTCTGGAACTGTTCGAAGGAAACGTAATCGAGCGTAAACTCGGGGTTGGTGCCCGGGTTGCGGTACCAGGAGCGGGCCAGCGACATCCAGTTGCAGTCAATTTCTTCCTGGTCGGTCCAGTTTTCGGGCGGCTGCCGGTAGCTCTTGATGAGCGAATAGAACGTAAACCGCTGCCCGGCATTCCACTTTTCGTGCGTGTAGGGACAGGTCACCGTTCCTTCGCCGCAGAAGTGGCAGGGCACGGGGTTGTTTCTCTCGTCGAAGCAGCAGGGAACGGGGTTGCCGTTGACGTCCTTGCAGGTATTGGGGTCGCGGTAGCAAACCGACAATTCCAGGTCGGGAAACTGCCCGTCGGCGTATTCGAAGTACTTGAAGGCGTACAACGGGTGCTTGATGTTGGGAAACAAGTCTTTGATGCGCTTGGGACTCGCCACGGTTTCTTCAACCAGTTCCTGGGTGGTAAGCTTTGCCCCGTTGAATTTGACCTCGGCAATGGCATTGTCCCAGCCCGGGTACTGCACCAACGGGTTATACTTCGGGTTGGGCTTGTTGAAATCGCCCAGTTCGCCCATTATACTCGCATTGTCTCCCGAAGCGGCGGGGTAAGCGAGGTCGTCGGCGCCCTTTTTGGGCTCCAGGATGTCGGCAAACTTGTAGCCGGTACAATTGAGGAATTCCTGCACGAGGTGGAAGCTGTAGGCCGGGGGGGCAATCACCGGCCCCTGCCCGCCGACGCCCGCCTGCATGTCGCGCATCCGCTTGGAAAGCTTGCCCTTGATGAGCCACTTGATGAGTTTGAAGCCGCCCTTGAAGTTGTCGTCGAAGCCCTTGTCGTGCGCCGACTTGTCTTCCTGGTTGTTGTCGTCAAACTCATTGGAGACGCCGTTGTTGCGGCCCAGTTGGTCGAGTTGCAGCATGGCATTGGGGCAGTAGGTATCCTTGAGGATGAGCACCAGGTTGGTCCAGCATTTGGACAGTTCGGTGCAACTGTACTGCGTGCCGGCGATCTTCGCGCCGTTGGTGGACGGGGCGCACGGGTCGGCCGGGGTTGTGGAGGACGTCGTGCCGCCGGTGCCGGCCGTCGTGCCGGCAGGGGCGTTCACGCCGGTGCCGTCAACGGTATACTTGTCGGTCAGCATGTTGTGCACCATCTTGTTGAAGTCGCCTTCCTTCCAGCCCCGGGTGTGGGCGTAGAAAATCGTTTTCGCTTCGGCCAGGCTCCAGCCGCACTCCTGAAGGTTGGCAATGGCGTATCCTTCGTAGTCGGGGAAGTACTCGGTTTTGGAACCATCCGACAGGTAGTAAGGGTTCACGTCAATGGAGCCATTGCCGTTCTTATCCTTCCCGCCGCTTTTCACCTCGGCTTCTTCCGGGCATTGGAAGGGAGGCGTGTACCGCACGTCCAGCTTGAGGTTGCAGCACGGCGTCTGCACGTACACGGCAACCGGCAGGCTGCCCGACCCGGACTTGTCTATGGCAACCAGTTGCCCTTTGTCGTTCTCCCCGAAAACGCTTAGCTTATACTGGCCGCGGAGGTTAGGGTCATTGTAAATTTCAATGAAATCATCGCCCAGTTGCACCGTTCTCCCCGGACAACCGTCGCATACAAGCTCGAAGTTCTCCGTCAAGGCGTGGCTGTTCACCGCGTTGGCCAGCTCGATCAGTTCCTTGTAAAAGATAAGCAACTCCTGGTCGCAGTTCACGCTTTTGAGCGAACCGCTGATCCAGTCGGTGAGGGGTTTGATCTGGGCGTCAATCTTTTCCTGCGATTTTTCAACCGATGCCTTGGCGTCGTTGCTCACCGTCAGTTTCTTTTCGATCACGTAGGTACCCGGCGCCAGTTCCACGGGGGTCGTGGTAAAGTCCACCGTCCGGTACTGGCCGGTAATGCCGTTCACCGTGGCGGTCGTGCATTCTTCCTTTTTCAGCGACAGGTTTTGCTCGTAAACAATGTCCTTGCCAGGGTCATCCACGTTGTGAATGATCACCGTCACCTTATAGCCGCATTCGAGGTTGATGTCCACGCACATGCCTTCCAGCTTCTTGCACTCAATGGAGTACGACAGGTCCAGGGTGGTCTTTTCCAGGAACGCCAGGCGCTTGGAACTCACGAAACCCTCGCTGGTCTTTACGTTCTTGGTGATCTGGTCTTTCACCGGCATCCGGGTGGCCTCGGTTTCGCCGAGCGGCTCCAGCAGGTCGGTGTTGTCCTGTTCCATGAAGGTGACGGCCGTGGCAATCACGTTGCCCTCCTTGGAAGTGTAGGTCACGGTAGCCGTATTGTTCTGGTCCACGGTGATGGTTTTCTGCACGCTCTCGTGGTGGGGCGCTTCCTTGCCGAACAGGGCCACCAGTTCATCCTCGGAAGGCGTGGCGTACAGGGTGCGCACGGTGCGGCCCATGCCCTGCGCCTGGTCGCCGATCATGTGCGTGCGGCCCACGCCCGACTCTTCCTTCACGCGGCCGGTGCCGTCGTTGTAATACAGGGTGCGGGTGAACGGGTAGCCTTCGGCGCTGGGCACGTACTGGTCTACGCCGGCCGGTTTTACGCCCACATTGGAGTAGTACTGGAACTGCCCGCCGTCCTGCCGCACTTGCTCGGGCGAACGGAAGTTGTTGTTGGCGTCGAACTGGCCGGCCGTGTAGAGCTGCCCCCCGGGCGTTTGCACGAAGTTCTGCTTGTAGCCCGACAGCGGGCCCGGCTGGGGCGCCGGCAGCGTCCGCAGGGCCGGGCGGCCCATGTGGTCGAGCACGGTCTGGGTGGTGAGGGTGCTGTTCTGGGAAGGCTGGTAGGTCTGCGTCTGCCTGCCCTGGTGCAAGCCGTTGGCGTAGGTCATGCTTTCGCTCACCCGGTTCTCCTCGGTGAACGTCCGGCTGTAGATCCAGTTGACGTTGGCTTCGGTCTCGTTGAAGAAGAAGGTGCCGGCCGGCGTACTGCCGGGCGACAGGCCCAGCGTGGCTCCCTGGGCGGGGGTGCCGGCGTTCCAGTGGCCCCAGTCCCGGCTGTCCGCCCGGCCGCCGTGGTACGTGCCGATGGGCCGCACCCGCCACGCGTAGTAGCCGGTTCCCTCGCCGATGGTCAGCTGGAGGGAAGAGACGTTGCTTTCGGTCTCCAGGGAAACGGCTTTGCTCCAGTCCACCCGGGCATTGATGATTTTCTCGTCGGCGGCGGCGGGGCCCGTGTTGTAGAGCCGCAGCAGCTGGAACTCGTAGTTGGGGTAGCTGCGGTCGGGCGTCCAGGTGAATTTGAGGACTTTGGGCGTCACCACGGCCGGGTTGGGGGCAGTGGCGGTCGTACCGATCTGGCCACCCATGCCCTGCACGTCCAGGCCGTAGGCAATGTCGTACGACAGGTGCAGGGTGAGCCTGGTCCTGGCCTCGGCCAGGCTGCCGCCCGTTCTCAGGTCGGTGACGCTGATGCGGGTCATGGCTACCTCGTCGAAGGCGTAACCGCCGGGCCGGGCGTCGTCGCTGAACTCCTTCAGGTTCCGGAACACGAGCCCTTCGGGTTTGTCGTTGTCAATGGTGAACGCGTACGTACCCAGGGCCACGGGAGCCGCCCCGGCCTTTTTGCCTTCCAGGGCAAAGCTGACCTTCAACTGGAAATCCTTGTTTTTGCCCTTTGCACCGAACTGGTACTGCCCCCCGAAGTCCGAACGGACGGTAACCACGCCCTGCCGGGCGGTTTTGCGCGAAAAGTCCCTCACCACGGGCAGGGGAATCGCCAGGCTGGCCTGGCTGGCCGGCGCTTCGATGCTTGCCTGGTACGCGCCCAGGCGCTGGCCGTACACCCAGTTCGTGCACTGCAACAGCAGGAAGGCCAGCCCGATCCAACTGCGTAAAGCTCTGTTCATAACTCAATTATTGGCGATTGTCAATGAGGGTGTAGTTTTTGTAAGCGGGCAACAGTTTGCCGTTGCCGCCCATGACCCGGTCCAGGGCTGTGCGGTCCAGGTTCCGTTTGTTCCCGAAATCAATGGCGTGGTAGGTGATCGTTTCGCGCTGCACCTGGTGACCGGCGGCGTAGGTATTGACCACCCGGGCCAGCTGTTCGGCAACCGGATCGTAGTAGAACCGGATGGTGCTGATCTTGGTGGCCTTCCGCACCGATTCGCGCGGCTCCACGGTGATTTCCTGCACGCTTTTACCCCCTACCGTCACGTTGCGGGAGCCAATCACCCGGCTGGTGCGCAGGAGCGAATCCTGCAACACGGCCACCGACTGAGTGTTTTGCAGGGCCAGGGCAGTTTTGCCGCCTTTGCTCCGGTAAATGGCCTTTTGCGGGTGCACCACCGTAAAGGCGTCTTCCCGGTCAATGTAGGCCGCCACGTAGCCGCTTTCGCAGAAGACCTTCCCGTCGGCAAGCTGCATCTTCACTTCCACCTGCGTGGCGGGTTTGCCCAGGGCCGGGTTATACTCGGTTTCAATGCCCAGGTGCAGGTAGTAGTGGCCCGATTTCGGGGGGGTGCTGTAGGCAGCCATCTTCTTCACGTACGCCCGCAGGGCGGCCTTGTAATCCGGCCCGCCGGTTTGGGCCTTTGCCGGGGCCAGGCCGAGCACCACGACCAGGAGGCCAAAAAGCAGAGTCCTCATTTTCATTAATTTCTTGCCGTTTTGGGGGTGTTGTACTGCGTTTCCTGCACGGTCTTGAGACCCTTCTCCGTCTCGATGAGCTTGCGCACGAGCTTGCCTTCGTCGTTGTACTGGTAGTAGAGGCCGAAGTGCTGGTCGTCGAACTGGGTAATCAGCCGCAGGGTAGCCTTGTCGTACACGTAGCAGGTGGCCTGGCCGTCGAGCGGCTGGTAACGCACGTCGTCGAGGTACACGGCCCCGTCGGCGCCCGGCACGGCCAGGTCAATCGAAACCGGGGTATTCAGGGGAACGCTCTGCTGCGCTGCGTACTCCTTCGAGATGACGAAGGAGAACAACGCCCACTCGCCAGTCCGGGCGACCTGGTGGCCCGGGATGGCAGCCTTTCCGTTGACGGTGATCTGGGGTGCGGCCCCGGCCATGCCATCGGTCCGCAGCCAGAGTTTCACCACCCCACCCTCGTTCGACTTTGTCACATTTTGTTTCTCGTCCTTGCGCTCCACAAGCTTTACGCCCTGCACGATGGTTTCGGTGCCTTGCAGCTGCTTATAGCCGCTGCCGGAGTGCGCCGCCACGTTGGGGTTGGGCGCGTTGTCGGGCGTGGTCTCGTAATCCTGGAAGTACAGCGAACTGTATTCGGCGTTCTGCCCGATGATGACGGGCAGCGTGTTGCGGTACCCGAACCGGGCCGCACTGCGGATGCCCATGATGTTCTCCTCTTCCAGCGGGTTGCCGTGCGGCGAGTAACGGGTGATGGTCTTCACCTTCGTCCACTCGGGGGCCTGGGTGCCGGCGCCGAAGTCGAACGGCTTGAAGCTCTTGTACGTGCCCGCGCTGTAGATCGGTCCCTCCGTCACGCTGGTCCTGTACACGTACTCCTGGTACGGCCGCAGCACATTCATCAACTTTCCGGTGGCTTCCTGGGTGGTTGAGGCGCCAGCCCCGTAAGTGCCCAGGATGCCGTCGTCGTACCAGTAGGTATCCGCCGACGGGGTGTTTGCCGACCCGGTCTTTTTCCCGGTCGTGAAGGTCTGCACTTTTGCGCTCAGCACGTTCGTGACGGGGAAGCCGAACTGGTTTTGGGCGTTGATGAACCGGCCCGCGTCGCCGTACGCCGTGACGCTGCCGGCCGTAGCGTTCAACTGGTTGGTGCGGTAGGGCACTTCATCCCGGGGCTCCACCAGCGTAGCCACCCGGGAACCCAGTTCGGGGTAGTACCAGTGCGCGGGCAACACCAGGCTGTGGATGGTGCCGTTGTGAGGGGTTCCCTTGCCGGGAGCCGCCGGGTCGGGCACGGCAACGTTGTGGAAGGCATCGGTCGTCTTGGTGAGCAGGGGCTTGCCGGTTGCCTGGTCGAAGGCCACGTTCTCGGTCAGCGACCAGATGCCGTCCTGGTAAGCCTCCACTCCCCGCTGCATGGCCGGGTAACGGATCACTTTCGTGGTTACGTGGGTGCTCAGAACCTTTTCGCTGTAATCGAACGACGGCCACAGGCCCACGAAGATCGGGGGCGGGAACAGGGTTGAGGCGCTGATGTCCACTTCCAGCCCGAAATCCATCGTGCGGTCCTTTACTGATTTCATTTCCATCACCAGGTCCATTTCCTTGCCGGGGGTATCCCAGGCCACCACGGCCCCGCCTTTGCCGTCCGGCCGGAGCACGCGCACCATTTCGCCCGGCTCGAAGTACTTGAAGTTCTGGGCCGACGACAGGTACACTTTGTGCTTGTCGGCCTTGTAGAGCGGGTAGCTGCCGCTGTAGGTGCGTACCGACTGGGGTTGCCCGTGCATGTTGGATACCACGAAGCGGAAGCCTTGCGTGGCCCACAACTTGTTGGCCGAGTAATTGAACACCGGCGTGGGGAGCACCATAGGGTCCATTTCCCGGTTCTCGGTCAGGCTGGTGAATTCAACGCCCCGCTCAGGGTCCTCCGCGGCAAAGTCAAACTGCCGCTGGCTGTCGGGATTCTTCGGATCGCCGGCAAGCGGGGCGTAGTTGTAGACTTTGTCGTAGGGGTAATCGCGCGAAGTGTGGAAGTCGTTGACCACGAATCCGTTGCCGGTTTCGCCCTGGTGGATGTTGCTCACGATCACGCGGGAGTGCCCTACGCTGGGCCCCGGCAGGAGCGATTCGCCGAGCGGACCTTCGCTCTGTTCCTTGTCGCTGCCGGAGGTATGGCGGCTCAGCCAGCTTTGCTCCTTGCGGGGCATGAAACCCACCAGCGGGTTTTCTTCGCGCATGTCGCTGGGTTCGGTGGTGGCCACGCCGCTGCTCAGGCCGTCTTCTCCTTCGTAGGTGTACTCGCTGCCGTAGATCACCGCGTCGCCATTGAGCGTTTCCAGGCCCGCGTCGTGCATCAGCAGCCGCTTGACGCGGAACCCGCCGCCGCGTTTTGCCTTCGGCATGGGAATCTTCAGGTACGACAGGTGGGTGTTGAGGGTTTTGCACACGGTGGCCTTGATGGGCGGCTGGATCGTGGCGTCCTCCAGCACGCTGGTCTGCATGTCGGTGATGGCCACTACGGCAAAGCCGAATGTGGCTAAGAACTTCTTGAAACCATCCAGGCCCGTTTTGTCCTCCCGGTAGGCGATGGAGCGGATGACCTCGTCGTATTTCTGCTCGGGTTCGCCTTCGCAGCCGAACTTGTATTTGCCCACCCGCTGGGTGGAATAAAAATCGTAACAGGCCTGGCGGGGCACCATCAGGTAGCCGTCTTTGCCGTAGCCGCTGCCCGTGCCGTCGAGGGTAACTTTGATGGTGTACCTGCCGGGCGCCGCCGGGTCGTCCACGCGCTGCACCGCAGCCACCTTGGCGTAGCCGGTGATGTATTCGGAAGTACAGTTGTCGAGCGCCGCGCTGTTGCCGGTAAGGTCGTAGAGGAACTTGAAATACATCCGGTGCTGCTCGGTCCGGAAGTAGTGCTCCATTTTAGCCACCAGCCCGTCAACCTGGGCCTGGCTGGAGGCGTCAATGCCCATGTCGGCCAGTTGCACCGTGTAGGTCGGGTTCTTGGCGTAGGCTTCCCCGAACACGCCTCCCTCCTTCTCGTCGAACGCCTGCAGGCTTACCATTGCCATCACTTCCCGGTCCTGCACGTAGCGGTAGTCCTTCTGCTCGTACTCCACCAGGATTTCGCCGCCGGAGGGCAGTTTGATCCCTTTCAGCTGCCAGGCGGCCGGGTCAAACTCCTGCCCGCTCAGGTCACCCTGGTAGGGCCAGGGACGCATGAGCTGCTTCTGGAGGGCGCCCATGGCCTGGTTGCCGCCCCAGGCATCGAGGGCGTGGGGGTTGTAGGCCGGGTTTTGGGCGTTGGCCGAATACCGGCGGCTCAGGTTGAAGAAAGAGGCCAGGGCCGGGTAGTTGGTCACCAGGTAGTTGGGGTACTCCTGGCGGTCCTTGTAGTGGTACACGAACTCGTAGGGGCTGATGCGGGCGTTGGATACGCCCTCGTACTCAAACCAGACCCGCTTCAGGGTCAGTTTGCCGCTGTTGTCCGCCTGTTCGCCGGCGGGCGTCCGCCGGTTGGCCGGGTATTGCCCGTTGAGGTTGTTGGGCAGGTTGGGCACCAGGCTGTAGTCGTACTGGAAGTGCACGGTTTTGATGGGCTGGTTGGGCCGGTCCTTGGCGTAGAGCACGATCTTTTCGAGCCGCTCCAGCTTTTGGGTGCCCTTTTTGTCGGGGGCGCCGGCCGCCGGGTCGCCGTTGGCGTCGAGCGGGTAAGCCCCCAGTCCGTCAAGGCGGTCTTTGCCCGAGCCCCCCAGGTCCGTGTGGGTATTGCGCACGAAGTAGGCAATGTGGGTCTTGGTTTCAATTTTGGAGAGGTACTTGATTTCTTTCTCACCCGTCACCACCGAGCCCATGTCGTCTTTCACGTCCGAAATCTGGTTTTTCTGGTAGAGCAGCCCGGTGTAGGGGATGCGCCACCGGTAGTCAGCCGCTGCCTTTTCGTAGGCAAACCGGGTCCACCCGCCGAAGTCTTCGTCACCGGCTCTGTCGTCCCCGTTGGCATCCACGTAGTCGGGCGTGGTGATTTCGGTGAGCAGGTACGTGGAGGCGTACTGGGAACCTTCGCCCTGCTTTACCTCGCCCACCACCGACTTGTGCCGGTTCAGGTCCACGTTGTGATTATTTGCGTAGTGCAGGTTCTTGTACACCAGGTAGTTGTCTTCGATGCGGTCCCGGCCCGGCTCCACGTCCACGCTGAGGTTGGCGTCGTTTTTGGCGTATACCACTTCGCCGTACTTATACCGCATCCCGTCTTCGTTGTACACCGTGTAAGGGCCGCTGGCGCTGGTGTGTTCGATGAAAGACGAAGCACCGGCCGCGCGGCGGGCTTCGGGGGCCGAACCAGCCTCGTTGATGTACCCGTACGGCGTACCTTCTGCTTCCGGGGTCACGATGGCGGGAGCCACGCTTTTAAAGCCCGGGATCCGGGAGGAAACATTCAGACGGGCCGTGTACAGGTCGTTGGCGGCGTAGGTTATTTTCCCGCCCAGGTCGTTGTTGAACCGGTATACCGGCGCCTGGTCCCCGTCGAACTGGTAGTTATCGGTGTCGCCCGTCTTTCCCCAGTTTTGCACGTTGGTCTTCTGGTTGCCCATGCCCAGCGAGTTCACGCCTACCCCCACGTTGGTGCCGACCATCGTTTCAAAACCGATATTCATGATATTCATGTCGGACGCCACGAAGTTGGGGTAGTAGTGGCCGGGGTCCACGCTGTAGGGCCGGAAACCGCCCCCGAGGCCCTCCCCCGACACGGCGAACATATCCGGGTTGGCAAACGGGATGCCCAGCACGTAGTCCTGCTTTTCGAAGGCATTGCCCTTTTCCACGTAGTAGTCGGCCATGATGCCGTTCTCGTAGTCATCCTTTTTGGGATTGTGCAGGTAGCCGTAGGCAAGGTTGGTCTGCTTGGGCACGTTGTAGTGCATGTTGAAGCTGCCGCTGAGCCCGGCCTGCAGGCCCACCGGAATGGGCCCCGGGTTGATCTGGGCGGCGAAGGTGGCGTTGAGGGCAAAGCCTTTGTACTGGGCCACGGAGCTGGCCCGGTTGGCCTCCGAAAAGGTGAACAACCCGTATTCGCTCCCGGCCATGTTTACCGAACCGCCAGGCTTCATGCGCTTGAAAAAGTCCATCATCCGCCGGGCCGTCGCCTCCTTGGTCTTGGGCAGAAAAGTCTTGTCTTCCACTTCCTTCTTGGTGGCCTGGGAGTTTGACGCGTTTTGGTCGGCCCGCTTTTTGAGCACTTTGGAAGCCCGGTTGAGAATGCCGAGGGGGTTGATGTTCGCCGAAAAAGTGTAGCCCGAAGAAGCAAGCGTCATGTCGAGATTGCCCACCCCTTTCAGGCCCACGCCCAGCGAATACGACCGGAAGTAGCCCTGGTAATTGTTGTAGCGGAGCGAAGTCCCGAGGCTGGCCGTGGGAATGAGCGGATTGTACTCGTTATCGGCCGCCATTTTTGCCTTCATGTCCTTGCTGAAGAACTCCATGTTGAGTTTCTGCGAGGCGGTCATGGACCAGTTGGGCCGCACTTTGTTGTAGTAGTCCACGCCCACGCCTTTGTACTCGTCGGGGAAACCGCGGACGGTGCGGTTGATGGCTCCCGGGTTAAGCGAGAAGCCAAAACCCACCCAGGAGCTTTCTTCCTCAGAAGCCGATCCGCCGTGGTACGACAGGGAAAGGGCGTAGCCGCTGCCGTCGGGGCCGGGAATTTCCAGCACGGGCAGGTTATAGGTAAAGTCGCCGGTAAAGGTGTTTACCATGTCGGTGGTAGCCACCGGTTCGAAGCTGGCAAATTCGGGGGCGCCGGGTCCGCCCGTGAGGGCGTAGGCCGCCGGCGCCAGGGCGTTACCGAGCATATGCACCGCCATCAGCAGGGCAATCCTGCGGAGGGCTTTTTGCTTCTTAAAAATCATGCTTGCTGTTAATAAGCCCAAAAATCAATTTTCGGGATGTTGTCTAAATTCTCTTTGCGGAAGGCGAAGTGGTTGATGCCCGACTCGAAAATCAGGTCGTTGAAGGTAAAGTCGAGGCTGTCGGCCCCGAGCAGCCCTTGGTGGTGTTCATCCTCCCCGAACACCAGGTACAGGGTTCGCTTGTTGCCCACGGTGTAGAGGTTCTCGAAGGTAGACAGCAGCGGCCGGAACTCTTTGCCCCCCGCGCGAACCGACACGTAGTCGCCGATGGAGAAGTTGAGCTGTTCGATGCGCTGCTTGTACTCCCGGGGATCGTTCACCCCGTAGAACAGCACGTTGCCCGACGGGGAAGTGCTTTCGTTGAACGCGACGGTGAGCAGGAAGGTGCGGGTATTGCGGTATTGGGCCCGCAGGCTGTCCACCGTGCGCCGGGTGTAGGCCTTGCCCTTCAGCTCGCGGTACACCAGGTAGTCCGGCGGCAGGTATTTCACCTGGAGGCTCAGGTCTTCGAGGGTTTTGTCGGCCCGCAACCCGTGCTCAGGGTCGTTCAGCCAGGCGTACATCTCCTGCTCACGGTTGAACTCCGCCCGGCAGCCCGCCAGCAGCAGGCACAGCATCCCGATCCAGTACTTCATTTGCCGCTGTATTTTGCGTTCAACCCCACCAGTATTTCGTCGGTAATGTCGGAAGCTTCCGATCCGTAGAGGATGTTGCCCGACAGGGTAACGCCCAGCACGATGTCAATGCCGTCGCGGCGGGCGTACTCCTTCACGTAGGCGTTGATCTGGTTCATGGCCCCCTGCATCATCTTTTCCCGGGTCTCCAGGGCTTCCTTCTCCACGTTTTGCGCGTACTGGTCCAGGCGTTGCTGCGCCTGCTGAAGGGTGCGTTCCCGCTGCTGCTTTTCGGCGCCCGTGAGCCGGGGGTACTGCTCATTGTAGGTCTGCACCGACTGCTGGTAGCTCCGTTCGAGGGTGTCAATCTTCGTCTTCCACTGGTCTACTTTCCGCTGGTAGAGGCCCTCGACTTCCCGCATGCCGGCGTACTTTTCCAGCAGTACGGCCGAACGGACGTAGGCAATCCGGCGGGGTTTGAAGTGGGACCAGGCCGCGACGGCGGCGGCAATGAGCAGGGCCAGCCCGGCAATCAGCAGGGTGATTTGCGCTTTTTTCATGCTTGGTATTCTGATTACGGCTTGAGGATGAATTGTCCCTGGTACGTTTTTTTGGTGCCCTGCCGGTCTTCCAGTTCCAGTTCGAACTGGTACACGCCGGGCGTGGCGCCGGCGGCCACCCAGGAGAGGTCGTTGGCCGTGGGCGGGTTGGCGACGGCCACCTTCGTTCTGGGGTGGTCGAGCCGGTATACGTGCAGTTGGGTCCTGGTGAAAAGGGCCGGGTTGGGCAACGACACTTCGAACTTACCCGCCCCCTGGTTGTAGTAGAGGCCGTTGCTGAGGTTGGTCCGCAGGTCGAGGCGGGCCGCCTGCCGGCGTTCTTTGCGGAAGTACAGGTTGAATCCGTCAACCACTTCGTAGTAGTCGGGCGCCAGGGGCAGCGAACCGGCCGGCGACACTGCCCGCACTTCTTTTACCAGCAACTGGGCGTCGTACACCACCTCAATGTCCAGTTGCTGGTTGCCCGCGGAGGGCGCAATCCGGATGGTGAACTTATCGGTGGCCCCGGCGGCCGGCGCAGTGGGCTTTATTTTCTGTTCGGTCCCGTTTGCACCGCTCGTACCGGCAACGGGGGTCATCCCGGGGCCGTCTACCGCATACGTCGTGGCGTTGACCTGGCTGGCATTGACGAGTACGTAGAACGGCTGCCCCAGCGTAAAGTAGCCCGCGCAGTTGCTTAACGCGTTGCTCACAATGGCTGTACCGGCCGCATCCACTGTCCCCCCTTCATCCACCCAACGGCCGTCGCGGTAGTTAAGAATGCTCAGGTACTGGGGCAGGGGCCGGCCCGGGCAGGTTCCCGGTTCCAGCGGCAAGGTAATTTGTACCGTCCCCGCTCCTTTGCTCCCTTCTACCTGCCAGTAGTCGGTGTTGCACCGGTAACGCAGCCCGGCCAGGGAGCCGGCGCCGGCAGCATCGGGCACGGTTGCAAAGTATTCGGCCGTAAAGGCATCCGCGGCGTTGGGTGCCGAGAGGCTTACCGGCCGGAAAGCAGTGCCCTTGCCTACCGGAAACACAAAGGGGTCATCACCCATTTTCTGCACGGGTCCCGACACGAAACTCTTCGGCGACGCCCCCGTGACGGTGGCGTTGTCGGCAATGATCAGCGGGTGGTCCGACGAAGTAGTCACGACGCCCGATTGCAACGCCGCGGTTTCGGTAACGCGCAGGGACGTGCCGAGCAGGACCCCGTTGGCCGGCTTGTTCACCACCAGGCGCGTCACGGACGCTGCCGCCGTCCCGCCGACCGTTTGCGGGTTTGCCCCGGTCAGGTAGATGGTGGCGTTGCCGGCCCCCAGGGTGAGGGCTTTTCCAATGGTCATGTTGTGGGCGAAAGAATGGGCGTGGTTATAAGCCGGCTCCAGGGCGCCGGTGCCGGTGCCCGTCAAGGCAAGGGCGGCATTGAATGCGTCGGCCCGGCTGACCCCTAACCGCAGGCGGCCCGTACCGTCTTGGTTGATGATAGTAACGCCGCCGAACACGTTTCCACCCTCCGAGTCATTGTCCCCGGCGCCGGTCTTGGTCAGGGTAGCCGTTCCCAGGAAAGTAGCACCGTTCAGGTAGAGTTCGCCGGCCGTACCGGTTACGTCACTTTGAAAGGAAGTACCCGTTTCCAGGTAAAGCGCCGCCTGTTCGGTCAGGGTGAACTTCTGGGTCGTAGTGCCCTGCTGCACGAAGTTTTTCAGCCGCAAAGCCCCCCCGGTAAAACCGCCCGTACCGATGGCAAGGATTCTCCCGGCCGCCAGCGTGGCCGTGCCGCCCTGCTGTCCGAAGAAGATCCCTTTTGACTGCGCGGAGGCCGCTACGGTGAGGTTGCCCGCAAAGTGAGTACCCGCGGCCCGTTCGGCCACCCGGATGGTACCCGTACCGGTGTTGACGAAGGCAGGGGCGGCGTCCAGGTTGTACCGGTCGGCATTTACCTGGTTGAGCACCAGGTCGCCGGCCCCGCTGTTGGTAATGATTACGGCTTTGTCGAACGTGTTGCCGCCATTGCCCAGGTCGGTCGCGGGGCCGGTCTTGTTGAGGGCAGCGGTGCCGTAAAAGTAGGAGCCGTTCAGGTAGATGCTGGCGCAGGTAGCCGCAATGTTCACCGCGTCGGTGGCGGAGTTGCCAAAACTGGTGCCGGCGAAAGTGGCGGTACTGCCCTTGGCCGTAATCGTGATGCCGATCGCATTTTTTTTGCTGTTGAAGATTCGGCCGCCCGCAAACGAAGCCGTCCCCATGATGGTCATGGTGCAACCGTTCATGTCCAGCGTCGCGTTGGGGTGAATGGTAAAGTTGTTTACCGTAACGGTGGGCTTGTCAACCTGGGGCGCATTCCTGGTCACGGGATGGATGGTCACGTTGTCGCCGGGCCCGGGAACGGCAGCGGCTACTTTGCCGTTCACCGCCCAGTTATCGGCCTTGTCCCAGCTTTTATTCTTGTCACCCGTCCAGGTAAAATCCAGCGTCTGGCCGGCTGCAACCGCACTGATGAGAAGGATCACACTGGCAAAAGCGGCGCGTAGAAATGTTGTCATGAGCAGCGCTGAAATGATTGATGGGAAGGAGCTGATGGTTCTTCTTTTACGATACGGCCACCGGGCGGCAGTCGTTAAAAATGATCCCGGCGGGGGCCGTTGTCAACGGCCAGTGCCGGTAGCCGGAAAAATGAATGAACGGCAACGGCCGGGATTGGCGGGCGAACAGAGTCACGGGAATGAGAACAGTAGATAGTACTAAAAAAACACCGGTCGGACGGCAATGCTTTTTACAGTCATTGCGTATCCTGCTTACGAGTACAAACTTAGCTGTTAATCGGCTGGTGCCCGCTTGCAATTCGGGCCTTCTCATGCACCATGTAAGGATGTTGCGACTCCTTTAAAAATTTCCCGGCGCTGCTTTCCATTTCCCGCCGCCGCCGCCGGCACGCTGACCGGCCATACAAGCAACAGTCTCACTACCAGTAATTTACAAAATAGCAGTTGGCTCCCGTAAAAATACAAAGTGGGGGAAAGCGGCCTTCGCCGGGCTTTTGCGGGGCCTTTTGCGGCCCGGAGGTAACCGGGCCGCTGGTGTAATGAAAACGCGTTTCGGGCAGGATTGCCCCGGCAACGTGCACATTCCGGCGCATTCCGGGTGCGTGGCGCCGCGGCATCAGAAAACGGTGCTCATCTGGAACAGGGGCAGGTACATGGCAATGAGGATGAACCCCACGATGATGCCCAGAAAAATGATCATGAACGGCTCCACCATGCTGCCGATGAGCTGCGTCTGGTGTTCTACTTCTTCACTGTACTGCTGGGCGATCTTGTCGAAAAAAACGTCGAGCTGGTTTACTTCTTCGCCTACCTTCACCAGCGACACCATTCTTTTGGAGTACACGGGAAAGCCGGCCAGCGCCTTGTGCAGGGGTTCTCCGTTCATGATGTCGCTCTCTACCTTGTCAAGGGAAGCTTCGATGGGATAGAAGCCGATCATCTGCCGGATGAGGGCCGTTGCCCGGAGGATGGGGATCTTGGAACCGATGAGCAGCGTCATGGCGTGGCAGAACCGGGCCAGGTAGATCTTGCGCATCATTTCGCCGATCAGGGGCAGCCGCAGCAGCAAACCCGTCGCCAGCCGCCGGAACCAGATTTGCTTCCGCTGGCTCCGCAGCAGCAAAAAGCCGCCCGCGCCCAGCAGGCAAAACAGGGAACCGTAGCGGGAGGCCACCTGCGACGCACCCAGCACGGCTTTGGTAATGAAAGGCAAGTCGCCCCCGAAGCGGCGGAACACTTCGGCAAACATGGGAACGATGAAATGGAGCATGAAAAAAACGGCCGCCAGCGAGGTGCTCAATACAATGGCCGGGTAGGTAAAGGCGCTGATGATCTGGCGCCGCTGCCTGATCTTTTTCTGGAAGTACCCGGCCAGTTCCTTGAGGATCACCGGGAGTTTGCCGCTTTCTTCGCCGATCTGCAAACTGTAATACTCGTAGTCGGTGAACTTGCCGGTCTTGCGGACGGCCTCCGAGAGGGAACTGCCGGCCACCAGGCTGTTTTTCACCCCCGCAATGAGCCCCCGGTCCTTGTCGCTGGTTTGCTCGTCCTCGATCATGTCCAGGCTGGTCCGCAGGTCAATGCCGGCCGTGAGCAGGATGTTCAGTTCCAGGTAGAACATTTCCTTTTTCCGGTCGCTGAACGCGTGGCCTCCCAGGCTGATGTCCCGGTTGAGCAGTTCCCGGAGGGACGTGCCGGCCGTATTTTTCGGGGAAGCCGCCGGCCGCGTTGCCGGGTATTTAGTCAGGTCGAGTCCCGCCATATGGGTCGTGCATTTGGTCGGGCGCTGCCGACTCCATCAGCCGGTCAGCGCCGTAGGGTTTGAGGTAAAGAAACACGTGGTCGTATCCACCCGAAAGCCCGCGGAAGCCTACCCGGTCAATGACGTTGCCGGGCAGCCCCTCCGCCGCGTGCCGGAAGTGCGTTTCGAGGCGGTCGGGGGCAACGGCAAGCGTATCGGTAACGGCCCCTTCACTGCGGCAAATGTACCCGCTGCCGAAGGTGTAGGTAACGGTTTTGCCTGGGTACCGGCAGGCAATTCCCCCTTCGGCCTTCACCAGGTACGCGCAGTGGTGTACGTCGCGGGTAAGCAGGGCGTCCAGCAGCACCAGCTGGTTCACGGTTTCGCCGTTGCGTTTGAACGCCCGGAACTGCCCCGACAGCAACTGAAAGCACGTGTAGATGATGCTCACCACGATGGCGCTGATGAGCATGGCTACCACCAGTTCGGTAAGCGTATGGGCGTTGAGTTTATTCATCGGCGTTTACCAATATTCTTTTGGCCGCCAGTTGCCGGCCCGTTGAGTCCTCAACCACGTACGCCAGCAGGTACAAACCAGCCAGGCCGTGGTACAGGTCGGCTTTCCGGACAATGCGCAAATCACCGGCTTCCGTTACCTCGTTGAAGAACTTCCGGTCGTCGCGGGCCCGGATGGCGGCTTCGTTGAGCAACAGGACGGCCCGGGCCTGCCGGCCGGAAAAAGCCGCCCGCATCACGTTCAGGTACGTCATCGTGCCGATGCCGAACACCGTCATGGTAATGACCATTGCCACCACGACCTCCAGCAGCGAGGAAGCCTCCAGCCTGCGGGATCTTATTCGAGCCATTTTACCACCTTTCCTCCTTTTTCCGAGGGCAGCAGCACCGGGCCTACGTAGTAGGCCGACCGCTTGCCGTTGTCAATCGAACTGTTCAACAGGCAATTTTCGAATACCGAAACGGGCGTCTTCAGGAGCAGTTTCCGGCAGATCACGCCCCCCCAGACCGAACCTTTCAGTTCGGCGTACCCGGCGGCGTACACTTGTCCCTCCACGCGGCTGTGCTCCTCCAACCGCAGCAACGTTTGCCCGGCATCGCCGTCGGCCTGCACCGTGAACGCCATGCCGCTGAGCACGGCACTTTTGCCCAGCGTCAGGACCGCCTGCCGCCCGCGGTTCGCTTCTTTTACCAGTCCCAGCACCGACGGGTAGTTCAGCCGGCAGGCTTCTGCTACGGCCAGGGTATCGGTCGCAAAGACCTGCACGGTTCCCGTAAAACCCTGCTCAATGCGTACGTCCGGGGCCAGCACGATCACGTCGTTGAGTTCGGCATGGCCCGCAATGCGCACCACCGTATCGGAGCTGATGATGATGTTGCCCCGGTACCGCCCCGTGAGGTAGAGGGGTGCCCGGTGCCGGATCACCAGGGTGGGCTCCAGGAAAGAGCGGCTGACCGTACCCGTATCGGCGGGGACGGCCTCGGCAACCCCGCCGCCGGTCCTGAGCAAGGTCCGTATCGCGCCGATGACCCGGGTATTGAGGGACGGCAACGTGGTGGTGCTCTTCCTGAGGGCCCCGTCTACGAGGCTTCGCCCGGCAAACGGCTGGTTGTCGATGTACCCGCTCCGGACGCCGGCCTCGGGCAGGTAGCACAGTCCCCGGAGGGTGGTACTGCCGCTGACCACCAGCGGGCTCCCCGCGTCGGCCAGGTACAGCGCCGCGCCGCCCGGCCCCGTGGGGGGGTAGCCGTACTGGGCCGCTTTCGTGACGTGGCGGTCCCCGGAAAATGCTTTCGCCAGGGCCACTTCAAACGCGCCCCAGTCCATCCGGCGGAGTGCCACCGAGTCGTTCTGCTCCCCGAAAAGGTCGGCAACGGTGCCTTCCGGGTAAGCCGTCTCCCGGTCGGCCATCAGCAGCGCAATGCCCGAAGCGGCATTGTCTTCGAGCCGCTTGTACGCGAGGGCCCGTACCACCTGCAAACGGTAGTGGTAGGCGACCAGGATCAGGGAACTGCTCAGGAAGCCGATCACCACAGCCACCACGATGGCAATGAACAACGCACCGGCTTTGAGCATCAATTGGGAGCGGTTTCTTTTTTACGCTTCTTTTCCGGCTCCGCTCCCGGCGCGTCGGCGCTTTTTTGCTTCCGGGCCGGCGCTTCCGTCCGGGCCTGCTTTTCGGCGGACCGTTTTTCCGGCCGGTTCTTTCCCTTTACAGCCGCGTCGGTATTGTCGTCTCTCTTTTCTGCTTTCTGCCTCCCATCCGCCTTTTTTACCGCGGAGGCTTGCTGCTGGTCCGCTTTGTTCTTTTTCCGGCCCGTTTTGGTCTCGCCTTCCGGGCGGTTTTCGGTGCTTTTCGCGGCTTCGGCCTCCGCCTTTTCGGCCGCCTTTTCGGCCTTGGCGGCCTTGCGCTTTTTCCGCTTTTCCCGGGGCTCTTTTGCCCGTTTCACCACCCGGACGCCGTTGTCGAATTTTTGCTTTTCCACCAGTTCGCCGCCCCGGTAAATGCGGATCACGCCGTCCAGCTTCTCGTCGCGGTACTTGCCGGTGCTCACCAGGTCGCCGGCCTCGTCAAACATCCGGTACCGCCCCACCCGGCCGCCCTTTTTCCACCGCACGATCTCCTTGAATTCGCCGTTGGGGTGCCAGCTCCGCCAGACGCCCACTTTGACGCCCCGCCTCAACTGCCCCTTGGCCCGCAGGTTCTTATTGGGGTAAAACTCCGTGTAGGCCCCGTGCAGCAGCTTTCCTTCGTAGTCGCCCCGCGTCCTTTTGATGTCGTTGGATTTGAACCAGTAGTAGTACGACTTCTCCGACGGATTGACGGACTGGCCGGAGCGCATGACCTCGGCGTACACGATGTAGTCCTGGTAATTGATGGTCACCCGGTTGTGGACGGGCACCGGAATGCCCCGCTGGGCCCAGGCTTGCGCGAAAGTCAGCAGGAGTACCAGCAATGCGTAAAATCTATTCATGGACGGAATCGGAATTTATACCAGGATGAAGCGCAGGCTCAGAAACGCTTCAGCCATTTGGTGGTGTTGCGATAGGATACTTTGAGGGAATCGCGGCTCGTCTTCAGGATGCGGATGCTGTCAATGACTTCGCCTTCCGATACGGCGTATTCACGGCCGTGCAAACTCAACAACGCAACGATCTTCTTACTTTTCGGATTGTGAATGGACCCCATGTACGTCACAAAACCCAGGTCGGGCTGGGTGTTCGTCTTCCGGACGGCGGGGGTGGCCGGCGGGGCCGGCGCGGCCGGCGCCGCCGGGGGAGCCGGGTAGGATACCTGCCGGACGGTCCGGCTTTCTCCCTGGCGGGCCAATGCACCGGCGTTGCGCAGAAAGGGGTCGGGGTAGTTGGCCCGCAACGCGACGGTGTCAAGCAACGGGTCAGCTACCGGAAGCGCTTCCGCAACGGGCTGCGCCGTGCCGGGCCCGGGTCCTTTTCCGCCCATGGATTCGAAAACCTGGTAGAAAATGAGCCCCCAGGTGAACGCCACTGCCAGCACCAGGGCATACGTGATACGCTTGTTTTTCATAACCCTATCGTAAATTTCCATTGCGGGCTGAAGTCGCTTTCATTTCCCGCCGCATCCACTGCCTTGATGCGCCAGAAGATCACTTCCCCCTTCGCCCCGTTGTAGGTGAAGCTGTTGGTGGCCGAAGTGAACGTATTGACCAGGTTGGTTTCGGTGTTTTTGTAAATGAAGATTTTGAACGAGTCACCGGGCTGCCCGGCCGTCCAGCGCAGGAGCACCGCCACCGGCTGGTTGACCGCGTTGTTGGCCGGCGCCGTAGGGGCAACGGCCGCGGGCGGCGTTGCGTCGTAGCCCACCTGCTGCACCCGCGACCACTGCGACTGTTCCTGGTCGTTTTCTGCCCGGACGCGCCACTGGTAGCGGCCTTCTCCCGGGAAAGTGTAGGGGTAGCTGGTGGACGTTACCAACACATCCAGCAACGGAGGGGTTCTGCTGCCGAAGTTGAGGGTATCTACCTGCAACCGGTACTGCTGCGCGCCGTACAGCGCTTCCCAGCGGAACGTGGTGCCCGTATTGAAGGTCTGGTTGTCAGCGGGGGCCGAGAGCAGCACCGTCTGGGCCGGCAGGGTGGAAACTTCGATGTACAGGTTTTGGGTGAAGTACGCCGTGCGGCTGCTCCCGTTGGCCGCCCTGATGCGCCACTGGTAGGCCCCCGGCGCCAGTGAATACACGAATTTGTTGCCCGTAACCACGGTATCCAATACCAGTGCCTGCACGGAGTCGAACCGGGGCGACACCACCTGGAGTTCGTAACGGGTGGCCCATTCCACCTCTTCCCACCAGAACGTAACGTTGTAGTTCGTGGTCCGGAGGTCGGGCCCGGGCAACAGCACGGTAACCTTCTCTTCCTGGATGGAATATTCGAATATCTCGCTGCACGCGGTGCACAGCAGCAGAACCGGTAACGCGGCCAGGAGCAACAAGCGGAATTTTGCCTTCATTTACGGTACGGCTTTGATGTTTTGCAGATACAGGGTCAGCTCCAATACGTGTGCGTTGCGCCGGTAATCCCAGTGGCTCTGGTAGCTTACCGAAGCCACGCGGCCGGCCCAGCCGCTTTTCTCCAGCTGGTGGGTCAGGGCCAGCAGGTCGGCAAACCGGCCTTCCGCTTTGATGATGCTCGTGGCGACCGTGCGCTGCCCCTGCTCACTTACGACGGCCTGCGGAAACTCTTTCAGCAGGATGTTGCGTTCCTGGCAAAAATCGCCCACCCGGGCCAGCAGGTAGGACTGGTTCCGGAGCGAATCGCTTTGGTAGCGGCTCAGCACGGTTTCCATTTTTTCGGCCCGCCGCCCGAAGTAGTGCAACTGGGCCGGCGCACTTTGGGCCCGCGCAATCCTTTCCTCCAAACGTTGGTTGGCCTGGTACAATTCCACGGTTTTACGAAAGGCCAGCTGGTACGCTACGTACCCGGCCACCAGGATTGCCCCCGCCAGCAACAGCTTCTGCGTCCGCGATGATGCCACGTGTCTTGAGAGCATGCTCATTACGGCTTGATGGTGATGGTGATGTTGAAGTGGCCTTCCCGGGCCTTGTCGTCGAACGTGTAGTTGCGGATTTCGACCGCTTTTACCCACTTGAATGATTCAATGTAGCGCACCCACGGGTTCAGGTCGGTGGGCTTGCTGCAAGTGCCGGCCAGCCGCATCTGGTGGTTTTCAAAAGTCATCTTCCGGTCGGTCCGGTACTGCTTTTCATCCAGCGGGTTCACCGTCAGTTCGGTAAGCCGCACGGTGGCGGGCACCGAGGCGGCGAGTTGGTCGGTGTAAGGCGCCGTGCGGGCAAAACCGGTCCAGCCCGCGTGGGTCAGAAAAGCCTCCTGTTCCCCTACCTTTTGCTGTAAACTGTCGAGCCGGCGCAGCAACCCATCGCCGACGGCCTGTTTTGCCTGCAACTGCCGGTGCTGGTCGTAGTAGCGGCGGTACAACGAAAAGTTGACCAGCAACGCCAGCAAAAGTCCTCCGGTCACCAGGGCGGCCACTTGCCGGAGCGCCTTCGCCTGCCCGAACACTTCCCGGCGGCTTTCGACCCGGGGTACGGCCAGCGACGCCGCCGACGCGGCGGGCAGCACCGCCTGGAGCCCGGCCGCGTAGGCGATCAGGTACCCTTTCCCGATGCGTTCCTCGCCCACCACCACGTGGCCTTCCAGCCCGGCGCCGTCGGCGTACAGGCATTCGGTCAGTTCCGACCGGTCAAAGGCCAGTTGGTGTCCCGCAAACGAAAGTTCGGCGGGCGGACGTTCCATCAGCGGCAGCAGGCTGCATACCACGTACGGCCCCAGTCCCACCCAAACCACCCACAGTCCTTTGTCCACCAGGGCATCCAGCAGTGCGTTCAGGTTGCTCTGGCGGATCACCGTGATGAAGCGGCCCGCACTGCCGGGGTACTCCTGGAGGTAGAAATCGGTGGCTTTGGCGTTGGGCAGCAACGCGCCGATGTCGTTGCCCGCTTCCCGGCCGGGCGTGGCCGCCACCCGCCGGTTGAGGATGCCCTTGCCGTTGACGACCAGGTACACGGGTACGTTGCCCGGCACCAGGTCCGCCAATGCGTCGAGGGAAACAATGTCGGTGTGCTGGTCCACGATGCGCACGACCGTTCCTTCGGCGCCCAGCCGTACCAGGTGCATCAGGTAGCTCCCGTCGGGCTGCAACAGGACCTCAAGGCCCGCCATCTGGCGCCCCGCTTTGAAGTATTTGCCAACGAGAGGAAACGGCATGGGATTAGTAGATGATGGTCGGTTTGATAAACACTACGGACACTACCTTGGTGTTGGACTTGGTCCGGCTGCTGAAAAGCCACTTGAGGACCGGGATCCGCGAAAGCACCGGTACGCCGGCGCCGTTCTCGGCCCTTTCCGTCCTTTCCAGGCCCCCCAGCACGATCATTTCTTCATTCTTCACCCGCACCAGCGACTTAAACTGGCTGGTGGACGAGGGAGGCGGCGCTTTCTCCGGCGGCTCCCCGATAAAGTCCGATATGTTCACGTCAATGCTGAGCGTCACCTGGTCGTCGGCGGCTACGACCGGCTTGATGTTGATGGCCAGGTTGGCCTGCACGGCGTTGAACTGCTCGGTCACCAGCGTCTGGGGCGTAAGCGTGCCCACCACGTTCTGGGTACGGATGCTGTAGTAACGCGTACTGCCGATGCTCAGGCTGGCTTCGTGCCCGTTGAGGGTAGAGAGTTTGGGCATCGAACGCACGTCCACGTTGCTGTTCTTTTCCAGCGCGCTGAGCCCCACGTAGAAGTTAGGCGACACCCGGCCCAGGCTCATGGTATTGTTGACGCCCAGGCGGCTGAGGAAATCGTTGATGGACCGGGCGCTGAACGTAAAATCAACGCCGGGCAGGATGGTGCCGCCGGAAGTGACGCTGTCGGAAACGCCGGCCCGGATGCCGGTACTCACCGATTTTCCCTTGCGCACGTCCACCAGGATCACTTCGATGAGCACCAGCGGCACGACCCGGTCGAGTTGTTTGATGAAAGCCTCAATTTCATTGATCTGGGGCAGCGACCCGGTCAGCAGAATGCTGTTCAACTCCTTGAACTCTTTGATTTCCACGCCTTTCCTGATTTCGGCGGGAATTACGTCCTGGATGGCATCGAGGGAGCGGAACTGGAACTGGAACAGCTTGTGGGCCCGCAACCCTTCCAGCTTCCGGTCGCCGATCAGGTACAGGCCCGATTCCTTGCGGTGCGTGTAGTCGGACCCCTGGAAGAGATACACCAGGAAGTCGTCGAACGTAACGTCGCTGGCCCGCAGCGTGGCGTTGCCCTTCAGGTCAGAATACAGGAAGTAATTTACGCCGGCCTCTTCGGAAACGGTTTGCAGGATTTCCTGGATGGGCACATTGGCGGCATCCACGTCCATGTATTTCCGGCCGAGGGAGTCCCGGAGGCTTACCCGGACGGCTCCCGCCCCATTGGCGGCCCGGGCATTGGTCTTACGGCCCCCGTTTGCGTTGTTCTTCGGGCCGCGGCTGGCGGGGCCGGCGGCCAGTTCCCGGGCCTCCCCGTCCTCAAACTTGTGGATGAGGAAAAAATTATCGGACGTTTTGGTCACCTTCAGGTCATTGACCAGCGCCATCTTTTCAATGGCGTCCTCCAGGGGCATGTCTTCCAGGTAGATGCTTACCTTACGGTCTTGCAAGCCACTGGCCAGCACCACGTTCTTTTTGGTAACCTGGGTGATCTTTTTCACCACGGCCTCCAGCGTGTCATTTTTAAGGTCCATGCTGAGGGCATTGTTGTAGGAATTGTATTTAACCTGTATTTCTTTGGGGACGATGCGGAGCGGTTCGGCGAGCGGCGTGTAGCGGGTAAAAGACATGATCGAGCCCACGAACCGGATGTCGAGGTTGTATTCCCGGGCCAGGAAAAGGATGATGTTGACGACCTTTTCGTTGGTAAAGTTGTTGTGCACTTTAAAGGTAAGCTGCGGGTCAATGCTGATGTTGAGGTTGTTGGATTCGGCAAGCCCCCGGAGAAACTCCTGGATGGAGGCCCCGGACACGGACAAATCAACCTTTTCGTTCAGTCCCGGGTTGAGCACGGCTAAATCCCTGAGCCGCTGCTCAAGCAGTTCGAACCGGTCCTGCTGCCCGAAAGCGGGGCGGGTGAACAACAGCAGGAGCAGGCAGGAAGTGAAAAAAAACCGGAAGGGTAATGGCGCGATCATAGTACATTCTGACAAATAAAGGTCTCACTTCCCGGCAGCCGCCACAAGGGGAAACCGGGGCTTTTTGTACGCGAGTACCTTTTGTATTTTTAATGGAACCCGAAAGGCGGTTACCTGCCTCCCCGCACCGGCGTACCGTCCCCACCAGGGCTCAGAAACTCACCAGGAGCGGGTATACTTCTTCAAGGGAGGTTTCACCCGATTCGAACAGCATGAACGCATTTTCGGGCAGCGTCCGGATGTTGCGCTCCCTGAGCAGGGGGGCCACATCGAACACGTTTCCTTTGATGCAGCCCGAGAGTTCCCGGTCAATCGGGATCACCTCGTACACGGCTTTCCGGCCCTTGTAGCCGGTGAAAAAACAAGCATCGCACCCTTTGGTCACGTAATGGAAGGCCACGGGCCGGTACGCTTTGAATTGCTTGGGATACTGACTTTCCCGAAAGGGTTGCCGCGCTTTGCAATGGGGGCAAAGCAAACGAACCAAACGCTGGGCGGCCGTGGTGTTGAGCGTTCCGGCCAGCAGGAACGGGGGAATGCCCATGTCAATGAGGCGCGAAACCGTTCCCCAGGCCGAGTTGGTGTGAATCGTTGACAACACCAGGTGGCCGGTGAGGGCGGCCCGCACGGCCATGGTAGCCGTTGCCGCATCTCTTACTTCCCCCACCATGATCACGTCCGGGTCCTGCCGCAAAAAGGTTTTAAGCGCCGTGGCAAAGTCGAAGCCGATGTTTTCCTTCAACGAAGACTGGTTGATGCCCTCCAGCGTGTATTCGATGGGGTCTTCGATGGTGAGGATGTTGCGGAGCGGTTCGTTGAGCAGTTTGAGCGTCGCGTACAGGGTGGTCGTTTTGCCCGACCCCGTGGGTCCGCTGATGAGCACCAGCCCGTTGGGGCGTTTGATCCCTTCCAGAAAATGATCCAGGTCTTCGCGGGCAAAACCCAGTTTGTGAATGTCAATATGGGTGGCGTCGTTGCTCAACAAGCGCAAGACCACCTTTTCGCCGTGCATGGTAGGCAGGATGGACACCCGGATGTCGAACTTCTGCCCCCCGTTTCCCGTGAAGAAGATCCGGCCGTCCTGCGGCAACCGCTTCTCGGCAATGTCGAGGTTGGCGGTGATCTTGATTTTATTGATCAGCGACGGGTACACGTTCTTTTCGAGTACGTACCGCTCCACCATCATGCCATCGGTACGCAGGCGGACGCGGCACCGTTCTTCGTAGGCTTCCAGGTGAATGTCGCTGCTGCCGATCCCCTTTGCCTCGCTGATCAGGTTGAGCAGAAAATTATCTTCCCCACCCGCATCCACGGACCGGGGCCGCTGGTCGGGCCCTTCGCGCCGGTAGTAGGTTGCCAGGGCTTGCTGAATGGTACCGGTGGGTTGCGGTTCCAGTAAAATGGCTTTGCCGAACAGTACTTCGAGTTCGCTGGCCGTCTGCCGGCCGTTGGCGGCAGCATCCACGTAAAATACCCAGTCCGCTTTGCCCACCTCTTTGGGAATGATGCGGTAGTGCCAGGCCTGGTCGGCGGTGAGCACCTGGCGGATTTGGACGGGTACGGCAAGGGCAACGTTCGTTTGCTCGATCATAGCGGCATCAGTTGGGTGAGCCAGTAGTCATTTTCACAGGCAAAGCGTTCGAGCCGCCAGTCGGCCACCAGGACCACGACCAGCACGAACGCCTGGATGCCGGCCAGGGGTATTTTATCGGAAGCGGCACCGGCAACGGCTTGTCGCAGCAGCACCAGCAGCACAATGCCCGAGAGGGTCAGGAAATAGAACAGGCAATAATTGAGCGGCGAAAACACGAAACAAAGATTGCCCAGAAACAGAATGTCTCCTTCGCCCAGGTAGCCGGCCGTCAGGTTTACCAGCGTCTTCTTCCTCAGGGAGAAGTACGCGGTAACGGCCAGCAGTTGAAGGGCGGTGAAACCGGCGTTGGTCAGCACGTTGGCCACAAACGCCTCACCGGTAAGCCGGGGAAACGTATAGGCGACCGAAGCGGCCAGGAGCAGCGGGAACAGGAACCAGGACACGGCCCGGTGTTTGAAGTCCTCCATTGCAATAACCAGCAGGAGGACGATCAGTGCGCATTCCAGCATTTAGTCGGGCGTAACTTCCTTCAGATTCTTGTCCTGGTCAATCTCCCACACGTTGAACACGCCGTCGGCGTCAAAGTCAACCACGGCGGTAGCCCGGGCGACGAAAGCCGAAGTGCTGGCCTGCACCACGTCAATGCGGTAATTGGCCCGCCCCTGGTCCCCTTCGGTGGTGAGCGGCTCCTGCACGAAACCGATTTCGCTGATGTTGCCCGTATATTTTGACTTCTCGTAGAAGTGCGTCTTCTGAAGGGTGTACAGGTGCTCCAGTTGAATTTTGGCTTCCGTGCTCTTGGCCCGGGTAATCAGGGGCATCAGGTTGGGAAGAGCCAGCAGGATCAGGATGCCCAGGATGACCAGTACGATGAGTACTTCCGTTAACGTAAAAGCCTGTAGCCTGCGGGGATGAATAGCTGCGCGCATGGGTTCCGAAAAAAATCAATTTTACGGGTGTAATGTTAGCGCAACCCGCTGATACTTCCGGCAAGAAGGTCCTGCCGATATTACGCGGCTACGTTTTCAAATCCAAATACCGGAAGCGCCGGGACGGCTGCCCCGCCGGTCGGTCCGCCCCGGCGTTCACTGGCGGCGTTGGATGGGAAAACACCCGCCGGCAATCCGGTCTCGTCCCTGCCATCAGGTCAGCTTTGGGGCAAGAAGCAAGCACGCCGGCCCAGCATTCCGTTAACAATCAGCCACTTATTCACATTGCCCGGGCAACCTTGCCGCTTCCGGGCCGGAACACCGCACGCTGCTTGTCCGTCTTGCCCCGTTCAACCCGGCATGGGTCATCCGGTGCACGGGGCCACCCGTGACTTCTTCGCGTGGTCCCTTCCCGCCTGGCCTGGCGATGGGCGCATCTGCGGCGTCCCTGAAATCTGCCGCCGGGCAGTAACTTCTTACGTACCGGCCGGGGCGCATCCCCCGCTTTGGTTGTCACCCGGCCCCTTCCCGGGCTATACATAAAAATACTTTCGACCCGTTCCCCCACGGCTTACGGGGGCGACCGGTCCAGAAAAAGAACGGATACGAGTAAACCATCATTCCACCTTTATTGCCATCGCATGCGCCTATCTCTACTTGTGTTGTCGCTGGTTGCTGTCACCTCCCCTCTTTTTACGTTAGTACCGGCCAGAGCCCAGACTTCCCCCCTGTACCAGTTCGAATGGAAACTGGGGGGCGAAGCGCAAGGGATACCCCAGTTTCAATCCCCCCGCAGCGTGTCCGTTGACAGCCGGGGGAACATCTACGTGGCAGATGAGTATAACGACCGCGTGGTAAAGCTGAACGCCAGCGGTCAGTTCGTCGCCCAGGTCGGCATTCGCGGCAGTGAGAACGGTCAGCTTAATCAGCCTGCCGGGGTGGTAACCGACGGGCAGGACAACCTCTACGTAACCGATAAGTTAAACCACCGCGTTCAGAAATTCAGTGCAGAAGGCCAGTATCTGCTCCAGTTCGGTACGGAGGGTACCGGCAACGGGCAATTCAAAAGTCCCCGGGGCCTGGCCATTGACAGACAAGGCAATCTCTACGTGGCCGACCGGGAGAACTTCCGCATTCAGAAGTTTGACGGCAGCGGCCAATACCTGATGCAGTTCGGCGGGCCGGGCAGTACCGACGGAAATTTCCGGAATATGGAAGGAGTGGCCGTTGATGACCAGGGGAACATATACGTGACCGACTCGGGGTTGAACACCGTACAAAAGTTTGATGCGCAGGGCCGGTTCCTGCTGAAGTTCGGCACTTACGGTAGCAACGACGGGCAATTCCATGCGCCGGGAGGAATCAAGGTGGACTCCCAGGGCCTGGTGTACGTGTCCGACAACAACCCCCGGGTACAAACTTTTACCGGCAGCGGCCAGTTTGTCGCCAAGTTCGGTTCCTACGGCAAGGCCGACGGGCAATTCATGGAGCCCACCGGACTGGCCCTCGACGCGCAGGGAAACATCTACGTGACCGAAACGACCAACCGGCGCATCCAGAAGTTTAACGGCAGCGGGCAGTTTCAGTGGAAAGCCGGGGAGGGCAGCCTGGACGGGCAGCTTCACCATCCGGAAGGCGTTGCCTTGGATCGGGCGGGAAACATATACGTGATGGATGCCTTGAATTTCCGGGTGCAAAAATTCAGCGCCAGCCGGCAGTTTATGATGAAGTTTGGCTCTCACGGCAGTGGCTTCGGGAGATTCACCAATGGTGCCGGGATCGCAGTCTCGGGCTCTGGCACCATTTACGTTGCCGACGAGGGTGGCACGATTCAGCGGTTCAGCCCGGAAGGGCGATATGAGACGATCATCACTGGCACCGATGCAAATATGGAGGGCTTCCGGTCCCCCACCTGCGTATTGGCCGACGTCTACGGCTATGTCTACGGACTCAGTTCCGGCGTACACCGGTTCAAAAAGCTTAACTACTCCGGCCAGGTACTGATCCAGTTTGGCACGTTCGGTTATGCGAAAGAAGAACTCCACAGTCCCTACGGCATGGCCTTTGACGCGCAGGGCAATATTTACATTACCGACCGGTATTATAATTATCACTCTCTCAAAAAGTTCAATATCAACGGCCAGTTCCAGTGGTCGGTCGGGGCAGAGGTCTACGGCGGCAGTTCGGCCGACGGCTCCTTCCGGAACCCGTCCGGGGTGGCAGTAGACGGGTCGGGCAACATTCTGGTAGCCGACCAGGGCAACCACCGGATCCAGGTATTCAATGCCAACGGGCAGTACGTGGGGAAGTTCGGAACGTACGGAGCCGGCGACGGACAGTTCAATGAGCCCACCTGGCTGGCAGTGGACGCGGCCGGCAACGTGTACGTGTCCGATAAGAAAAACAACCGCATCCAGATGTTCAGCAAAGTGGCTCAGCCACCCCCTCCGCCCCCTCCGCTCGTCCCGGAAATTGCCGTGAAGGAGGAATATGGATACATTATTCCTGACAACATCGGGAGCTTTTCTTTTGGCACCGCCCAGGTGGGAACTTCCTCTGCAAAAACCTTTACAATTGACAATTCAACCGGTACTGGCACCCTTAGCCTCAGCAACCTGGTGCTACCGGCCGGCTTCTCCCTGCAAAGTTCGTTTCCGGCTACCGTACCCGCCGGCGGATCGGCCACTTTTACCGTTGCCCTCAATACGTCCGTGGCCGGCGACTACCGCGGCGTCTTGTCTTTTGCGACCAACGATGCGGATGAAAACCCTTATAACTTCACCATCGCCGGCACGGTCAACAAAAGGCACCAGAACATTCTTTTCTACACGCTGCCGGACAAAACCTACGGCGACCCCGCTTTTACGCTTTCTGCCACGGTCTATTCGGGGTTGCCCATCACCTACAGCGTCGTGGCCGGACCGGCAACCGTGTCGGGCAACACCGTTACCCTTACCGGCACGGGCGTAGTCACCATCCGGGCCGCGCAGGTGGGCGATGATGTTTACGTGCCCGCCGCAATGGACCAGACTTTCACGGTGCATAAGGGAGCACAGCGGATTACTTTCGGCAGCATTTCCGAAAAAACCTACGGCGACGCGCCTTTCACGCTGTCGGCTTCCTCCAATACCGGCCTGCCGGTCACATTGAGCGTTACCTACGGCCCCGCCACCATTTCCGGGTCCACCGTTGCCGTGACCGGTACGGGAATGGTGTATGTAATGGCTTCCCAACCCGGCAACGCCAATTACCTCCCGGCTTCGGTTACGAGGTCCTTCCTGGTGAAACGGGCCGCCCCGACCATCCAGTGGTCAATTCCCGGCAGCATTACGCATGGCACGCCCCTCACGAACGAAACATTGAATGCGACGGCCACCTTTAACGGCAGCGCGGTAAACGGCTCCTTCGTGTATGCCCCGGCTCCCGGGGCGGTGTTGCCGGCCGGTACGCATACGCTCACGGTTGCTTTTACGCCGGCAGAAGCTCATTATGAAGCCGCTACTGCTTCGGTTACCCTCCAGGTGCTTAAGGCAGACCAAACCGTTGACTTTGGCCCGCTGGAAGACCAGCAGTACGGTGCCGCTCCCTACGCCTTATCGGCTACTGCTTCTTCGGGGCTCCCGGTCCACTTCACGGTAATTGACGGTCCGGCGACCCTTGCGGGCAACCAGATCACCCTCACCGGGACGGGTGCGGTGACGGTACGGGCGGAGCAGCCCGGCGACGCCAATACCAATGCCGCGATGGTGGATCAGCGTTTTACGGTGCGCAAACGGTCCCAAACCATCACTTTTTCCCCGGTAGCTGACCGGACGCCTGGCGCGGCAACTTTTACTCCTCATGCCACGGCCAGTTCCGGCCTGCCGGTTCACTTCAGCATCGTCTCCGGCCCGGCCCGGCTCTCGGGCAATGTGGTTTCGCTCACCGGCACGGGCCCGGTGGTCATTCGCGCTACCCAGGACGGGGATGCGCAGTACGACGCCGCCCCCGCGGTGGAAAGCAATTTCTGCGTGCTTCCCGCCAAACCCCAGGTTACGGCCCAGGGGGCTGAACTGGTCTCCAGCAGTGAAACGGGCAACCAGTGGTACCTTAACGGGAATATGTTAGCCGGCGCCACCCAACAGAAGCTCCATGCCGCCACGGAAGGAAATTACGCAGTCGCCGTGACCGGTCCCTGCGGATCGCCGGCTATCTCTGACGCGTTCCTGGTCACCGTAGCCTCCGTGGAAAACGACAAACTTGCTTCCGGCACCCGTCTATACCCCAACCCGGCTACTACCCGACTGGTGCTCGAACTACCCGCGGGACTGTCCTACACCAGTGTGCAGGTATTCGATAACAAAGGGGTAAGCGTAACGCCGCCCCTGGTGAGAGAGGGCAACCGGGTGGTATTCCCGGTAGTATCCTTAAGGAAAGGGTTTTATGTGCTCCAGGTACGTGCTGCCGGGGGCATCATTTACAAGAAATTCATCGTGCAATAAGCCCCGCGTCTGGCTCGGGAATCCAGCCGTAGCGATGGGTACGTCGCAGCGACAAAAAGGCTGGGCCGGCACTTCGACTGGCCTGGTACGGGTGAGGTAACGGATGCAGTTGGTGGACATTAAACAGAGAGCCCTTTTCCCGGCGTTTCGGGAAAAGGGCTCTCTGTTTGTTGCACGCGCCAGGCAGCCGGTTAATGTGGCCCAAATCAGTCGGTAGGGGCTGCTACCACCCAACCCAACGGCGGCGTTTGTACTCCCGACTGCACGGATGAACGGACACGCGGGCAAATGGAGTGCGCCGGGTCCGGCAATTCGGGTCTGCAAAATCCGGGGATACGCAAGGCAGTACTGCCGCAGTGCCTGCCTTGTTCCCGTTGCCCCTAACCTGGCCATTGGGATACTGGCCCCGCGGGGCGCCGCGCGTTGCGGGCTTCACGAAGCCCGGCGTAGCGGCCGGCCGGCTCCTTTTGCTCCCCCGAAACACTTCCCGGATTTCCCAACGGGACGCACATACGCAGTTGCCGGCGTTTGCCCCCACCAAAGCCCCGCACCCAGGCGACAATGCCGGTTGGAAGAGGGACCGGCAACGCCTCCACGCGGGTCCTGCGCACCGGGCACCCGACTCGCGTGGAGGGGTGGTTGATCCGTCCGGCATTGGATCCCGGCAACGGGCGTGGCCGGGTACGGAAACCCGCTTTGTACCCCCGCCAACGGTCTTTTTTGCCTTAGTGAACAGACTTTTTGCCTTCACGAACAGACTTTTTGCCTCAACAGACAAACTTTTTACCTCAACTGTCAAACTTTTTGCCTGTTCTGTCAAACTTTTTATCACTTCAAGGGGACGTTGTGGGACCGCGAAGACGGCTGCCGGGCACCCGGACGGCGTTGCCGGGCACCCGGAGGGCGTAAGGGGTGATTGGGGGCGGATTACGGGCGGGGCGCGTGGAGGTACTGGCCCGGCATACGTCAGCAATTGCGGGCCTCGCGCAACTCGGCGTAGAGATCGGCGAATTCGCGTTCCTGGCTGGAGACGAATTCGTGATCCAACACGAGCCACAGCATGGCCTGGTCAATTTTATCGGCCAGCTGGTGCAGCGCCTCGGGGTCGCGGTGCTGCATGAGGTACTTCATGGGCTCGGATGCGGGTCGCTTGTCGCTCGTCTAAAGTCTGATGCCTCCCGTTTGGCTTATTCGGGCTTAATTTCCTACCTTAGGTACCCAGCCAACCGCCATTCATGCCGCATGGGAGACGCCCTTACACAGAACCAACGCTATTCCGTCGCAGCCTACGAAGCCCTGGCCGCCCACGCCGGGGAAGGGGAACGTTACGAGTACGCGGACGGGCAACTGGTTATAAAGGACGAATACACTTCCGACGAACACAACCTGGTGCTGCTCAACATCTACCGGCTGCTGCATGCCCACTTCGGCCAGAGAGGTTGTAAAGTGTTTACCGAAAACGTGCGCCTGGCCATTGACGAGCACACGCAGTTCCGCCTGCCCGACGTGATGGTCACCTGCTCGGAGCGGGACAAAACGCCGGGCGAATCCAAGCGGGACCCGCTCCTGCTGGTGGAAGTGCTTTCGCCCTCCAGTGCCTTCGTGGACCTGGTGGACAAAGTGAAAGCCTACAAGACCATCCACAGCCTCCGGGCCTACCTGATCGTGAAACCCGACAAGGTATGGGTGCGCGCCTACGGACGGGACGGGGCCGGCACCTGGACGGAACGGGAATACGAGTCGGCCAGCGACGTGCTCTCCCTCGGGGAAGTATCCCTGCCCTTGCGCGAAGTGTACGCCCTTTGAGCGGCCCGGCTGCCCCTCCCCTGCCACCCTCCCGCAACTGGTCTCTTTGCGGTGAGGGGTGGAAAAGACAATGACGGCTAAAAATCAGGTGGACGGCAATAAGGGCCCGTTGGGGAAGTGGTTGCCGGGCATTCAGATGCAGGGGCAGCCTTCACACGTTCAGGAAGTTGTCACGTACGTTGCACCAACCTCGCCCGCAATCGTTTCCAGCGGGAGCATCTAGGCCGGGAAGTTGACGGAAAACGGGTGCAGACAATCGCCCAATTCTTCTATATTTAGGCATTGCCTGTTTCCCTTCACGGAAAGCAGGTTACCCTTGCAACCCATAACCAGTACCTTATAAATGCACCTGACGGAACAGATTGACGCAATCCGCGTGGCAGTCTCTGGCAAGCTCGACCCGGCGAGGCGGTCAGCACTGGGCCAGTTTATGACCCCTTCGCCCACGGCCCGGTTCATGGCCTCCCTCTTTACGCAAGGCGACGGTACGGTTGCCCGCCTGCTCGACGCCGGCGCCGGGGTCGGTTCGCTGACCACCGCTTTCCTGGAACGGCGCTTCTCCGGGTGGGGCACTTTCAACGCACTGGACCTGGTCACGTACGAGGTAGACCCGCTCCTGCAAGGACACTTGCGGGAAAACCTGTCCCGCTACCAGGTGCTGGGGCGGGCCCGGGGAATGGATGTTACGGTTGCCGTGCATGCCCGCGACTTCATCGAAACCGCCGCCCGGCAACTCCTGAGCGGCGATTTCACGCCCTGCACGCACGCCATTCTGAACCCGCCGTACAAGAAGATCAACAGTGACTCGGCGCACCGGCACTGGCTGCGGACGGTCGGCATCGAAACGGTGAACCTGTACACGGCTTTCCTGGCCCTGGCCGTTGACCTGCTGGCGCCGGGCGGCGAAATGGTTGCCATTGTTCCCCGCAGTTTCTGCAACGGCACCTACTACCGTCCGTTCCGGGAACGGTTTCTACATAAAGTGTCCATCCGGCAAATCCATTTGTACGAGGCCCGGAACAAGGCTTTCCGGGACGGGGACGTGCTGCAGGAAAACATCATCCTGCACCTGGTCAAGGGCAGGCCGCAGGGCCCGGTGATCGTGTCTACCTCCACCGACGACTCCCTGCACGACTACCGGGCGCACACGTACCCCTTCGCGCAGATCGTAAAGCCGGGGGATGCGGAAAGCTTTATCCACATCCCGGCCGGGCCGGCCGGTTGTCCCATCGAGGCTTCCGGCGCCATTACGCATTCGCTGGCCGACCTCGGCATTTCGGCATCCACCGGCCCCGTAGTGGATTTCCGGGCCAGGGAATACCTGAGGACTCACCCGGGAGAAGATACGGTTCCGTTGCTCTACCCGGCTCATTTCGGGCCCGTTGCCCTCGAATGGCCCAAAGCCGGCGGCAAGAAGCCCAACGCCATCGTACAGCATCCCGGAACGCAGAAGTCGCTCTACCCGAACGGCTACTACACGGTGGTGCGGCGCTTTTCGTCGAAGGAGGAAAAGAAGCGGATCGTTGCCAACGTGGTGGACCCGGCGGTTTTCCCGGCCGGCTACCTGGGTTTTGAGAATCATTTGAACGTTTTCCACGAAAAAAAGGCCGGCTTGTCCCGCGAGCTGGCGTACGGGCTGTTCGTTTTCCTCAGTTCCACCCTGGCCGACGACTACTTCCGCCGCTTCAACGGGCACACGCAGGTGAACGTGGGCGACCTCAAGCAAATGAAATACCCCAGCCGGCAGGCGCTTACCGAACTCGGCACGTGGGCCCTGACGCAGCAGAACCTGTCGCAGGAAATCATTGACGAACGGGTGGCGGCACTGGCATGACGCATCCCCGCATTGACGAAGCCCGGCAGGTACTGGCGGCGCTGGGCATGCCCCGGGCGCAGCAAAACGACCGTACGGCCCTCTGCCTGCTGGCCCTCTTGGACCTTACTCCTGATACCGACTGGGCCGACGCGCAGGCGCCCCATGTGGGCATCACGCCGGTGCTGGATTTCAGCAATGTCCATTACAACCGCTCCTACGCGCCCAACACGCGGGAAACGTTCCGGCGCTTTTCGATGCACCAATTGGTGGAAGCGGGCATTGCCCGTTACAATCCGGATGCCCCTTCCCGGCCGGTGAACAGCCCGAAGGCGGTGTACCAGGTGGCGCCGGAAGCATTGGCGTTGTTTCGCACGTTTGGTTCGGCGGGCTGGGAACCGGCATTGGCGGCGTTTTCGGCAACCCGGCGCACGCTGGCCGCGCAGTACGCCCGGGAGCGGGCGCAGCAACAAATTCCGGTGCAGATCGCCCCGGGTGAGGAAATCAGGCTTACCCCCGGCGCGCACAGTGAACTCATCAAGGCGGTGATCGAAACGTTTGCCCCGCGCTTCGTGCCGGGAGCCAAACTCGTGTACGCGGGGGATACGGGGGCCAAGTGGGGCTACTTCGACGAGCCGCTGCTGGCCGCGCTGGGCGTACGGGTAGATGCCCACGGCAAGATGCCGGACGTGGTGCTGCATGACCCGGAGCGGCAATGGCTGGTCCTGGTGGAAGCGGTAACCAGCCACGGGCCGGTAGACGGGAAACGGCGCGGCGAGTTGGCAACGCTTTTCGGAGCGGCAACCGTGGGACTGGTGTTCGTGACGGCCTTTCCTTCCCGGGCGTTGCTGGCAAAGTACGTTTCGAAGATTGCCTGGGAAACGGAAGTATGGGTAGCCGGGGACCCTTCGCACCTGATCCATTTCAACGGGGATCGTTTTTTAGGGCCGCCCCCTTAGGGAGCGCATTCCGGCGGCCCGTCCCGCGTGAACCCTTCCCGTACCAGTGGCCTCCGTGCGCCGTTGCCGGGGTTTTCTACCGGCAACGGCCCACTTACCCGAAAGGTGGCCGTACGCACCCGGCCGGGGTTACGCACGGGGCCGGCTTTCGACGTACTGGCCCAGGAAGCGGAAGAAGTTGCGGGCTTCGCGCAACTCGGCGTAGAGATCGGCAAATTCGCGTTCCTGGCTGGAGACGAATTCGTGGTTGAAC
>CADCTQ010000111.1 GCA_902805615.1 uncultured Cytophagales bacterium
CTGCTGCCGTAGTCAGTGTCGCTGCTGCCGTAGTCAGTGTCGCTGCTGCCGCGGTCAGTGTCTCACTGACCGCTTTTCGCGCAATTTCAAAAATGTGTCCCAATCGTAGCCTCCATCAAGGAGGGGAACTGTAACAGCCGGCTGTGTCGCAAGGAGAAACAAGCGTTACGAAAGCCCACCCCTGTCAGTGCGGCGCATGGGCACGGCTCCCCTCCTTTTTGCAAGGAGGGGCCGGGGGTGGTTCGCCCCGCCAACAACCAACCCTTCCCCGTATCCCTGCCACCCCGAACATCGGGCATCGAACATCCAACATCGAAACCCTACCCCTTCCGCAGGAACGCCGGCGGCTTCACGGTGAAGCGGCGGCAGAAGTTGAGGCGCAGGTTGCCCGTATCGAAGGAAACGGACGAACGTCCCACCGGGGCCGGGCTGCGCAGGGCGAGGTTGACCACCGAGAAGCCCAGGAAGTACCGCGCCGAGTTGTATCCCAGCGCGATCCGGGCCGTGCTGTTGAGGTGCCAGCCCCACTGGGTGAGTTCGGCCGCTTCCGGCACCTGGAGCCGCGTGAAGCCCAGGCCCACCCCGCCCAGCAGCGAAAGCGTGAGGAACAAGTGCGACCGGTAGACGAACGTGTGCGCGTACCCCGCGTTGGCGCCCAGGCTGTACACGTCGGACCCGTCGAACGATACGCCGCCGAAGAAAGGAGTCGCCGTCCCGGCCGGGGCCGTTACCGAAGAGTCGGCCCGCATCCGGATCAGGTAAGCTTCGCTGCCGAGCAGCAACGTGCCGGCGCTCTTTTTCTGCCAGGCATTCTGCTGGTACGCCGCCCGGTACGAAAAGCGCCGGTGGTTGAGAATGTATTGCACGTTGAAGCCGGTGCTCGTGGTGCGCAGGTCGCCGCGCTGCGGGTACGGGTCGCCCCGCTGCCAGTTTCCGACCCATTTTTGCGGTCTGTTGAGGTAGTACCCCTCATAGCGTTGCACGTACAGGTCCAGCGCAAACCGCGGCAGGTACAGGTGCGACTGCGCGTCGAGGAAGCGGGTCCGGCCGTAGCGGTCGTTGTCATTGTTCGCCCCGGGCAGGTTTACGCCGAGATTTACCCCCGCAAACGCGTAGTTGAAGCCAATGCCCACGTTGAGGCGGCTGTTGGGACGGTAAATCAGTTCCTGGCGCTGCCCGTAATCGCGCACCGCGTAGCCCGCGTATTTGCGGGAAAAATAGAAGCGGGTCGTCAGGTCCTGGCTCAGGTCGCGGACGTAATTCGTGTCGGTTTCCGACCGCAGCCAGTCCGGCCCGCGCTGGCCCCAGGCCGCCGTTCCCACGCAACACCCTACTGCCACCAACACCGCGAATTTAAAGGACATGAAATAGTGGTTAGTGGTAAGTGATTGGGGGTAAGATAGTCGTAAGTCCAGAGTCGTAAGTCGTAAGTGGATCGGGAACGGACGTTTGCGGATTCCGGTTTGCAATTCCCGAATGAAAAAAGGAGTCGTACGTCTTACCCGGAAAAGGTCACTTCCCGATCCATTTACGACTTACGACTGGCGACTTACGACTATTTCTTCACGGCATACGTCTTGTTTTCCGGGCCTACACCTTTGAGGGTGAGGGATTTCCAGGATTTGGGGAGCGATGTTTCCAGTTGGACCACGCCCTCGGGGGTGACGTCGAGGCCCCCGAAGCCGTTGAGCAGCACCTGCAACATCCCGCCGGCCCCCGTGGCAAAGTACGGATTGGTGCCCCCGGCCGTTTCGGCAATCACCCCGAAAGGCGGCACTTCGTTGGGCCGGTAGCTTTTGGTGAACAAATCCAGCGCCTTGTCGGGGTTGCCCAGCCGGGCGTGCAGCAGCGACAGCACCGCCGCCCCCATCGCCGGCCCTTTCGGGTCCATTTTCGCCTCGTAGTACGCCAGGTCCTTGCGGATGGTGGCCTCGTCGGTGACCACCTTGAGCGGGTAGGCCAGCAGGTTGGCGTCGGCCTGCTTGATGACCTCGCCGTTGTAGGTGGCGTGTTCGCGGGTGGTGCCGTCGGCCATTTTGAGGATCACGATGCCGTCGGCCACCGTTTGCCATTCCGGGTTTTCGGGCAGGCCCAGTTCGCGGGCCGCCGCGTTGGCGTAGCCCAGCACCTCCTTGGCAATGCCGTTGGTAAAAGCGTTGTCGTCCACGTTTTCGGCGTACTCATCGGCCGCCACCACGTTGATGATGTGGTACTTGCCGTCGGCGCCCTTTTCGGCGCGGCTGGCCCAGAAGTCGGCCACCTCCCGGAGCACCGGGTAGCCCCGGTCGCGCAGCCAGGCTTTGTCTCTGGTCACCTGGTAGTACTTCCAGAAGGCAAAGCCCACGCAGCCCGTGATGTGGTGCTGGAACGGCCCCGTCAGCGCCCACACCGGCGTGGCTTCCCCGCCCTCGTCGGCCGATTCCCAGGGGAACATGGCCCCCCGGAAGCCGTGGCTGGCGGCATTGGTCCGGGCCGCGTCGAGGCGCTGGTAGCGGTATTCGAGCAGTGATTTGGCGATGTCGGGGTGCAGCAGCAACAGGGGCGGGTACATCCACAACTCGGTGTCCCAGAACACGTGTCCGTTGTAACCCAGGCCCGAAAGGCCCATCGGCGAGAGGCTGTAGGCCGTGCCGGCGCGGGCAAACGAGTAGAGGTGGTAGAGGGCAAAGTGCGTGGCCCGCTGCGCTTCCGGGTCGCCCTCGATGAGGATGTCGCTTTCCCAAAGTTCCTGCCAGGCGTCGCGGTGCCGCTTGAGCAGCCGGTCGTGCTTTTCGAGGGCCGCAAAGATGGTGAGCCGTTCGGCTTCGTTCTGCGGGTCGGCCGTGTGCGCCGTGGAGGTGACCGAGCCCACCACCGAGAACCGGTACGTGGTGCCGGCCTTCAGGCGCTTGGTGAATTTGAGGCGGTGCTGGCCGTAGTCCCACTCCTCGTGAATGAGCTGCGGCTCCTGGCCCCGCGGTTCTTCGAAGATGAAGCTGTTGGAGGCGGCCACCGTGTGCTTGCCGGTCGGGCTCTGCGCCACGGACGTAAGCAGCGGGATGAGCGAATGCGGCCGGTCAATGAGGTGGTAGAAGTTTTTGACTTCGCGCAGCACGTCGGGCGACGACAGCACGCTGTGCGGGGTCACGTCCACGTCGCGGCGGGCTTTGATTTCCACGTCAATGAGGGCCGTGTGGGGCAGGTGGCGCAGGGCCAGCACCGTGTAGGTCACGTCCACCTTGCCGGCGTGCGAAAAAGTGGTGGTGAGGGCTGCCCGCCCCATGTCGAGCGTCTGGGCGTAGCCGGTGATGTCGGCGCGGCCCAGCCGGCGGCCGTCCACTTCGAGGTCCATGTTGGCAAAGTCGAACACTTTGAGGATGTTGGACACCCGGCCGCGGCCGTAGGTGTCGTAGGCGCCGTTGAGCACCACGTCTTTTACCTTCAGCGGCTCGGGCGACGACACGATGCCGATCATGCCGTTGGCGACGGTCACGCCGTAGTAGTTGTTGGGGTCAATGCGGGTGGCCTGCACGTGCCAGGGCGACTTGCCCAGGTCCTGCGCCCGGAGGGCCAGCGGGGCGAGGAAGGGGAGGAGCAAGAGGAATAGTCTCTTCATGGGGCGTAATGGTTTACGGGCGGACGTTGCACGCCGCCGGATTTGAAATCTACGTTTCTTTTCGGATTATCGCAGGAATGCGACTGCGGTTTACGAAAATGCAACAATGCGCATGCAATCATGACCCGGGCAGTGCCCTGAATAAAACACGATCCTGATCCAGTAGTTTTATGCATAAAATCGTCGGCTTTTTATTTATTTGGAACAGCCTGGCATTCGTCCAGTCAGGAAAAGAAAATGCCCAACCGGAGCAACAATATTTTTTACCTGACTCTAGCATTGGGAGAAAAATAATTTTGTTCCACCCGGCTTCCGTCACGGAGCAGGTTGGAGATTTGATGACGGCAATAAACCGGGAAAAAGCTTTGCCGGACGTGTACCTGGCTAGTAAAGATAAAAGTCAATACCTCCGGTTGGTGTTTTTGCCGGGAAGTGAAAAAAACAGTTTTGGTTTTTTTGAAGTAGGGGAAATGACGGAGCTGCAGCGAACCGCAACACCCCGGCGTACTTCACTGGTCGGTTTCTCGACCGAAAGTGGTATCGCACTGGGGATGTCGAAGGACCGGCTGACGGCAATCAAGGGTAAAAGTCATCAAGTCATCAGGCGCGGCAACGCGGAGACGCTGCACTATACGATCAGTGATCCCGGCAACAGCTTCCTCCGAAGGTACAACATGCCTTTGTACCGGGCGGAGTACCGTTTCGTCAACGACAAACTCATTCGTTTTGCCTTTGGTTTCGAATACCCCTGAACTACAATGTCCGTTTATTATTACATCTACGTGGGCTCTCTGCTCCTTGGGATAGGGTTGTTTTACCTGAGGAGGCAAATCAATTGCGCCAGGTACGGCTACCGGACGACCGGAGAAGTAGTAAAATTGACGCACGACCCGGATGGCGGGCGGCTCAACTTCCATTCCTACCCGGTCATCCGGTTCACCGACCAGCGCAACAAACGGGTAGAAATGAGCATGAAGAATTTTCTTGCCGTAAGCACGGGGCCCATGCACACGGGCGGAGAGCA
>CADCTQ010000112.1 GCA_902805615.1 uncultured Cytophagales bacterium
GGCATTGCCCCAAAAAGAACCAAAAAGGTCTAGGCCCAATGATGCTTCCCCCCACTGGGCTTACCCGCCCCTCGCCATTGGGCCGGGCCCACGCGCCGCGACACCACCGGTGCCGAAACAACGATACCAGCGCGTAACGATACCAGCGCGTAACGATACCAGCGCGTAACGATACCAGCGCGTAAGGAAGGGGGCCTGCCCATCGCAGCGCCGCAACAACGATGCGGGCACGGAAGGAAGGGTGCCCGCTCAATGCGTATCCACAGAGGAGAGCGCTAATCACGTACTATCTCGGAGATATGGCATATGTTTCGCCAGCCGGTTCCCCAACCAAATGCGGCAATTAGATAACCCACTATTGCTGATGCGTAAGTGCTGTGCGTATTCCGGGCAGAGGCAGTAAGAAGGGAGCCGGGGGATGATCCGCTACATTCTGATGGCGTCGAGAACCGCTTCGGCAGAAATGGGTTTGAACAGGTAGTCCTGAACGCCGAATGCCCGGGCCCGGCTGATGTCTTTCTCGTGGGCTGAACTGCTGAGGATAACGATCTTAACCTCCTTATCTTTCAGGCAGTCTCTTTGCACGCACGCTTCCAGGAACTCAAACCCGTCCATGACGGGCATGTTGATGTCGAGGAAAATGAGTTCTGGGTAGGTGCTGCCGTTCCCTTCCAGCCGGCTGAGGTAATCCAGCGCTTCCTCGCCATTCGCAGCAACGGCAATGCTTTCCACCAGATCAGAATCCCACAACAGGAGTTGAAGCAGGAAAGCACTCGTCTTATCGTCCTCTACCACCAGCACATTGGCGTACTTTCGCCGCTCATCTTTTCCCATAACTCTTTCGCTATCCGGGAACCGGTCCCGGGCCTGCTTCATGCTAACCCAAAAAAACGCTGAAAAGACAGGTAACTGAAAAGACAGGCGGATGAGGATTGATCTTGTTAAACGCATTTATACCCAACGCGTTGTGCTGTCATCTGCTTTTGATCGTTCAGCGGGAGCGGTATTCCGGTCACACCATTCCGGGAGGCGCGTACGCCGGCCGCGTACCCTTTCCCATCCGGCTACGGTCAGGACACGACCAGGGGCGTTTGCCACCAACGCGTTCCAAAGCCTCCGGTGCAGAATGCGCTTCCCGGAGTGGCCTTATCGAAGTGGACTGGTTGGCGTATCCCCGTGGGGCCGGGTTCTCGTACGTGCATAGCGTTCAACCCTGAAGGTGACTGCTTGGCGCGTAGATGGGCCTGTACATGGCCACAAAAAGATGGTTGAGAACGCCGGGGGCCACATTGAGGCGGAAAGCCAGGTCGGCGTGGGGTCGGCGTTCCGGGGCCATTTCCGGCGTCAGGCGCACCAGTCCGGGCGGTTCCCCGATGCTTTTTGCCGGGGCGCGGGGGTTTACACCCAGATGAATCGGAGACTGCGCATTTGACAGGATACAACCAATTAACCATCAAATAAATATCCTCTGATTTGTATGTGATTAGCGCCTTCCCTTGTGGATACGCAGTGAGTAGCCAGGCAGTGAGACACCGTTGGTTACGAGGCCGTATCGTTGTTTCGGCACCGGTGGTATCGCGGCGCGTGGGCCCGGCCCAATGGCGAGGGGCGGGTTGATCAGCGGGGGGAAGCATCATTGGGCCTAGCCCTTTTTGGTTCTTTTTGGGGCAATGCCAAAAAGAACAAACTCCACTTACGCAGCATCAACCAATCCCCATCCCTTCACAACCAACCCCTTACCACCGACCCATCACTAACCCCATCCCCCTCCAATCCCCGCCTGCGCTCATCACATACCCAAGATATGGCATATGTTTCGCCAAACTGCTGCACCTGGGCAAGTTCTCTCCCGAAAGCCTGTCGGTACGCGCCGGGTATTTGCGTTAGTCCTGATACCTACCCGCTTTCCTTCCGCATTGCCGATCCCCATGATCCGGTGCCGGCCCCGCTGGCGTTGCTCATCCCTGCGCTTTTCAATAACTTCCCGCCGGGAATCGGCCGGTACGCGAACCGTTTTCCCTTTTTTTTACCCGATCCGACACCGCCGCTCCGGGCCGCTCCCATTGATTTACCACCAGGTTCAATCCGCATGAATCGTCTACCTTTCGTTTGCTGCCTCCTGCTCTTCTGCCTGACCGCGGCGGTACCGCTGCCGGCCCAGCCGCCCGCGCCGGGCGGGAAAAAAGGCCAGCCGGCCCCTATCAATCAGGAATGGGGCAGCGTGGTGTCCCTCGACGGCGTGTGGGAGGTTGCCGAAGGCAGCCGGCAGCAGGTGCCCGCCCGGTTTCCGTCCCGCGTCCCGGTGCCCGGCCTGATCACTTCCGCCAGGCCGGCATTCCAGAAGGCCGGCGAGGAAAACAACCTGCGGGAGGTGTACTGGTACCGGAAAAAATTCACGGTCCCCGGCAAACTGCCCGCCCTGGCCCGTCTGAAAATCTTCAAATCCATGTTTGGCACGAAGGTGTACCTCAACGGCCGGGAGGTGGGTGAAAGTGAACTCAACTTTACGCCGCTGTACTTCACGGTGACCCCCTTTCTGAAGGGCAACGGGGCCGAAAACGAACTGGTGGTACGGGTCGGCGCGCACATTGCGGCCGTGCCCGATTCGGTGGTTTCCGGCGGCGACCCGGAAAGGCACCGCTACCCGCCGGGCATTTACGACCACGTGCAACTGATCCTCTCGGGTGATCCGTACCTGTTGCGTACCCAGGTGGTACCCGACGTTGCCGGCAAGCGGGTGGGCGTGGTGGTTGATTTTGCCGCCGAAAAGGCCGGCGGGCAACTGCCCAACCTCCGGGCGACCGTGTACGATCCCCAGACCGGCAAGCAGGCCGGTTCGGCGGCCATCCGGAGCGGGACCATTGCGCCGGGCCGGGTAAGCCAGGTAACCCTCACCATTCCGCTCCCCGACTGCAAAGTGTGGAGCCCAACCTCGCCCCACCTGTACCAGCTCGAAATTTCCGACGGGCAGTACGCCTACCGCGCACGGTTCGGCATGCGCACGTTCCAAGTGGACAGCGCCTACACCAACCGGGCCTCCCTCAACGGCCAACCCTGCTTTATCCGCGGCACCAACTTCAGCATCCACCGCTTTTTCGAAGACAGCCTTTCCGGCCAACTGCCGTGGGACCGGGAATGGGTGCGCACCTTGTTCCGGCGGTTTACGAAGATGGAAATGAACGGCGTCCGGTTCGTGATCGGCCCCGCCCCGGAAATGTGGTATGACATTGCCGACGAAGAGGGCATGATGATCTTCGATGAATACGCCATCTGGTACGCCTACCAGCCGCAGGTCGGCTCCGTGGCCAGGGAAGCCGCCGACCCGTACAAGAAATGGAGCATCTGGCCCAAAAACCTCTCTACCCGGCAACTGGTCAAAGAATACACCGCCTGGATGCAGGAACGCTGGAACCACCCCAGCGTGATCGGGTGGGATGCGCAGAACGAAACCTGGGCCGCCCAGACCGGCGAAGCCATCCGGGCGGTGCGGCAGCTGGACCGGTCGAACCGGGTATGGGACAACGGCTGGTCGCCCCCGGCGGCGGCCGGCGACATCCGCGAGGCGCACCCCTACTTTGAAAGGTGGGTGGAAGGTACCGAAATGAAAACCGACAAAGAAAAGAGCCAGAAGCCCTTTTCGCTGGATGACCTGGCGGACGCCGAAAAAGTCCCTTCCACCTTTTACCTGCCCTTCCAGTACGCCAGCAAAATGCCGCCGGACTGGCACTGGCAACAGCCCTGCGTGATCAACGAATATTCGTATTTGTGGCTGAACCGCGACGGAACCCCCACCGAACTGACCAAACCCTATTACGACGCCGTGCTGGGGGCCAATGCCACCGCCGACCAGCGCCGGGAGTTGTACGCCCGCAGCCTGGCGGCGGTCACCGAATACTGGCGGGCGACCCGCAGTTGTTTTGGCATCCTGTATCCCTTTGGCCTGGCCGGCTCCATCCCGGGCGGCGCCACCAGCGACAACCTGGCCGATGTCGGCACAATCGAATTCGATGCGCACTACAACAAATTCGTACCCGATGCTTTTGCGGCGCTGGGCATCTGCGCCGAGCTGTGGAAAACCGGGTTTGTCATCAAGCAGTGGGCCGGCACGCAGGCCGAGTTTACCGTGGCGGTGATCAACGACCTGCCCGTGCAGTTCAGCGATTACTTCGTCATCCAGGTGATGCAGGGCGATTCGCTGGTGAGCAGCCGCCGGTACCGGTACCAGGTAAACCCCGGCGAAGTGAGCCGCACCCCGGTAAAGATCGATCTGCCGAAAGTGCCGGGCCGTTACGAAATAGTCGCGGAATTGCACGGGAGGGCCAACAAAGTCGTGCGCAGCTACCGCCCGGTCACGCTGCGCGCCGAGTAGGTTTTTCCCGGTAGCCCGTCAAAAGCATCCGCCTTTGGGCGACCATACCATCCGTCTGTATAGTTTTCGGAAAATAGTTCCTCATTTACCGGCTTAGCGGGTAGCTTTGGCAGTATTGCTTAACAACCTGGTCCGCTTTGTGGCCGGCGCGAACGCCGGCATGATCCCTTACTCTTAATCCCATTACTTCGCATGAAACAGTTATTACCAGTGAGCACACGTAGCACGCGCGCATGGCTGCTATGGATGTGTTTGTTCAGCCATTGGGCCTGCCTGGCGCAATCGTCAACCTACACCCTGCAAGGCAAAGTCACCGACGCCGGCGGCCAGGGACTGCCCGGCATCACCGTACTGCTCCAGGGGACCACTTCGGGCACGGCTACCTCGGCCGACGGCAACTACTCCTTCGAGGCAACCATTGCCCCCGGCACCTACGCGCTGGTGTTCAGTTCGCTGGGTTACGGCACGCAGACCCGCCCGGTGACGCTGGGCGCGCAAACCACCGTTACCACGGACGCCGTGCTCACCGAATCCACGCAGGCCCTCGACGAAGTGGTGGTCGTGGGGTCTACCGTCACCACCACCCGGCGGGAGTTGGGCAACGCCATCAGCACCGTCAAGGCCCAGGACATTGCCCAGAGCGGCTCGGGCGGTTTGCTCAATTCATTGCAGGGCAAAGTGCCCGGCGCCCAGATCGTGCAGAACTCCGGCGACCCGGCCGGCTCCATTTCGGTGCGGTTGCGGGGCGTGAAGTCGCTGAGCGGTCCTTCCGATCCGCTCTACGTGATTGACGGCGTGATCATCAGCAACCAGAGCACCAACGTGTCGCAACTGGCCGTGGCCAACGACGTGGGCGCGGCCAATCCCGGCCAGAACCGGCTGGCCGACCTCAACCCCAACGACATCCAGTCCATCAACGTGATCAACGGCGCGGCGGCGGCGGCGCAGTACGGTTCCCGGGCCGCCAACGGGGTAGTGCTCATCACCACCAAGCGGGGCCAGAGCGGCACGCCGCGGGTAACGTTCTCCACCAGCTTTAACGTCAATGAGTTGCGCAAAATGGTGCCGGTGAATACCTACGGCAAGCAGTTCGGGGCCGACACCTACCCCACCCGCAACGCCAACGGCACCATCACGATCAACACCTTCCGGCTTTACCCCATCGGGTCGGCCGCGCCGTTGATTGGCGCCAACATTCCGGTGCCCGACCTCACCACCGAAGGCATCACCCGGGCCGGGGCCACCACCCCGCTGGCGACCAACCTGGTGGACGTCACCCGGTACAACTACTTCGACCAGATCTTCCGGACGGCGTACGGGACCGACAATTCCCTGTCCGTGTCGGGCGGCTCGGAACGGACGCAGTACTTCCTCTCTTTCGGCTACCTCAGGAACGGGGGCATCATCCGGGGAACCGACTTTACCCGTTACAACATCCGGGCCCGGGTTGACCAACGCCTCACCAAGTGGGTGAAACTGTCGGGCGGCTTGAGTTACATCAATAGTTTTTCGAACGAAAAAGCCAACGGGAACGTGTTTTACAGTCCCATCAACGCCATCAACATCACCAACAACATCTACGATATCACCCGGCGCGACGCGGCCGGCAACCTGCTGGCCGTGGAGCCTACCCGCGTCAACCCGCTTTCCACCATCGAAGACATGAAGTTCACGCAGGGCGTCAACCGGACCATCAGCGACGTGCAGGTGAACCTCTCGCCCCTGCCGGGCTTGAGCGTGGACTACATCCTGGGCGTGGACGCTTTTTCGCAGGTGGGCCAGAACTACATCCGCCCCTACCCGTACCAGGCCCAGGCCGGCCTGCCCGCGGCCCGTTTTCCGGGCGGCTTCGCCGCCAATGGCAACAACGCCGTGGTGCTGCTCAACTCCGACCTGAACGCCACCTACGAACGGACTTTCTCCGAAAACTTTAAACTGAACCTGACGGCCGGGTACAGCTACCAGTACAGCCAGCAGGAGTACACCACCTCGCAGGGCCAGAACCTGGCCCCTTTCATCGAAACCATCCGGGGAGCCGCCAGTACGACCGTTACTTCCGATTACACCCTGGACCGTTTCAACCTGACCGGCTATTACGGCCAGGTGACGCTGGGCTACCGCAACCTGGCCTTCCTCACCGGCGCGGTGCGGCGGGACCGGTCCACCAAGTTCTCTCCCGAAGAAGTAAACCAGGTGTACCCCAAGATAAGCGGCTCGCTGGTGGTATCGGACCTGGCATTCTGGAAGAATGCGGCCTTCAGCAATGCCGTGAACAGCTTCAAGCTGCGGGCCAGTTACGGCGAAGCGGGCAACCTGACGGGCATCGGTACCTACGAACGGTTTTACCAGTTCACGCCGGTTCCTTTCCAGGGCCGGAGCACCATTACCCCGGGCACCCTGCTGGCCAACCCCAGCGTACGCCCGGAACGGATGACCGAAACGGAAGGCGGCGTGGACGTAGCCTTTCTCAACAACCGGATCAGCCTCGGCGCCACGGTGTATTACCAGAAGATCAACGACCTGGTGGTGCGGCGGAACCTGGCCCCCACCACGGGCGGCTCGGCCATCACCAACAACGTGGGCACCATGGAAAACCGCGGCGTGGAACTGGTGCTGGAAGCCACCCCGCTCAAAACCGCGGATTTCAGCTGGGACCTGACGCTTATTTTCAACCGGAACCGCAACAAGGTACGCACCCTGGTGAACAGCCAGGCGATTTCCATCTCCAACGTGGCCGGGGCGCCGGTGTACCTGCTCGAAGGCCAACCGGCCGGCGTTTTCTACGGCACGACGTTCGCCACCAACCCCGACGGTTCGCTGCTGCTCACCCCGCAGGGTTTTCCCCAGGACGAACGGGGCACCCAGACGCCCGGCTCCACCGAGTACGAAGTGAACCGCAATGCCGACGGACAGCCCAGCGGCTCGCCGGTTGCGGCCGTGATCGGCGACCCGAATCCCGACTGGACGGGTTCTTTGGGTACCAATTTCTCCTACAAGAAGCTGGCTTTGCACGTGCTGCTCGATGCCGTGCGGGGCGTGGACGTGTTCAACGCCGACAAACGGACCCGGCAGGGGGTGGGCCTGGGCGACTTCGCCGAACGGGAACTGCGGGGCGAACTGCCGCGGGGCTACATTTTCGCCGTGTACAACACGGAAGCCTTCCGGATTGACAACGGCTCCTTCGTGAAGCTGCGCGAAGTGGCGCTCAGCTATACCCTGCCTCCGCTGGTCAAAGCCATCAGCAGCCTCAACGTGTCGCTGGTCGGCCGCAACCTCATCTCGTGGGACAACTACAACGGCTTTGACCCGGAAACCAACGCCGGCGGGGCCAGTGACCTGCTCCGGGCCATTGACTTCGGCAACGTACCCATTCCGCGGACCTACCAACTCAAACTTTCAGCGACCTTCTAGCCATGAAAAAATACTGGACCTTGCTCCCGCTCCTGGGAATACTGCTTACCACCAACGCCTGCCGGGAGGAATACCTCAATCCCAGCACGGCCACCGAACAACAGGTGGTGAACTCTTCGGATGGCCTGATCGCCCTCTGCAACGGCTTGCAGCACCGCTACAGCACCGGCGGTCTGCTGAGCGTACTCTACAACCGGGTGGCCGCCGGCGGGCTGACCACGCGGGAGTTCACCGTGCTCAACGTGGGCAACATCGAAGAATTCAACGTGAGCCTGGGCGCGGGCAACGTCACCAATGCCAACGCCGTGGTGCGTAACCTGTGGACGCAAAGCCAGCTGGTGAAAGCCAACGCCGACCTGGTGCTGCGAAACTACGCCATTGCCCCGGACGCCGGCACGCAAAGCGGCATTGTGGCGTACGCTTCCATTTTCCGGGCGCTGGCCATGGGCACCCTGGCGGAGTTTTTCCAGCAGTCCCCGCTGGAAGTGGGCGAAAACGCCCCCTTCGTGGACCGCGTCACGTTGCTGCGCGATGCGGTACGGCAACTGGAAGAAGCCGCGGCCTTCCTGGCGGCGAACCCGGTTTCGGCCGACTTCAACGCGAAAATCGTCCCCGGCCTTGACCTGCCCAACACCTTGCAGGCACTGATTGCCCGCTACAGTTTGTTTGCCGGCGACTACGACAAAGCCCTGGCCGCCGCCGCCCGGGTAGACCTGACCAAACGTTCCGTATTTACCTTCGACGACAACACGCGCAACCCGCTTTACGAAGTAGCTTTCGGCAACCGGAACGTGTTTGAACCGGCCAATGCCTCCCTGGGGTTGACCGGTGAGCTGGCCCCGGCCCCCGAAGACAAACGGCTGGCGTTTTACCTCCGGAGCGTTCTCCTGCCGAACCAAAACCTGGGAAGCGGTTTTTACACGGCCAACAATGCGCCCATTCCCGTGTACCTGCCCGGGGAAATGCTGCTGATCCGGGCCGAAGCGCTTGCCCGCAAGGGAGACGTGCCCGGCGCCATCGGCGAGTTGAACAAAGTACTGACCAAAACGACCGATGCGTTCGGCATCGGTGCGGGCCTGCCGCCCTACGCCGGTCCCGACACCCCCGCGGCGGTACTGACGGAAATCTACCGGAACCGGGTCATCGAGCTGGCTTTCCAGGGATTTCGCCTGGAAGACAGCCGCCGGTTCGGACGGCCGGGACCGGGCCAGCCTGGCGCCGAACGAAACCGGAATTTTCTTCCCTACCCGCGGGTAGAGCGGGAAAACAACCCGGCTACGCCCGTTGACCCGGAGGTGTAACGGGGAACAGGATTCACCACGGAGACCCGGAGGGCACGGAGGTACACGGAGCAATAAACTCAACCGCAAGGGGCGCAAAGGAGACGCAAAGACCGCAAGGGGAACGCGTTTTTCTTTGCGCCCTTTGCGTCTCCTTTGCGCCCCTTGCGGTTCAGTTCCTCCAGTCTCCTTTCCTCCGGTCTCCCGTCTCCTTTCCTCCCGTCTCCCTTTTCCTCCCCTACCCCCCTTGCCGGGGCAACGCCACCCTCCCGCGAAAAACGGCTGAAAAAGATTGCGGTCCCGTTGGCCTTCCGCTGAACAATTTTCCGTCTTGGCGGGTTAGAAACGCGAATACCCTTGGGTATTTGTTATTTTTTAATTTAAATTGGTACTATTACGAGCCGATCAGGCTGGCACTCAAACTTTCTCCCTTGCAGTTTACCCACCACACCGATCAGGACTTAGTCCAACTCCTCCAGCAGGGGGACAAAAAGGCGTTTGACGCCCTGTACGGACGGTACTGGCGCAAGCTGTACCTGCTGGCCTACCAGAAGCTGCGCAGCCGGGAACTCGCCGAGGAATTGGTGCAGGACCTCTTCATCAGCTTGTGGACGAAGCGGGAAAGTTTGCAGATCACCTCTTCGGTAGGCGCCTACCTGGGAATGGCCGTGCGCTACATGATCATCAAATTTTTTCAGAAAGAACGGGTGCACCACCAGTACGAACAAACGGCTGCCCTCGCCCCCGCCTACGCCAACACCACCGAAGACGAAGTCTTCTTCAACGACTTGCAGGAGGTCATCGAGCAGGAAATCAACAAGCTGCCCGAGAAGTGCCGCGAGGTTTTCCAGTTGAGCCGGCACGACCACCTGAGCCAGAAGGAAATTTCCGTCAAGCTGCACGTGTCGGAAAAGACCGTCGAAAACCACATCGGCAAAGCCCTCCGGCTCCTGCGCCTCAGCCTCAAGGATTTCATCACGTCCGTCGTCCTGCTGTTTTTCCTGGGGTGATGGTACACTGATGGGTTATGATGGTTATGATTTGTTATGATTAAATGACTCACCCCGGTAGTTCATGAGGGCACCCACCTAATCATTTAGTCATGCAATCATTTAGTCATAACAAATCATAATCATCATAACCCATCAGTGTACCATTCCATCCGCGTACTATTACCCTTTCAAGAAAGAATATAAATTTTTTTGCCGGCGGCGTAGGGGTAGCGGCCCGGCAGATGGACTATATTTACGAAACGATCTCCCAAAACCCAGTGCTCCCGAATGAAGTCCCGAAAAAAATTCAAGGATGCCGCCGGCCCCTTCCTGAGCGGCAACCATTCGGACGAAGAAAAGAAAGCTTTGTCGGAGTGGCAGCAGAACGACCCGGCCGGCGCTGAGGGGGCGGAGGCGGATGCCGGCGACCTGGACGACACCGGAGAACGGATGCGGCGCAACATCCACGCGGCCATCGGGGGGGAAGAAACCCCGGCCGTTCCCGCCGAAGCGGCCGGGCGGCCCCTCTGGACCCGGACCTGGGTACGCGCCGCCGCGGTGCTGGCCCTGGCCTTCGGACTGGCCTGGCTGGTGCAGTGGTACGGCGGCCGGACCTCCGTTCCCGCCCTGGTGGTGTACGGCAATCCGACGGGCCAGCCGCTCCGGCAGACCCTGCCCGACGGCAGCATCGTGTGGCTCAGCAGCCACGCCCAACTGACCCTGGCCGGGGGGTTCAACGGGGCCGAAAGAACGGTTTTTCTGAAGGGAGAAGCTTTTTTCAAGGTGGCTAAAAATCCGCGCAAGCCGTTTGCCGTGCACACCGGCCAGGTCGTGGCCCGCGTGCTGGGCACGAGCTTCAACGTAAAGACCTACGCCACCGGCCGGCGGGTGGAAGTATCGGTGACCGAAGGCAAGGTATCGGTGCAGGAAGCGCGTCCCGGTACGGACCCGGCCGACTGGTCAGCCGCCCAAAGCCCGGCCGCCGGCGACGGCAAAAGGGACGTGATCCTGCTGGCCAACCAGAAAGTCGTCTTCAACGGGGAGCCGGGCCCGGTCGCGGCGCGCAGCCCGTTCCAGAAGGCTGAACTGCCCGAGGCGGAAATCCCGCCCGCCTGGAAGGAAAGGGCCCTGGTGTTCAGCAACGCGACGGTGGCCGAGGTGGTTGCCGAGCTCAACGGCCGGTTCGACGCCGGCATTGCCCTCGAAAACGAATCGCTCAGCCACTGCACCGTGAAAGTAGACCTGAGCGGCCGCGACCTGGATACCGCCCTGCGGATTCTTTGCCAGCTCATCAACGCCGAGTACCACAAGACCGGCGACAAGATCACCCTCTCCGGTGAAGGCTGCCCGCGCAAAGAAGACGGCACCGCAAATGAATAAAAGCAGGTGAATACAAGCCGGTTCGGCCCGTTGCCAGGCGGGCGGAGCTTCCCGTGACCCGTTCCATGTTTAACCCATCCCACCACTTGCCGCCTATGCCTTAGAAACTGACGCTCAGCCTCCCTTTTAACGCATAAACCGGAATGTGCCAGCATCCCGGTTTATAAACCCGCCCCGGGTTTTACTGCCTTTCCAACGGGCAGCGGGGCACCTCTTTGTCTCTTCCTTAAATCAACAAAGCAACGCTAAATGTATGAAAAAATTCTTCGGGACGTATCCAGACGTAGGTAAACTTATGCGGATTACTATTTCACACCTGGGCGTAATACTGCTGCTCACCGGCTTTGCCCACGCCGGCGAAGGGTATTCCCAGGACTTGCTTAATTCCACCATCAGCCTGCGGCTCAACAACGTGACCCTGCGCGAGGCCCTGCAAACCTTCGAGCAACACACCACCCTGACCTTCAGCTACAGCCAGGACTTCGTGCAACTGGACCAGAAAGTATCGGTGAACGCCAAAAACGACCGGCTCTCGCGCGTGCTGGAAAAGATGTTCAAGCCCCTCCAGATCCACTACGAACTGCTCGGCAACCAGGTGCTGCTCAAGAAAGTGCCGGCCCGCAAACCCGACTCCAATACTTCGGCGTTGCCCGAAGCAACCGGAGAGGCAACGGCGGCCGCGGCCCTCACCATTACCGGCAAGGTAACGTCCAGCGACAACACCGAAGGCATTCCCGGGGTGAACGTGGTCCTCAAAGGCACCAGCAACGGCACCATCACCGGCACCGACGGGAGCTACACCCTGTCGGTACCCGACGAAAGCGCCAATGGCACGCTGGTTTTTTCCTTTATCGGCTACGTTACCGAAGAAGTAGCGATTGGCAACCGGTCGGTGATTGACGTAGCGCTGGTAGCCGACATCCAATCCCTCAACGAAGTAGTGGTGGTGGGGTACGGCACCCAGAAAAAGCGCGACGTGACCGGCGCCGTGGCCAGCGTGTCGGCCGCCGACATCCGGCAGGTGCCGGTACTTACCCCCGACCAGGCGCTTCAGGGGCGGGTATCGGGCGTGCAGGTGCAGCAGACCAGCGGCGCCCCCGGCGGCGCCGTGCAGATCCGCATCCGGGGGGTCAACTCCACCGGCAGCGAAGGCGCCAACCAGCCCCTCTACGTGGTGGACGGCGTACCGCTGGTGTGGAACGAGCGAAACAACTCCCTGGGCGCGGGCAATGAAGGCAGCACCGGCGGTACGGCTTCCAACGGCTCGAGTCCGCTGGCGGGCATCAACCCCAATGACATTGAGAGCATTGAAGTGCTGAAGGATGCTTCGGCCACGGCCATTTACGGCGCACGGGCCGCCAACGGCGTCGTGCTGATCACGACCCGCTCGGGCAAATCCGGCCGCACCCAGATCAATTTTGACGCCTACTACGGCATCCAGTCCCTGCGCAAGGCAATCCCCACGACCAACGCCCGGGAGCGGATGTCCATGATTTTCGAACACCGCCGCAACGCGGGCACCCGCGGCGGTGACAACCGGGACATTTTTGCCGTAAACCCGTACCTGTACAACTACGACGGCAACGGCGGGCAGGACGTGCTGTTCCGCGAGGCCGTCATGCAGAACTACAGCATTTCGGCCACGGGCGGTTCCGACAAGATCACCTTTGCCACCAGTGCCGAAATCATGGACCAGCAGGGCATCGTGCTCAACACCTACGCCAAGCGGTTCTCCGGCCGGGCCAACCTCGACATCAAAGCAACCGACCACCTGCGGTTCGGGACCCGCACGGCGCTGAGCTATACCACCGACAACCGCGTGGAGACCGATGAGTTCTTCCGGGGGCTCTCTTACCCCGTGACCAGCGGGAGCCCGCTGCGGGACGCCGACGGCAACTACACCGGCCGGCCCAACAACCTGATCAGCGGCGACCTGGCCCACGACGGGGCTGGCAACGTAATCGCCAACCTCCAGGAGCGCGAACGCCGTTCGGACCGTTACCGCCTGTTGTCCAGCCTGTACGCCGAACTGGACGTTGCCAAAGGGTTGACCTTCAAATCCATGTTCGGGACCGACCTGCTTTTCAACGACCTGCGCCGGCGCGATCCGATCTGGAGCCGGGGCATTGACGTGAACACCAACCAGACCCTGGACGTCAGCCAGCCGCGCGCCTTCAACTGGCTTGCCGAGCAATTGCTGTTCTACAAGCGCACCTTCGGCGTGCACAGCTTCGACGCGGTGGCCGGCTTCTCGGCCCAGCAGTTCATCGAACACACCTTCTCCGTTTCGGCCCAAGGCTCGCCCAGCAACGCCCTCGATCAGTTGGGCAACCAGCCCACGTACGTCAGTACCCCCAACGGCGGCCGGACGGACAATGCGCTGGTGTCGCAGTTTCTGCGGTTGAACTACGGGCTGCTGGACCGTTACCTGCTCACGGCCACCGTGCGCCGCGACGGGTCGAGCCGCTTCGGCTCCAACAACAAGTACGGCTACTTCCCCTCCGCTTCGGTCGGCTGGCGCATTTCGGAAGAGCCTTTTCTCAAGAACCTGGTCCAGATCCCGGAACTGAAGCTGCGCGCCAGCTACGGCTCCACCGGCAACCAGAACATCGGCAACTTCCTGTACCTGCCGCTGATGACCAGCGCCAATGCCGTGTGGGGCAACACCGTCGTGAATGGTTCGGCCCCCAACCGCTTTGAAAACCGCGACATTCAGTGGGAGCGCAACATCCAGTTTGACGCCGGCGTTGACCTTACCCTCTTCAACGGGCGGCTGACGCTGACGGCCGACTACTACGACAAGCGCACCAAGGGCCTGCTCGGCGACGCCCCGCTGTCGGTGATTTCCGGGGTCGGCAATACCTTTACCACCAACCTGGGCAGCATCAGCAACCGCGGTTTTGAGTTTGCCACCAACGCCGTGCTCATTGACCGCAACCGCCTGCGGTGGTCGGCCAACTTCAACATTGCCACCAACCAGAACAAGGTGAAAGAGCTCGGCCTGCCGTTCATCAACGGCGCCAACATCAACCGGATCGGCAGCTTCATCAACCGCACGGAAGTAGGCCAGCCCATCGGCGGCTTCTGGGTGGTGGAGGAACGGGGCCAGTACCAGGACTGGGAGGAAGCCCTTACGGCGCCCCGGATCGCCATCGGCGGCACCCAGCCCTACTTTGCGCCCGGCGACCTTAAGCCCGTGGACCAGAACGGGGACGGCGTGATTGACGACCAGGACCGCGTATGGGTCGGCTCGCCGTTTCCGGACTTCTTCGGCGGCTTCGGCACCACGCTTTCCTACCGGGGCCTGAGCCTCGACGTGGTCGGCAACTACCAGTACGGCAACCTGCTCTGGAACCAGCCCCGGCTCGTTTCCGAAACGTTTGAAGGGGCCGTGTGGCGTGAGCACTACGAGAACCGCTGGCTGCCCAGCCAGCCCGGCGTCGTGACCAGCGTACCCGTGCCGCGCAACAACAACCCGCTGCTGGTTTCGGACCGCTTCCTGGAAGATGCTTCCTTCCTGCGCATCCGGACCATCACCCTGGGCTACGAGCTGCCTGCCGGCCTGATCTCCAAGATCAAACTGAGCCGGGCCCGCGTGTACGTGCAGGCCAACAACTTCCTGACGTTCACCAAATACAGTGGCTGGGACCCGGAAGTGAACAGCTTCGGCTCCAACGTAGTGACCAACGGCGTGGACATCGGGGCGTACCCGATCCCCAAGAACGTGACGTTCGGCATCAACCTGGGACTTTGATTCCCTTTTATCTCCTTTACCTCTTCTCTACGCTCAGATATGAAAAACATACACCGCATTCTGGGTCTGGCCGCCGTGATCAGCCTGACCTTGCCTGCCTGTAACGACATGCTGGAACCCAAGCCTTACGGCCAGCAGACCATTGACGCTACCTTTTCCGACTTTGGCGGCACGCTCAACGCCGTGAACGGCCTCTACAACCAGCTTTCGGGCAGTGACCTGTACCGCGGCCGCACGTCCCTGCTGTTTGTGGACTACGCCAGTGACGACGTGCTGGGCACCGACACCCGGCTTACTTCGAGCAATTACAACCTGCTCGATTACTTTGAGCTTCAGCCCGACAACCAGTTGCCCCTGGACATCTGGGACGGCCTGTACCGCATCATCTACCGGGCCAACGTAATTGTTGAACGCGTTCCTTCGCTCACGCTGGCCGCCGGGCAGGCCCTCAATTCGGCCAACCAGCCCTTCAAGGACCAGTTCATGGGCGAAGCCCAGTTCATGCGGGCCTTTGCGTATTTCAACCTGGTACGGCTCTTCGGGGATGTTCCCATGCACCTGGTTCCGATCACCAGTCCCAGCCAGGTGAACATTCCGCGCACCCCGGCGGGCGAGGTGTACGCCCAGATCATCACTGACCTTACGGAAGCGGCGGCCCTGCTGCCCAGACAACAGTCGGGCACCGGTTCGGGCAACGAGTTCGGCCGGCCCATCAGCGGGACCGCGAAAGCCATGCTGGCCGACGTGTACCTGACGCTGAAGCAGTACGACAATGCCCGCATCACGGCCCTGGATGTAATTACCACGAGCGGCAAGCGGCTGAACCCTACCTACGTGGCCAACTTTGCGGGCCGGGGCGGGGTAGAGAACTCTCCCGAATCTTTGTTTGAAGTGCAGTTCTCGAACGAAGGCCGCACGACGGGTACGGCGGGCCTGGGCAACCCGTATGGCTTCATCATGGGCGGCGCCAGCGAAACGAACGGGGGCAGCAGCGGCAGCCTGGCCGGTTACCGGCCCACCGACAACGAAAGTCCGGACAACGAACCCGGTTTTACGGGCGGCCTGATCCAGGAATACGAAGCGGGCGACGTGCGCAAGGACGTCACCTTTCAACGTACCCTGGGCAGCAGCACCTTGCAGCGCTGGCTCACCTGGAAGCACCACGTGCTGGGTACCGGCGCCATCGGCCAGGCCAACTTCCCCATCTACCGGCTGGCCGAAATGCACCTGATCTACGCCGAAGCGACCAATGAACTGGGCTTGCTCGACCCCGCCGGCCTTGAATACCTCAACCAACTGCGCCGGCGCGCCTTCGGCCTGCCGCTGACCTCTGCCAGCGAACGCGACATCCCCGGCGGCCTCACCCAGGCGCAGTACCGCGCCATCATCCGCTCGGAACGCCGCAAGGAGCTGGCCATGGAAAACAAGCGTTGGTTTGACTTGCAGCGCTACGGTGCCGACTACGCGACCCAGGTGCTCAGGGTGAACCAGGGGCGCGACAACTTTACGCCCGAGAAACTGCTGCTGCCCATTCCGCGCATCGAACTGATCAACAACCCCCGGCTGGAACAGAACCTGGGCTATCCGCCCCGCTAACATACGGTTACTACCTCTTAAACAGACACGTTCATGAAACGACTCCATACATACCTGGCTTTCCTCACGGCCAGCCTGATTGCCCTGACGGCCTGCCAGGAAGACGAACCCAAGGGCCTCGGTTCCGAGCCGGACAAGGCGAAAATCATCTTCGTAAACGCCGCCCCCAACGGAGCGGTGGACCCGGCCCTCGCCCGGCGGGAGGTTGCCATCTATCCTTTTTACAACGAGGTGACCTTCAACAACTTCCCGATCAAGTTTCCCTGGTCCAACGGCTACAAGGCGTTTGAGCCCGGCACGATGACCGTTCGCCTGGATACGGCCCGCTCCATCGGCAACGACCCTCCCGGCCCCAATGCGACCGTGGCGCAGGTCACTTTCGAAACCGAGGCGGACGTCTACTACTCCGTGTACGCCGTGGGTACCGTGCAGAGCGTAGAAGCCCTGGTGCTCACCGATGACCTTTCGCTGCCCACGCCCGGCAAGGCGAAGGTGCGCATCATGAACTTTTCGCCCGATGCCGGTCCGGTAGACGTGGCGATCACCGGGGGCGCCCCGTCGCCGGTCACCCTTGCCTCCAACCTCGGGTACAAGGGCGTACAGGAGTTCATTGAGATTGAGCCGGGCCGGTACACCATGGAAGTGCGGGCTGCCGGCACGACCACCCGCATCGGCGGTGCCGGCGGCAGCCGCGGCGACATCCTCATCGAACCCAACAGTTGCTACTCCATCTGGACGGTTGGCTTCGTGACGTTGCCTTCCACGGGCATTACCCTCCCGTTCCACGCGTTCAACATCCGCTACCACGCCAACCGGTGGAGCAATCCGCTGGTGCAGTAACGGGTGTTTTTCCGAAGCCCTGGTGGGTTCATCAGGGCTTTGCTTTTACCCCGGTTGCCCGTGCCCCACGGCAGCAACCGCAATCCAGCCTGACCTACCGGCCAACTGTCACTCCTGCCCGCTTTTCCGGCGGGCTTGCCTTTGCCCGGCAAGGGCAGGACCGTGGTTCTTCCAGCATCCTTCCGCCGGAGAAGGCCGGACAGCGGTAAAAAAATATATCTCACTAAAATGACTTTTTGATTACGTAATTGGGCGTTCACGATTGTCTATGCACCAGGAAAGTTCCGACAACGAATGCGCGTAAACGAGGGGATGAATAAAGCTTGATTCCCCAACCGGCAAAGGCGTTTACGCTGCACGCCGGAAGCAATGTGCTGAAAACGGGAGTACAAAAACGGCCTTCGGGGGTCTTATCTGCTACCGGTGCATAAAGCCGGCCGGGTTGTGCGCCGCAAGGAGGTAACGCGCCTGGTACGACTCCAAAAGCGAAGGGTTCACCCTGGCAAAAATAAAGTGTGTCCCGATGGTAGGGTTCTTTCAGGCATCTGCATCTCTATACTAATCCATTGTTGGTTGTTCGTAATGCGTTGTCAGCACTTTTCAGTATTACAGATACTTGTGAAAGACCAAATACGTAATCATGAAGTCATTTTAGTACCAGATCATTATGCCGCGGTGGAAAGATGCCGGCAGGTCCTGATGCCTGCCGGTACCCGTTGCCCGCGCCCCTTTTACGCTTCCCATGATCCTACGCATCCTGAGTACCGCCGGACTGATCCTGCTGCTGGGCGGACTGCCGGCCCCGGCGCAGCCCTACGCGGGCGAGCAGAAAAGCTGGTGCGGCTTTGACCGGTACGATTTTACCTTCGAAGCCATGCCCGCTACGGTGGTCGTGCCCAAAAGTCCCGCCAAAGGCCGGCCGTGGCTCTGGAACGCCATGTTCTTCGGCCACAAGACCAACGTGGACTCTACGCTGCTGGCCCGGGGCCTGCACGTGGTGTACCTGGGTGCCGTGGACCGCTTCGGCTCCCCGGAGGCCGTGGCGATCTGGGACCGCTTCTACCGCCACCTGACCCGCACGTACGGGCTGAGCCCCAAAGTGGCCCTGGAGGGCATCAGCCGGGGCGGGCTGTACGTCTACAACTGGGCGGCGGCCCACCCCGACCGGGTCACCTGCATCTACGCCGACGCCCCCGTGTGCGACTTCAAAAGCTGGCCCGGCGGGTTCGGCAAGGGCAAAGGCGACCCCGCCCAGTGGCAGAAGTGCCGGCAGGCGTACGGTTTTTCGACCGACCTGGAGGCGTTCAACTACCGCCACAACCCGATTGACAACCTTGCCGGGCTGGCCAAAGCCCGCATTCCGCTGCTGCACGTGACGGGTGACGCCGACGACATCGTGCCCCTGGCGGAAAACACGGCCGTGGTCGAACAGCAGTACAAAAAGCTGGGGGGCAACATCCAGGTGATCGTCAAGCCCGGCGTGGACCACAAGCACGGCCTCACCGACCCGGCCCCCATCACGGATTTTATCTTGAAGCACACCCTGTCCGCTCACTGAGCAACCTGATCGTACCGATGAAAAAGAGCCCTGAAATTGCACTGAGCCTGCTCCTCCTGGCGTGTTCCTGCGTCTTGTACGCCCAGCAGCCGCTGGCCGAACTGCAACTGGTGTCCATCAGCCCCAAGCCCGTGATCGGGAAAGGCTACAAAGGCGCCGAAGACAACAAGTTCGGCTTCGAAGGCGGCACCTGCGTCAAACAGGGCGGCGTGTATTACCTGTTCACCACCGAAATCTTTGACGTCCCCA
>CADCTQ010000113.1 GCA_902805615.1 uncultured Cytophagales bacterium
ATCCAAAGAAAGTTGGAAACTGCCGCAAGGAAAATTACCACATTGCGATGATCCCCCTATGAGTTGCAGCCTATGGGTAAACCCACCCCCAAACCCCTCCGAGGAGGGGAGCCGCAATGCGACGCCTTCCCGCGATGCGATGCTTTCCCGCCATGCGACCTACTTCCCCACCTGGGACTAAACCCTGTCCTGCCGACAGAATCCTGTCCTGCCGACAGAATAAAACTGCATCGCCTAAGTCTCCTTCCCAATCCTCCTCCCGTCTCCCTTTCTCCCGTCTCCGGTCTCCTTTATTTCCCCCGCACGGCTTCTATAAACGCCGCGTGGGCGGGTTTAGGGCGGTAGTTGCCGTCGAAGAGCAGCGGGTAGTCTTCCTGCTTGCGCCAGTTCATCACCCAACTGTTGGAGTCGGCCACGCCCCAGGTGGTGATGGCAAACCGCTGGGCGGGCGGCACCTCTTCCACGAAAGCCCGGACCACCTGGCGCACCTTTTCGGCCTGTTGGGCCAGCAGGGCGGGCGTCTCGGTGAGGAGGCTGTCTTTGGTGGTGTTGATGCGCACGTCGAGTTCGGAAATGTGGACCAGCAGGCCGCGGCCGGCCATTTCGCGCATCACCTTGCGGATGCCCGCTTCCGGCGTGTTGATCGAAATGTGCATTTGCAGGCCCACGCCGTCGAGCGGAATGCCGCGGCGCTTGAAGTCATCAACCATGCGCAGGGCGGCGGCCAGCTTGGCCGGGTCCGATTCGAGGCTGTAGTCGTTGTAGAACAGCTTGGCGGCGGGGTCGGCCTCGCGGGCGTAGCGGAAACAGCGGGCCACGTAGTCGTCGCCCAGGTGCTGTCGCCAGGGCGAATTGCGCATCCGGCCGGCCGTGTCGGAGAAGGCTTCGTTGACCACGTCCCAGCTCCGCACTTTGCCGCGGAAGTACGTCGCCACGTCGCGGATGTGTTCGCGCAGGATGCCCTCCCAGGCCGCCGAGTCGCCGGAAAAGCTTTTGACCCACCCGGGCACCGACTCGTGCCAGACCAGCGCGTGGCCGTGCAACTGCTTGTTGTGCTGGCGGCAGAAGGCCACCAGGGAGTCGGCCGCGGCCCAGTGGTACTGCCCGCGGCCCCGCGACAAGCCCCGGGGCTTCATGATGTTCTCGGCCGTTACCGAGTTGAATTCGCGGATGGCCACGTCGGTGTACGCCCGGTTTTTGTGCAGGTACCGGGGGCTGAGAGCGGCCCCCACCGGGAAAGGCGCCGCCCCGGCCAGCGTGGCGGCGCTGCCGGACTTTTTGGGTGATGGGTTGGGCTGCCCGAAAGCCGCCAGGACCGGCAGCACGAGGGCAAAAGTGAGGGAGCGAAGCTGTTTCATTCGAAAAAATAGGGAGTAGTGAGTAGATGCCGAAAGTAGCATACTTATTGGTAAAGTTAGGCACTTGGCTCCGGAGGTGCGTACTGTTCCTGGCAGATGCATCCCTTTACTCCTTCATTCATGACCACCCCTACCCCCAGACTCAGCAAAGCCTTTCTCGCCAACCAACGGGCCGGCGGGCCGGTTGCCCTGCCCGACCCCGCCGTATTTGACCTCCCCGAAAAAGTGCTCCAGTTCGGCACCGGCGTGCTGCTGCGCGGCCTGCCAGACTACTTCATTGACCGGGCCAACCGCCAGGGCCGGTTCAACGGCCGCGTGGTCGTGGTCAAATCCACCGATGCGGGGGGCGTGGATGCGTTCGGGGCGCAGGACAACCTGTTTACCCACCTTATCCGGGGGGTCGAAAAAGGCCGGCCGGTGGAGGAGCTGGTCGTCAATGCCGCCATCAGCCGCACGCTGTCGGCCCGCGGCGACTGGCCCGCCGTGCTTGAATGCGCCCACAATCCCGAAATGAAAATCGTGCTTTCCAACACCACCGAGATCGGCATCCAACTCGTGGAAGACAACGTGTTCGGCGCCCCGCCCGTCTCGTTCCCGGGCAAGCTCACCGCCTTTCTCTACGAACGGTTCAAGGCGTTCGGCGGCGCCCCGGACAGCGGCCTGGTGGTCATTCCCTGCGAACTGGTGACCGACAATGGCCGCCTGCTGAAGGAAATCGTGCTCGAACAGGCCCGGCAGCACCAGCTCAACCCGGCGTTTGCCCGGTGGCTGGCGGCGCACAACACTTTCTGCAACTCGCTGGTGGACCGCATCGTGCCCGGCAAGCCCGACGCGGCCGAAACCCAAAAGCTCGCCGACCGCCTCGGCTACCACGACGACCTGCTCACGGTCTCGGAAGTGTACCGGCTGTGGGCCATCGAGGGCGATGAACGCGTGGCGGCGGTCCTCTCCTTTGCCGGCGCCGACGACGGGGTGGTGATCTCTCCCGACATTACGCCGTACCGGGAGCGGAAGCTGCGCCTGCTCAACGGCACGCACACGATCAGCGTGGGGCTGGGCTACCTCTGCGGCCTCGAAACCGTGGGCGACTGCATGAACCACCCGGACGTGGGAAAATTCATCGCCCACGTGGCCCTGCGGGAAATCGTGCCGGCCGTGCCCGTGGACGAGGAGAGCGCCACGGACTTTGCCGGAGCGGTGCTGGACCGGTTCCGCAACCCCTACCTGGTGCACCCGCTCCTCAACATTACCCTGCAATACACCTCGAAGATGAAAATGCGCAACGTGCCCACGCTGCTCCACTACTACCGCAAGTACCAGGCGGCCCCGCCCCACTTCGCGCTGGGTTTTGCGGCGTACCTGCTCTTCATGCGGGCCGTGGAGGCGGAAGACGGCAAGTACTTCGGCCGGCGCGACGGGCAGCGCTACCCCATCACCGACCAGTTCGCGCCGTATTTCCACGAAAAATGGGGAGCCTTCCGGGAAGAAGAAGCCGAACCCTTCGTAGCGGCAATCCTGGCCGATATGGACCTGTGGGGCGCGGATTTGTCGCAACTTCCGGACTTCGGGAAAGTGGTTGCGGGGCACTTGCTGAACCTCTTGCGCCGTGGCGCCGTTGTAACCCTACGGGGATTGGAAGGTTAACAACCGGAAGGTCTGCAACACTTGTTTTTTGAGGCAGTAAGCTTTTTTGCGTGATGAGAAAACAACTTCGTTTTTTGTTTATATGCGTGGCGGTGCTGGTGCTGGTGGCATTCGTACTGTTCGTGGTAAACCAGATTTCGGGCGTGTACCTGCTGGCGCGGGCCGTCCACCCGGGGTTCGGCCTGGCCGTGCTCTGGACGCTGATCCTGCTCTTCGGGGCGCTGTTTGCCGTGCCGGTGGTGCTGTATTTCCGGCTGCCCAAGCCCCTCACGCCGCCCGACACCGACGAGGCCCGGGGCGTGTACGTGCAGGCGCTGGGCCGGCGGCTGTCGCGCAACAGGCTGCTGCGGAGCGAAAGCTACGACTGGTCGGAAGAAGCCGGGATTGCCAAAGCCCTCGCGGTGCTGGAGGCGCGGGCCGATACGCTCATTCAGACCACGGCCAAGAGCGTGTTCCTGACCACGGCCATTTCGCAGAACGGCAAGCTGGACGCCCTGACGGTGCTGGTGACGCACACGCGCATGATCTGGCAGATCGCCCACCTCTACTACCAGCGGCCGGCGCTCCGCGACATCACCAGCCTGTACGCCAACGTGGGCACCACTACGTTCCTGGCCTCGCAGATCGAAGACATTGACATTTCGCACCACCTCGAACCCATCATGGGCAGCGTGCTCCAGAATTCGGCGGTGAAGTCGGTGCCCTTCCTGGGCTCCATCAGCGGCATGGTGATGGACTCGGTGCTGGAAGGCTCCATCAACGCCTTCCTGACGCTGCGCGTGGGGGTGATTGCCAAGCGGTACTGCTCTTCGCTGGGCCACTTCGATTCGCGGGCCGTGCGCCTGGCGGCCTACCGCGAAGCCTCTTCCATGCTCGGGCAGATCGTGCGCCAGAGTTCGGGCCAGGTGGTCCGCAGCATCATGGATTCGGCCCGCCGCGCCGGCGCCGACAAGGTCCGCACGGGCCTGCAAGTGGCCGAAAAAGCCTCCAACGACGTCCGCAACGGCCTCTTCGGCTGGGCCCGCCGCCGGCCAACGGTGGAATAGTTGTTGGTTACAACTATTTCTTACTGATCGCCCCGAGGGGTTTTTCGATGTTGAAATAGATTTGCTTGAGGTTGAGATCGTTGGGATAGGTGATTTCGAGCAGGTCGTACTTGTTGTCCACCACCGTTTGCCTGGCCACGTCGAGGCCGAGGATGCCCGTCACGATGAACTCGTCCCCCGAGTCGGTGACGACGTAGGCCGTTTCCTTGCTGCGGCCGTTGCCGCTGTCGAAGATCGTATCCACGAGGCGCCGGAACTTGAAATCCCACAGCCGGGCTTCCTTGTCATTTTTCATCTGCGAATAGGCGGCCACCATGCCGAAGATCGTGTTGATCTCGAAGGGCTTGTCGGCGAGGATGGCCTTGCCCAGGGTCAGGGCCTTTTTGTGGTCGTTCTGCTGGAGGGCGGTGAGCAGTTCCTGCTTGCGGGGGTCTTTGCCGTAGGGCCGGTAGCCGGGCAGGGCCGCCTGTCCGTAGTACATGTATTTGTAATCGACTTTAGACAATGTGGTGTCGTTGCGCTTGTAGCGGTCAAACAGCTTGGGGTAGTGGTAGCGGGACTTG
>CADCTQ010000114.1 GCA_902805615.1 uncultured Cytophagales bacterium
TGCTCACGTTCAGGTCAATGCGGGGCACCAGTTGCACCTGTTCGTCGGCCGCCGCCGCGTGGTGAATCGCCTTTTCCAGCATCCGGTTCTGGTTCACCAGTTGCGTTTCCGTGTCCGGGCCGTCTTTTACCACCGCCAGCGGGTAGATCGGGTGCGGCGAAGCCGGCTCCTTGAGCAGCAGGGCAAAATCCACCAGGTGCTCCAGCGTGGCCGGGTTGGAAATGGGCACCAGGATGCGGCTCGGCCCTTCCCCCAAATCCACTTTCTTGCTGCTTTCGGTAATGGCAAGCTTGCGGCCCGCCTGCTCGGTCACCAGCGAACTCACGATGCACGTGACCAGGATGGTGATGACGGCGCCGTTGAGCACGCTTTCGTCGAGCACCTTCAGTTCAAAACCGACCAGCACGGCCGTCAGCGTGGCCGCGGCCCGGGCGTTGCTGAGACCGAAGATGACGTTGCGCTCGGTTGGGGTAAAGTTGAAGAACTGCGCCGTGAGCCAGGCCGCGCCCCACTTGCCGCCCGTCGCCATCGCCAGCATCGTGCCCGCCACCAGCCAGGCCTCCGGGCCCTGGAAGAGCACCCGTACGTCTACCAGCATGCCCACCGAAATCAGGAAAAAGGGAATGAACACGGCGTTGCCGACGAATTCGATGCGGTTCATCAGCGGGGAACGGTGCGGGATGAGCTGGTTGAGCACCAGCCCCGCCAGGAAGGCCCCGATGATGGCCTCCAGGCCCGCCAGTTCGGCCATGAAGCCCGTCACGAACACCACCGCCAGCACGAAGGTGTACTGGGCCACGTTTTCGCTTTCCACGTTGCGGAAAAACCAGCGGCCCAACTTGGGCAACCCCCAGATGACCACCACCGCGTAGAGGATCAGCGAGATCACCAGGCGGAGCCAGAAGGCGCCGCCCAGTTCGCCCCGGGCCGCACTGGCAATGATGGCCAGCACGAGCAGCGACAGCAGGTCGGCGATGATGGTGCCGCCCACGGTAACGGTCACCGAACGGCTTTTGGCAATGCCCAGCTTGCTGGCCGCCGGGTAGGCCAGCAGCGTGTGCGAACCCAGCAGGGCGCCCAGCAGCACGGAAGCGGCCACGCCGAAGCCGAGCAGGTAGTAGCCCGCGGCCATCCCCAGAATCTGGGGCAGGAGAAACGATGTCAGCCCGAACATGACGCTGGTGTTGCGGTTCTTCTTGAAGTCTTCCATGTCTATTTCCAGGCCGGCCGTAAACATGATGTAGAGCAGCCCGACCGTCCCGAACAGGATGAAGCTGGCGTTGCGCTCCAGCAGGTTCAGCCCGTTCGGCCCGATGACGACGCCCGCCAGGATCATCCCGATGATGCCGGGCACCCGCAGCTTCCGCAGCAGGAGCGGCACCAGCAGAATGATCAGCAGGATGAGCGAAAACACCAGTACGGGGTCCTGGAAAGGAAGCGCAAACGAGACTTTTAGCAGCATGACCGGGGGTTTACCCTCGTTTGTACGAAAATTGCGAATGCAAAGTGTCGGCCCGCCGGAAAGTTATCCTTTTCGCGGCCGGCGCGTTTATCTTCCAAGCAGCAGAAGCGTGGTCATTCGTTGGCCCTACGTAAAAAGCCGTCTTCCAAATAAGCCCCTGCAAGTCAGCGTTTAACTCAAGTTAAATTGATCATTTTCCACTTTCAATCGTCCATTTCCCATGAGCATCCGCCAGATCAAAGAAACCTGCCTGTACGTGACCGACCTGGACCGCACCACGCAGTTCTACCACGAGGCGCTGGGCCTGCCCGTCATTGGCCGCGTGGACGGCCGGCACGTGTTCTTCCGCGCCGGCACGTCGGTGCTGCTGTGCTTCATTGCCGGGAAAACGAAGGAGGACCAGGAATTGCCGGCGCACTACGGGTCGGGCCAGTTGCACATGGCCTTCGAAGTAGCGCCGGCCGACTACGCGAACTGGCAGGAAAAGATCCGGGCGGCCGGCCTCCCCATCCTCCACGAAGCCACCTGGAAGGGCGGCCACCGGTCGTTCTACTTTCACGACCCCGACGGCCACGTGCTGGAGATCGTGGAGGAAGGCATGTGGGGCGGCTAACCTACCCGTTCTTCAGGATGCGGTCGGCGAGGGCGGGCGACAGGCGGCTGATGAGCCGGAGCAGCTTGACCTTTCCGATGTTTACTTCGAACCGGTCGTTGGCAAATGCCCGCACGAACTCGTCCACGAGTTGCGCCGGGCTCAGTTTGTTGCTGCCGCGGCCCGCCGTCATGGGCGTGTCTACCACCGGTGGGATGATCTCGAACACTTTTACCGGCGAACCTTCCAGTTGGTACCGCAGGGCTTTGGTGAACAGGTGCAGCCCGGCCTTGGTGCCGCAGTATACCGGCGCCGACTTCTTGGGCACCAGCGCCAGCCCGGACGACACGTTGACCACGGCCGCCTGCTGCTGCCCGCGGAGTACCGGCAGCAGCAGGGCGCACAATTGCACCGGCACCGTCAGGTTCAGGTTGATTTCGTAGGCGGCCCGGGCCGGGATGTCGGCCGCTTCGAGAAAGTGGTAATTGTACTGGATGGCGGCATTGTTGATCAGCACGTTGAGGTCGGGATGCTGCTGTTTCACGTGAAGCACCAGTTCGTCCGGGCCGTGGGCGCTGCCCAGGTCGCACGCGAAGGGGAAGAGGTCCGGGTATTTTTCCCGCAGGGGATTCAGCGTTTCCGTCCGGCGGCCCACGCCTACCACGGCGTTGCCCATTTCCAGGAACCGCTCCGTGAGGACCAGGCCAATGCCCGACGTGGCCCCGGTAATGAGTATTTTGTTGCCCGATGATTTCATGCCTTTTTCCCGGCGAATATCCCCCACCCGGCGGTAAAAGTCATGTACATAGGTAAAGAAATGAAGAAGTGAGTAGTGAGTAGTGAGAATGAACGCGGCACCCCAAAGTCGCCCCGCGAACATCGAACATCGAGCATCGAACATCGGCTTCCGCCCTACTTGCCCCGCTTCGCCCGGATGCGGCTGAGCTGGGTGGGGGTAATGCCCAGGTAGGAAGCCACGTGGTACTGGGGGATGCGGCTTTCCAGGCCCGGGAAAGATTGCCGGAAGGCGGCGTACCGGGCCTCGGCGTCGAGCAGCACCAGGGCAATTTCCCGCTGCTCCTTGGCGGCGAAGTAACGCTCGGCCAGCTTCCGGGCGAAGCGTTCCAGGGCGGGGAAGCGGTCGTAAAGCCCCTCCAGCCGCCGGTAATCGGCCACCAGCAGCCGGCAGGGCTCCAGGGCCTGCACGCTGACCTGGTTGGTGCAACCGGTGGTCAGGGCGCTGTACGGACCCGCGAAACCCGGCGCCACGTGCAGCGTTTTGTTGTACTCGGCACCCCGGTCGTCGGTGACGTACGCCCGCATGGTGCCCGCCACCAGGAAAGCAATGTCGGTGGCCGGGCTGCCGGGCCGGGCGAAAAAGGCGCCCTTGGGCAGTTCCCGCGGGGCAAAGCACGCATAAAACGCTTCCCAGGCGTCGCCCGGGACGGGGGTGAACTGCTCCAGGTAGCTCCGCAACGTTTGCCCGGCGGCGTCGGTAAGTGCGTCCACGCCGTTACGCCTCCTGCATTTGGAGCCCGAACGTCTTGATGGCTTCGATCAGCGGCAGCACCTTGCGGCCCCGCTCCGTGAGCACGTACTCGACGCGGGGCGGAATTTCGTGGTACGACCGCTTTTCGAGGATGCCGAACTCGACCAGGCTTTTGAGTTCCTGGATGAGCATCTTCTCGCTGATGTCGGGCAGGAGCCGCTTCAGTTCGCCGTACCGCCGCACGTCGTTGCCCACCTGGTTGACGATTTGCAGCTTCCACTTGCCGCCCACTACCTCCAGGGCCTTTTTCACGGGGCATTCGAGCACCGGGATTCCTTTTTCTTTCATTTTTTCCGCTTGACAACCAAGGTTTCTAACCAAAAAGTAAGCACCCCACCAAAAGGTAAGTACTTGACAAAAGTAAAGCAACTGTCGTATTTTTGCAACGCAAAAGTAACCGGGTGCGCACGGAAGCCCGTGCCCCGGCAAACCACGTAACGCTTTCCCCTTACGACCATGAAAACCCTTGCCCTATTTGGCATTACGGGCCGCACGGGCCTGCCGCTAGCCGAAATGCTGCTCCAGGCGGGCTACAAAGTGAAAGCCCTGGCCCGCAACCCCGACAAACTGGCGTTGCAGCACCCCAACCTGACCGTGGTGCGCGGCGACGTGCTCCGGTACGAGGACGTGCGCCGGACGGTAGAAGGCACCGACGCCGTCGTCAGCGTGATCGGTCCCACCAAAGACTCGCCGCCACTCATGCAGACGAACGGCACCCGCAACATCATTAAAGCCATGGAAGCGCATGGCATCCGGCGCATCATCAGCATGACGGGGGGTGGCGTACCGGCGGCCCCTGACCAGCCCAAGGCGCCCGACAAGCTCATCCGGTTCATCATGAAGCTGGTGGCGAAAAAGGTGCTGGAGGACGGCACCCAGCACGCGGAGGTCCTCAAAGGCAGCCGCCTCGACTGGACGATTGTGCGCGGCCCGCGGCTTACCAACGGCCCGCTGACGCACAAGTACCGGGTGGGCTGGGTAGGCGTGAATGCCAGCACGTCGGCTTCGCGCAAGGACATTGCCCACTTCATCACCCAGGAGTTGCAGCAAGGCAAGTTCATCCGGCAAATGCCGTTCATCAGCAACTGAGGCGGTGTTTCGGGCAAAGGGCTGGGTGAATTGACAATGAAGGTTGTGTTGCAGAAAAAAGGTTTACCACGGAGACACGGAGTTACACGGAGCAAAAGGGAGACTGGAGGAAAGGAGACCGGAGACCGGAAGGACTGAACCGCAAGGATCGCAATAGAGACGCAAAGGGCGCAAAGGGCGCAAAGAGATACGCGTTCTCCTTGCGGTCCTATCTTTTCTTTGCGGTCTTTGCGCTGCTGAAGCGCCTTTGCGGTTCAGTTCTTCTCACTCCTCACTTCTCGCTTCTCACTCCTTTTTCTCCGTGTAACTTCGTGCCCTCCGTGTCTCCGTGGTAAATCTTTGTCCGGGAAGACGCGATAAATCGCGTCTCTACGCGTAATCGTTGCTGATTTTTTAACCTCTACCCGCAAATGAAAACGAAAATACTGGTGACGGGGGCTACGGGCAACGTGGGGGCGGCCACCATTGCGCACCTGCTGGCGCAATACGCCGGCGCCGTGGAAGTAACTGCCGCCGTGCAGGACGTAACCCGGGCCCGGCAGGCCCTGCTCCACCCGGAGTTGCGCTTCGTCCGGTTCAACTTTGAAGACCTTTCCACGGTAAAGGCCGCCCTGGCCGGAATGGACAAACTTTTTCTCCTCCGCCCGCCGCAGCTCGCCGACGTACGGCAATACCTGGAGCCCGTGGTCCTCGCCGCCAAAGCCGCCGGGGTGAAGCACGTGGTGTTCCTGTCGTTGCAGGGCGTGGAGCACAACAAGCTGACGCCGCACTACAAGGTCGAGCAGATCATCCGGCGCGAGGGGCTGCCCTATACGTTCCTGCGGCCCAGCTTTTTCATGCAGAACCTCTCCACCACCCACCGGGCCGAGATTGCCGAACGGAGCGAAATTTTTATCCCCGCCGGCCGTGGCAAAACCAATTTCGTGGATGTGCGGGACGTGGGTGAAGCCGCCGCCCGGGTACTGGCCGGGGAGAACCACCTGAACCGGGCCTACGAACTGACCGGGGCTGATGCCTGCGACTACTACGAGGTGGCCGCCCTCCTGGGCCGCACGCTGGGCCGCCCCATCCGGTACGCCAACCCTTCGGTGGTCCGCTTTTGCTGGCGCAAATGGCGGGAGGGCGTGCCCGTGCCCTTCATCCTGGTGATGACGGCCCTTTACATGGTTGCCAGGCTGGGCAAAGCCGCCGGCTACGCCCCCGACCTCCAGGTCCTGCTGGGCCGGGTTCCCACGTCGTTGGCGCAATTCGCGGAAGACTACCGGGACGCTTGGGCGTAGCGCCGGCAACTATTTTGGGATAATTTGGAACAATGCCTTACGTACGGTTGAAATTGGTCAATCTATTTGTTTGATTTGTATAGCCACGCCCATTCATTCAGCCACCCGGCCCACCCACGCATCCCGTTTCCAGTTATTTTTCCCCGTATGCTTCAAAAGTTACGCTTTGTAGTGCTGTGCCTGTTTCTGGTGCAGTCCGTTTCCGCAGTGCCCGCCCGGCAAACCGTGCCCACGGCGCCCCGCCCGGCCTGGGTAACGACCGTCGCGTTGCCGGCCGATTCAAAGATCAGGGAGGGCGACGTTTCCAACGGTTACGCCTACGCCCTCCGCGACTACCAGTTCCACCTGCCGAGCCAGACCCGCTACTACCGCTACCTGCGCCGCATTTTTACGCCCGAAGGCGTGCAGCAGGGCTCCGAGATCGAAGTGTCGTACGACCCGACCTACCAGAAGCTGGTGTTCCACGAGGCCAGGATCATCCGCGACGGCAAAGCCATTGACAAGCTGGAGCCGGCCAAGTTCAAGATCATGCAGCAGGAGAGCAGCAAGGAGTCCTACATCTACGACGGTTCGCTGCAAGCCCTGCTCATCCTGGAAGACGTGCGGGCCGGCGACCAGATCGAATACGCGTTTTCGGTGGTGGGCAGCAACCCCATCTACGGCGGCAAGTTTGCCCACAGCTTCTACCTGGGCACCGGCGAACCCATTGACGTGTTCTCCCTCCGCATCATCTCGGACGAGGAACTGCAAGCCAAGACCCTCAACGCCACGCTGCCGCCGGCCGTGACCCGCGAGAACGGCCGGGTGGTATACCAGTGGTACCAGGAGCACGTGCCCGGCACCTCGTACGACAGCGATGCACCGAGTTGGTACAACCCCTACCCTACGCTGTTTGTGAGCGGCTACCGTTCGTGGGCAGAAGTCAGCGCCTGGGCGATTGGGCACTACACGTACCCGGCCAGGCCCGGCAAGGGCCTCACCGAACTGATAGCCCGGATCAAAGGGGAAACCAGCGAGCCGGCCGAACGGCTGGAAAAAGCCCTGCAATTCGTGCAGGACGAAATCCGCTACACGGGCCTGGAAGCGGGCATCGGGGGCTACAAGCCGCGCAACCCCGCCGACGTGTTCGGGCAGCGGTTCGGCGACTGCAAAGACAAGTCGCTGCTGCTGTGCTACATCCTCAGGGAACTGGACATCGAGGCGTACCCGGCGCTGGTCAACACCAACGACCGCAAGGGCATCGTGGACTGGCTGCCTTCTCCCAACGCGTTCAACCACTGCGTGGTGCAGGTCCGGCTGGGCGGCGTGTACTGGTACGACCCTACGATGTCGTTCCAGGGCGGCAGCTACCGCAACCGGTACTTCGGCAACCTGGGCTACGCCCTGGTGATCCGGCCGGGCACCACGGCGCTGACCAAAATTGAGCCGGCGCAGGAAAGCAAGACGCAGGTGGAAGAAGTCTTTACGATGGACGACATTGGAGGGCCCGTTCAACTGGCCGTCACCACCCAGTACTACGGCTTCGAAGCCGACCAGGCGCGGGGGCAGTTTGCGGGGAACAACCTCAAGGAAACCGAGAAGAGCTACCTCAATTACACGGCCAAGACGTACCCGCAGGTGGCGGTCAACGAGCCGCTGCGTTACGAAGACGACCGGGCCGGCAACGTATTCACGACCTACGAATCCTACGAAGTGACCAACTTCTGGGTCGCCCCCGACAGCACCCGGCCCCGGGAGCTTGAGGGTTCGGTGTACCCGCAGACCCTGCGCGACAAGTTGTACCCGCCTTCCACCAAAATTCGCACGGCGCCGTTCGCCCTCGACTTCCCCCTGCACTACGAACACACCATCCGGCTGGACCTGCCGAAGCCGTGGATCGTGGAAAACGAGGAAAAGGAGATTACCGGCCCCGGCTTCCGGTTCAACCTGGCGACCAGGTACTTTGACAAAAGCGCCATCTTCCGGTATACCTACCAGACCACGCAGGACCACGTGGCGGCAAGCCCAACGGCGGAGTTTATCAGGAAGCAGGACCAGGTCATCAACGCCCTGGGGTACAGCCTGACGTACAACCAGCGCGGCACTGTCCTGCCCGAACGCATCAACTGGCTGATGGTGCTGCTGGGCCTGCTCGGCGCCGCAGGTACCGCCTGGGGCGTCAAGTGGCTGTACTACCACTACGATCCGGAACCGGTGGTGGTCCCCTCCGGGAACGACCGGCAGATCGGGGGCTTACTGCCCCTGTTTGCGCTTTTCCTCCTTACGCGGGCTCTACTGCATCTGGTGCACATTCTGGGCACCCAGTATTTCGACTGGCACCACTGGGAGACCATCACCTCCGAGACTTCCGTCGGGTACAACCCCACGCAGGCTACCCTGCTGGTGGCGCAGCTTTTCTACTACACTGCCATGATCGGCTTTTGCGGCGTCCTGGTCCTGCTGCTGGTCCGGCGCCGCAGCAGCGTCCCGAACCTGGTTGCCGCGTTCTACGGCGTGAGCATTGTCTGGGTGTCGCTGGAAACCTACCTGATGTGGGACATGAAAATATTTACCGGCCCCGATTGGGGCAAGAACATTGCCGACCTCTTCTGGCTGGTCATCAGCGGTGCGGTTTGGGTGCCTTACTTCCGCTTTTCCCGACGGGCCAAAGAGACGTTCGTGGAAACGCTGCGGGTACCGGAAGGCCATCAGCAAATATACCGGCCCAACTACTGAGGGAGGCAGAAGCAAAACGGTAAAGAGCAGACCCGAAAGGTTTTGGAAACCTTTCGGGTCTGCTCTTTACCGTTTTTTCTCCCCTTTACTCGCAGTCCGTGCGGACGAAGATATGCTGGAAAGAGAGCTTGACGCCGTCCTTGAAAACCAGTTTTCCCCCTTGCTCCTCCATTTCGGCGTACCCCTGGATGAGTTTGTTGCCCTGGAGCTTGAACACCACTTCCATCACCGACTCCTGGCCTTCCGACAGGAACGTGTACTCCGCCATGATGATGTCGTTGTTGAGCGTGCCGTTCAGTTTGCCTTTGCTGTCGTCCTTTTCGGCGTAGTCGTATTCGAGGGTGCCCTTCACCTGCTTGCCTTCGATGTGGAAGCGGGCCGTGGCCGTGTTTTGCCCGATGCTCCAGGTGAAGCACTGCGCCGTGCCGGTAACCACGGGTGGCTCCTGGCGGGACTTCTCCGGTTGACAGCCGGCCGGGAAAAACAGGAAATGCAGTAAAAAGATAGCTTTACCCATACAATCTCTTTTTATCCAGGCCGATGGAGAGCCTGGCGGTTATTCAACTATATTACGCAGAACCCCGAAAAGGTGACGATCCGCCTTCACGCCCCGGGCCGTACGCGGCGCCGGCACGAAGTAGCATTTGACCGGGATTCACTCGCTTCGGCCCGTTTTACCGCTTTTTTCCCTTGCCCCGGGCGGCACCCGAAGGCGTACTCTCGTTGTGCAGGCGGTCCACGGCCGTCACGGCGTACTGGTACTTCTTGCCCTTCCGGACGGTTTCGTCGGTGAACGTGCGGCCCGCCCACTGCGTGCCGATGATGTTACCAGGCTGGCTGACGTCCACGGCTTTTTTCCCTTCGGTGCGGTACACCACGTAGTAGCGGGCCGTATCGCCGTCGGCGGCCGGGGCGGAGGGTTGCCAGCTCAGGTGCACGCCGTCCCGCTCACTTTCCGTTTTCAGGCCCGCCGGGGGCAGCGGCGGCACGCTGTCTTTCCAGGCCATCACCGGCACTAGGGCGGGGTACGGGTACAGGCGCTCCCGCAGGGAATCCCGCACGGCCAATGGGTTGTTCATCAGCGATTTGGAACTGAAATAGATGCTGCCCTGCACCTGCCGGTACGTCCGGTTGAGCCGCACCTGCCGGCCCGTCTGCGCGGGGTCAAACCAGGTGCTGTCGCGGTCCCGGGCCACCTTGTAGGCGCCCTGGCCCACGTAGAGGTGACGTCCGTAGCTGTTTTTCGTCCACCAGTCGAGCAGGCTGGCGTAGTTGACCTGCTTGTGGCCGGTGCTGAAGTAGATTTGGGGCACGATGTAGTCAATCCAGCCGCGTTGCAGCCAGCCCCGCGAATCGGCGTAGAGGTGCGTGTAGGAGGTTTGCCCGCCGCGGGTATCCGAACCGGCGGGGTCTTCGGCCCGGTTGCGCCACACGCCGAAGGGGCTGATGCCGAACTTTACCCACGGCTTGGCGGCTTTGAGGCTGTTGCTTACCTGCTGGATGAGCAGGTTTACGTTGTGGCGCCGCCAGTCGTCCTTGCTGGTAAAGCCGGCGCCGTAGGCCAGGAACGTGCTGTCGTCGCGGAGGGTGTCGCCGGCCACCGCGTAGGGGTAGAAGTAGTCGTCGAAGTGCACGGCGTCCACGTCGTAGTTGCGTACCACGTCGAGGATGATGCCGGTGATGTACTCCCGCACTTCGGGCAGGCCGGGGTTGAAGAGTTTGCGGCCGCCGTAGGTCAGGAACCACTCGGGGCGGGTCCGGGAAATGTGGCCGGGGGCGAGGGAGGCGAAAGCCGTGTCGAAGGTGGCCCGGTAGGGGTTGAACCACGCGTGGAACTCCATGCCGTGGCGGTGGGTTTCGTCCACCATGAATTCGAGCGGATCGTACGGCGGGTTGGGCTCGGCGCCCTGTTTGCCGGTGAGCCACACCGACCAGGGTTCGCGGCTTTTTTTGTAGAACGCGTCGGCGGCGGGCCGCACCTGCACCACCACGGCGTTCATGCCGTTTTTCTTCTGCTCCTTGAGAATGAACCGGTATTCGTCCTGCTGCACCCCCGAGGCGAGTCCCTTCTGGCTGGGCCAGTCAATGTTGGCGACCGTGGCAATCCACACGGCCCGGAACTCCCGCTTGGGCGGGGTGGTCTGGGAAAAAGCAGGCAGGGCAAGGAGCAGGAGGAACAGTATCAGCGGGTGCAGTTTCATGGGGGACGGGTTGCCGCGCAAGATATGCAATCAACCGGTGAAGCTACCGCTTGCCGCCCGCCGGAAAGCCGTTCCCGCAGAAAACCCTGCGTGCCATTCGGGAAAAAACGATAAAGTGGTGCATCTCATCCTTTCGAAAGGGGAAATACATCACTTTGTCTTTCAACGTATTGCCTACACAATCTACTGCGAAATCTATTGGAGGAGGTTACATGAACACACAGTAGTACTGATGCGCAGAGCCCCGGAGGGGCGTCCTGTTCCTAGAAGGGAACACCAAATGATCCACAAGCTCCGTAGGAGCGCCCTGTTCAAATGTCGTCAGCCAACAGGTCGCTCCTACGGAGCTCAAGCGCGAGGGGTAGCAGCCCAGGACTAGGAACAGGGCGTCCCTCCGGGACTCTCCCTAACGACGACTTACCCACCCATCATCAACACCTACCTGACATTACCTGCCCTGACATCACCTGCCATGCCAAACCGGCAATTGCCAGCCTTAGAAATTCAGCACGTCGTCCAGCGTCTCGTAGAGTTCTTCGGTGTTGAGTTGCAGGTCGTTCACCGTCGGGATGCTGTCACGGACGGGCCGCCAGGCCGTGGGGCAGTAGTATTTGCGCTTGATCTTGACGGAAGGCTTGGGGAACGGCCCCGGCTTGATGCCCAGCGACGGGTCGGCCAGCACCTTTTCCATGTACCGGCCGAAGATGGGCAGGGCCGTTTTGGAACCTTCGCCCAGCGCCGATGTGCGGAAGTGAATGCTGCGGTCGTCGCCGCCCACCCACACGCCGGTCACGAGGTCTTTGGTGAGGGCCATGAACCAGCCGTCGGAGTGGTTGGACGTGGTGCCCGTCTTGGCCGCAAACTCGTTGCCATTCTTGAACACGTCGAACGACCACAGGTTCTGGGCGGTGCCGCCCGGCTCCTCGATGGGGCCTTTCATCATGTAGAGCATCAGCCAGGCCGTCTCGGGGTTGAGTACGCGTTTGTGCTTGGGCGTGAACTGGTGCACGATGTTGCCCTTGCTGTCCTCGATCCGCAGCACGAAGATGGGCTCCGTCCACACGCCTTCGTTGACGAACGTGCCGAAAGCCCCCACCATTTCGTAGATGGATACGTCGTTGGAGCCCAGCCCCACGGAGGGCACCGGCTTGAGCGGACTCGTGATGCCCAGCCGCTTGGCGTACTTCACCACGTTGCTCGGGCCCACTTTTTCGGTGAGCTGCGCCGTGACGGTGTTGATGGAGCGGCCCAGGGCGTGGCGCAGCGTCATGTCGCGGCCGCTGTACACCCAGTCGGCGTTGCGGGGCGTCCACGACTTGGCTTCGCCGTTCTCCACGTAGTTGATCGTCACGCGGTAGTCCCGGATCTGGTCGCAGGGGGCGTAGCCGCGTTCGAGGGCCGTCAGGTACACGAAGGGCTTGAAGGCCGAGCCCGCCTGCCGCTTGCCCTGCTTCACGTGGTCGTACTTGAACGACTTGTAGTCCACGCCGCCCACCCAGGCTTTGATGTAGCCGGTGTAGGGGTCCATGGACAGCAGGCCCGTGTGCAGGAAACGCTTGTGGTGCCGCAGGGAGTCCATCGGGCTCATCTCCACTTCTTTCAGGCCGTCGTAGGTAAATATCTGCATCTTCCGCGGCGTGTTCATCACGATGTTGATGGAGTCGGGATGCTGCTTGTAACGTTGCTGCAACCGCTTGTAGAGGCTGGTGCGCTTGGCCACCATTTCGATGAAGCCGGGAATCTCCTTGTCGTTTTCGTCCACCCAGGGGTTGCGGCCCTTCCAGTGCTGGTCGAAGCGGCGCTGCATGTCGCGCATCTGCTCCCGCACGGCGGTTTCGGCCTTTTCCTGGAAGCGGGAGTCAATGGTCGTGTAGATTTTCAGGCCGTCGGCGTAGAGGTCGTAGCCGTTTTCCTCGCACCACTTGTTGAGGAACGCGTTCATGGCCGTGCGGTAGTAGTCGTCGGGACCGTCCTGGTTGGCCTCGGGGTGGTAGTTGAGGCCGAGCGGCAATTTGCTCAGCGAATCGCTTTCGGCGGCGGTGAGGTAGCCGTGGTCGGCCAGCAGGCTCAGCACCACGTTGCGGCGGCGCAGGGCATTGTCGGGGTGCAGCACGGGGCTGTAGTAGGTGGGGGCTTTGAGCACGCCCACCAGCAGGGCGGCCTGCTGCACGCTGAGGCTGTCGGGGGCGGTGTTGAAAAACGTTTTGGCGGCCGTGTTGATGCCGAAGGCGTTGCTGCCGAACTCCACTGTGTTGAGGTAGGAAGTCAGGATTTCTTCCTTGGTGTACACCTGCTCGATGTCGATGGCGGCCAGCCACTCCTTGGTTTTGATCACCAGCGTGCCCAGGCCGGGCACGGAGGCCAGGGCGCCGCCCGATCCTTTTTTGCGGGTCTTGTGCAGGTTTTTGGCGAGTTGCTGCGAAATGGTGCTGGCCCCCCGGGCGTCGCCGCGCAGGGCGTCCCAGGCCGCCGAAAGCAGGCCCTTGAAGTCAATGCCCGAATGCTGGTAGAACCGGACGTCCTCGGTGGCGATGAGGGCGTTGATCACGTTGGGGGAGATTTCGTTGAACCCGACGGGGTTGCGGTTCTCCTTGTAGTACCGGCCGATGAGCTTGCCGTCGGCCGTGTAGAGGTCGGAAGCCCGGTCAATCTTGGGGTTCTGGATCTTGTCAATGGTGGGCATGGCGCCGTACAGGTTGAAGGCGTTGTGCTGCACGCTGCTGAAGTAAAACCACACCAGTCCGAGCAATACGGCGTAGGCAATCCACAGTTTCTGTACTTTCGTGCGGCGCTTGCGCAGCGTGGCCGTGACCCTGGCGTATCCCTCACTGTTTCTCACCCTTGCCAGTCCGTCCCGAAGGCGCCCCCACTGCGTCTGCACCCAATCAACTTTTGTTTTCACGCGACTAATTTTCATCAAAGATACGGGGTTGGGCAGGAATGGTAAAACGGAATTTACGGGCGGATGGATTCACTGACGATGAGCCAATTATGGCCTGATGAACAGGAGTAAACGGATAAAATGGAGGATATCAACCCCGGCCCGCCAAATCGCGTATAGGCACTTGTACACCAAAATCCCGAAAGGTCATGATCGAAAATAGCAATCCTTCCCCCGACGGCGGCTTTCCCGACGAAACGCCGCGGCCCGTGGAAGCCAGCCAGGAAACCCAGATGGAACGGCAGGAAAATAAACTCGACGCCCAGGACAAAGCGGGCAGCCAGGAAGCCGAGGCGCACCCGAGCAGCGTGAAAACCATGTCGGACCTCCAGCAGGAACGCCGCACCGACGCCGGCGACAACGAAGACGACGCCCGGGCCGAAGGTCCCTACGGCGTTCAGGAAGCCCCGGAAAATTAATCGCGTGTGAAAGTAAGCCCGGCTGCCGCAACGACAGCCGGGCTTGTACTTTAGTGCCCTCTCCCCCTGTCCTTTCCGCTTACCGTGCATTCCGAAAAATAATTTCCGCTGTGCTTGCAAATACGACAACTGTCGTAGTATATTTGTTACGACAGTTGTCGTACATCTTTGCCCAATGGATCAGCCGCCGATCAAACCGACCGAAGCAGAACTTGAAGTATTGCAGGTGCTCTGGCAGCAGGGCAGCGCCACCGTGCGGGACGTACACGAAGCGTTGAGCCGGACCAAAGACTCCGTTTACACGACTACGCTGAAAATCATGCAGAAAATGCACGAAAAAGGGCTGGTAGCCCGCGACGAGCAAAGCCGTACGCACGTGTACCGGGCCACCGTGCCCGAGGAAGAGATGCAGCAGCAACTGTTGCATAAGTTCATTGATTCCGCTTTCCGGGGCTCCGCGATGAAGCTCGTGATGCAGGCCCTCGGCAACCGGGCCGCCACGCCCGACGAACTCGAAAAAGTACAGCAGTTGCTTGAGCAGTTGCGCCGGTCGCGGAAGTAGCGCCACGCGGCTGCCTGCCCCCTTACTCCCCCAGGCCATGAAAACACTATTCGATGTCATTCCCGTTTCGCTCAGCCAGGCACTCGGCTGGACGCTGTTGCACTTCACGTGGCAAGGCGCAGTGCTGGGCCTGTCGTACGCCGTTTTTTTACGCCTGCCAGGAGGTGGGTCGGCCGCCCGGCGCTACCAGGCGGGGGTACTTGCACTGGTCGCCATGCTGGCCTGCGCCGTCCTTACCTTCACCCACCAGTACCAGCCGCGGTCTCCGGCACCCGGGCCGGGAGCAACCGGGGTCGTTGCGGATGCGGGCGGCCCCGGGGCTGCATCTCCTGCGCCTTCGGCAGCGCTTACCCCTCCCGCAACCGGGGATGTGCCGACCCGGCTGCTGCCCCCGGCCCGGGTGCTTGCGCCCTACCTGCCGCAGGTGGTGTTCGCGTGGCTGGCCTGCGTGCTGCTCCTCGGCGTACGCCTGACCGGCAGCCTGCTGTACGTGCAGCAGTTGAGAACCTCCCGGACGCGGCTTCTTGCCCCGGAATGGCAAACGAAAATCAACCGCCTCGCCCGGCAACTGGCCGTGAGCCGACCGGTCCGGCTGCTCGAATCGGCCCGCGTCAACGTACCCGTCACCATCGGCTGCCTCAAGCCAATCATCCTGCTGCCGGCGGGCCTGGCTTCGGGCCTGTCCCCGGAGCACCTGGAAGCCATCCTGGTCCACGAGCTGGCCCACATCGCCCGGCGCGATTACCTGGTGAACCTTTTTCAATCCGTCCTGGAAATCCTTTTCTTCTTCCACCCGGCCGTTTGGTGGGTATCGGCCCACGTGCGCCGGGAACGGGAATACTGCTGCGACGACGTTGCAATCGGGGCGGGCCAGGACCCGTTGTGCTACCTGGAAGCCCTCACGGCCCTGGAAACCCGCGGGGGCGGCCATGCGCTGTCGCTGGCCTTCACCGGGCCCCGTACCTCCCTGCTGGAACGGGTAGCGCGGCTGCTGGGCCGGCCGGCTCCGCAGCCCGTCGTCTCCTATCCCTTGCTGCTGGTGGCCTGGGTGGCGCTGGGCCTGGCGTTGTTTGCCGCCTGTACCCGCATGGAACCCCTCACGCCGGTGCCCGGTGCCCGTCCCGCTCCCGGCGCGGCTTACGACAGCCTGGCAACGGAATACGCCGCTTACGACCGGCTGGACGACAGCATTGCCGTTCGGGAACAGGAAAAAGCGGCGCTGTATTTCAACATTGCCCACGCGAACCCGCCGGCAACCGGTGCGGAACGGGAAGCGCTGGAAGCAGCCTTGGCCCGCAGCATGGATGAGATCTACCGGCTCAAGCAACGCCGCGATACGCTGCTGCCCAAACGGCTCACCGGCCAGATGCAGGCAAAGCAGACACCCCCACCGCTTCCCTCCGCCGCTGACCCCGGGCAGCCCTTTTCCGGCGACGTGTTCGAAGTCATCCGGGAACACCTGGTGCGCGACGGCCTGATCCGGGACGGCGAAGCGTATACCTTCCGGTTCAGCTACCGCACCATGTACGTCAACGGAAAACGGCAGCCCCAACAAGTGCTGGACAAATACAAGGAGATTGCCCGGCAGTACGGCGTCGAGAAGAATGGTCCCGAAGACCTGCACATTTCGAAGGAATAAAGTCGAAGGAATAAAGCCGGCCGGCGCTTCGCCCGGGAGCGGCCCGGCCCGGGTATGCGCCAGGCGGCGGGCAACTACAAGGCGGATTGCGCATCCTCTTTCCGGCGCTTTGCCGTATAGTACCCCTATAACTGAGTAGTGGTGGTCAACATTCCTCTGGCAGTGACCGGGGCTATCATCCTGGTGGTTGTCTATTCCGATTTCATCTACACGTCCCTTTCCACGAGCGGCTCGGGCCTGCTGTCTAAAAAAGTAACGCAAGGACTCTGGAAATGCCTGGCATTCCTGAGCCGGCGAAAAGGCACGCACCGCTTCCGCAACTACAGCGGCATGGTCAGCATCCTGGTGCTGCTGGTCGTGTGGCTGTCGCTGACGTGGCTGGGCAACGCCCTCATCTTCTGCGCCGATCCCGACTCCATCCGCGTGACGGGCACCGACAAGCCGACGGGCGTGGTGGAGAAATTCTACTTTGCGGGTTACACGCTGGCTACGCTGGGCAACGGCGACCTCTACCCGGCCAAGCCCTTCTGGCGGATCTTCACGGTGATCGTGGCGCTGTCGGGGTTTTCGTTGCTCACCATTGCCATCACGTACCTCATCCAGGTGCTTACCTCGGAAATTGACAAGCGGAAGCTGAGCCTTTACATCGCTTCCATCGGCACCACGCCGCAGGACATTCTCATGAACGGCTGGGACGGCAAAACCTTCCGGCGGCTGGAATCGCACTTCATCTCGCTCAGCCCGATGATCCTCTCGCACAGCCAGCACCACCTGGCGTACCCCATCCTGCACCAGTTTTCGAGTTCCCGGCCCCTCGACGTCACGGCCTTTACGCTGACCATCCTCGACGAAGCCTTGTCCATCCTGTACCTGTACATTCCGGAGGAGGAACGGCCCGACGAGATCATCCTGCGGCCCGTGCGGGAGGCGCTGACCAACTACCTGCTCATCATCGAGCACGACTTTATCTCTCCGGCGGCCCGTCCGCTCGACGTGCCGGCCGTGGACCGGCTCTTCAACAGCGGCATTCCCATGCGCAACGACCGGCTGGGCAAGCCCGAAGGCTGGGACCGCCTGGCGCGCCGCCGCAGCCTGCTCAAAGCCATGCTCAACAACAACGGCTGGTACTGGAAAGACCTCAACGAACGCACGGAAATGGAAGGAATGGAATCACCGGAATGAACGGAGACCGCAGACCGGAGGAAGGGAGACCGGAGAAGGATCGGGAACGGCCGTTGGCGAGGATAAGGAACGCGTTGGCAACGAGACGGGAGGAAGGAATGACGGAACAGCAATTCACCCATACCTGTCCCCTAGATGGAGGTAAGATGGGTATACATAGGTCCGGAGGCAAGCAATGTCACCTGATATTTACATTGAAAATTCCCGTACCCTTGAAGTGTTGGGAAAATTGCTTCAAGTACTCTCTCACCAAGTGAATGGAATTTTCAGGTCCGATGTCCATTGTAATTATGTAATGCTCTTCCTTCCTGAGGGGAGAGATGGATTCAATGGGAAGGTGAGGCTTCTTTTCGCTCCAGGCCGCCCGAAACGCACTGCCGAACGCATTGATGGCATTGATTATTTGTCGGTCCAGTTCCCGGTGGCATTCAAGTTCCAGGGTGAGGTCAGGTAACAAATGGTAATAATACGAGAGGTCAAAGTCTAACCCACTCTTCTGCTTTTTCACCTTACGATACGGCCGGATGTGTCTGTACACCTCCTTGAATGGAAAGCAGGTCCCCCACTGAAACGCTACGGCTTGGCTATCGACTGCCTGCAGGTGCAACTGCCGGATGTCACGGGCTGCCTGCAAACTTTGCCATTGAATTTGAATGGGAAAGCCAAAGGATGTAGGGGTGATGAACTCAATGGTAGCCAAGGCTAAGTTGTCCTTAAATTGCAGATTCAGCTTATCCATTCCCACAATCAGTTGAAACCCGTACTTTTCGAAGCCTTTTATGCCGGTTCCTTCCACGCCTTTGGCCCAAAGTTGCCGGCTCAATTCTTTTTGAAAAGAGAGATGAAGATCACCAGCATACTCCTCAGCAAAATAGACCCAACCCTTTTCCATTTCTTTTGTGCTTAACCCGCAGATACAGCCTGAACACTTCATTTCCGTTCTTCCTGATTACCCTAATCCATCCGAACCCGCACCGCAACCCACTCCCCGCGTTGCCCAGGTACGCTTCCTCCGGTCTCCTGTCTCCCTTCCTCCCGTCTCCTTCTTTTATCCGATTTTGATCTTCGCCTTCCTGGAAATTTTCCAGACGGAGCCTTGGCGGCGGAGCTGGCCGGGTTCGAGGGTGCTGATGGTGGGGTTGAGGGTGGGCGATACCTGGGCCAGTTCGCAGGCGGGCAGCAGGTAATACCGCTTGTTTTCCAGGGCTTTCTCCTGGGCGGCGGCCTGGCTGGTGATCCGGAAGGTGGCTTCCGCCGCCGACGTGGCCGTGATCTCGAACAGCGAATCCGGTGAAGCCGTACGGCTCAGCTTGTCCTCGTCGAAGCCTTCGAACAGCCCCACGGCGCGGGCAAAGAACGTCTGGGGAAACGCTGCGGGAACCGGGGCGTACGCGGCGGGAGCAGCCGGGTGTTCCGGCACCGCGGGCGGCCTTTCTACCCGTAACGGCTCTTCCCGCACCGGCACGGCGGGTTTGGGCTGCGGACGGCCACCGGCCCGTTCGAGCAACTGGTCAATGGTCGTGGAGGTGATGCGCAGCGGCTCTCCCTGCATGAGCAGGCTGCGGCGCTTGAAGGGCGTGAGCGGCCCCCGGTGGATCACCTCGCGGTAGAGTTCGCGGAAATCGAGCAGTTCGGCTTCCAGGTTTTCGTGCAGCAGCCCGGCAATGGCGGCCTGCTTGCCCAG
>CADCTQ010000115.1 GCA_902805615.1 uncultured Cytophagales bacterium
ATGTTCGATCTGGTAGAGGGCGCCGCCCGGCTGGGAGAGCTTGCCCAACTCACCCGTGTTCATGTCGAAGAAGCGGGCCGTGCGGGCCTTGCGGATGGCAATGTCGATGGAGCCCAGCCAGGCGCCGTCCATGCGGGCAAAGGCCGTCAGGTTGGCGCCCCCGTCCACCAGGGCAATGTTCATGAGTACGCCCATTTCCTGGGCTTTGTCTTTGGCGGCTTTGATGGCGCGGGAGGCTTGTTCAAATGTCAGGTTCATGTGGTCTTTGGGTTAAAGAGACGGCGTAAAGGTAGGCGACTTTCCCGATACGGCGCCGGGCGGCCCCGCATTTACCCGGTGCCCAATGCACATTCTACCATGATTAGAGGAATTGAAGGGATATTCGGAGGATACTCCTGTGATGCTGAGACAGTTGTTTGCCAGTAAATACGTAATCAAGCAATTCCCGGCTTGGCGATGAGGAGATGGATAGAATTGTCAGGTGGGGAAAGTTCCGGAGGGACACCCTGTCCCTAGCACTGGCCTGCTACCCCTCACGCAAGCGCTCCGTAGGAGCGACCCGTTCGCTGACAACATCTGAACAGTACACTCCTACGGAGCTGGTGTATAATTTGCTGGCCCTTTCCAGGAACAGCACGCCCCTACGGAGCTATATGTGATCAGCGCCCTGCCTAGTGGATACGCAGTGAGTAGCCAAGCAGTGAGTAGCCCGGCAGTGAGCGGGCACGGTTCGTTACGAACCCGTATCGTTTCCACGGCACTGGTGGTATCGCGGCGCGTGGGCCCGGCCCAATGGCGAGGGGCGGGTTGCCTGGCGGAGGGAAGCATCATTGGGCCTAGTGGTCAGGGTGGGTTAAAATGAGGGGTGAACCTGGTAATATTATAACACTTTTTTCACCCCTCAAAAAATTACTTCCTGACCACTAGCCTTTTTTGGTTCTTTTTGGGGCAATGCCAAAAAGAACAAACTCCACTTACGCTTCATCAACCAATCCCCATTCCATTACAAACCATTCTATCTCCACCCATCCTGTTACCACCCTGCACAATCGCCCCATCACCAACCCTGAGCCCCTCAAATACGCCCATACGCTAATCACATACTTAGAACCCGAAAGGTGTCCTCGAAAAGATAAGACGCCCTCTATAAAGGTTTGAAAAAGCGTATGTGGCTCCCGTTTGCCGGAATCATCCCCCTGCCCCCTTGTGCGGCGGGTAGCGGGTCAGCGAAGGGGGCAGGGGGATGACTTTCTTTTATGACCACTCCTCACATAACTACTTCATTCATCTGCCAGATGCTTCCTTCATCAGCATGACAGGACCCATCGGTGCCCCCGCTCCGGAGCAATGCCTGACCGGGCCGAGCCAAAGAGTGGGTCATTGAATCAGCCTGACTCTCCCTTCGAACCCTGTTCATCCTTCATGGCCTGACCAGGATTATCTCATCAAGTCATTCTTTCATCAAGCCAATCATGGTCCAGGCTTGGTACGCAATCAACCGCCCGGACGGGGAATAAAAAACCCGGGCGTTGCGGGCGAACCGTGCAATTTTTTAACCCCCCGGGGTGTTATCCCTGTATCACTTCCAATCTATTGATAATGCCATTTTCATCCTTCAAATACCGCAACGCGTACTACTCGCTGATGCCCCTGCTGTTCAGCATCGGCATCCTGTTCGGAAGCTGCAAGAAACAAACGGACGTGGCCCCCGCCGTACCGGAAAATGCCTACCTGGTGAGTTCGGACCTGATCGGTACGTACCAGCCCGCCGACCTGGGCCGCCGGCTGGGCAACAACCCCGCCGTGAGCCTCTTTACCCGTTTCCCGGTGAAAGTCTACAAAGTCACCTACCGCACGACCGATGCCGCCGGCAAGGAAATACAAGCCTCCGGGGCGGCAGTCGTGCCGGTGATGAACCAGCCGGCCGCCCTGCTCAGCCACCAGCACGGCACGATCACCAGCGAAAGCGGCGCCCCCTCCAACTACGGCAACAGCAGCGAAGTATGGTCGGCGGGTACCGTGCTGGCCTCGTCGGGCTACGTGGTGTCGGCGCCCGACTACCTGGGCTACGGCGCGTCCAAAAGCATTCCGCACCCCTACGAACACCGGGCCACGCTGGCCTCGGCTTCCCGCGACATGCTGCGGGCCGTGCGGGAACTGTGCGAAGGACAAAAAGTGGCCCTCAACGGCCAGTTGTTCCTGACGGGCTACTCGGAGGGCGGCTACGCCACTATGTCGCTGCACAAACTGCTGGAGGAAGAACACGCCGATGAATTCACGGTAACGGCCAGTGCCCCCGCCGCCGGGGCGTACGACAAGACCGAGTTTGCCAAATACATTCTCAATTCGAACCAGCCGCTGTCGTTCATCAATACCTACCTGTGGGTACTGCAAACCTACAACGGCGTGTACGGCCTGGACCGGCCCTTCTCGTACTACCTCAACGAGCCGTACGCCACGCAGGTGCAGCAAAGCGGCGCCCAGGCCAACGTGGACCAGAACCCGCAGAAGCTGTTTGCTCCCGGTTTCAAAGCCGCCGTGCTGAACGGCACCGACGCGCCGCTGCTCGGGGCGTTTGCCGACAACGACGTGTACGACTGGAAGCCGACCGCGCCGGTAGCCCTCTTCCACGGCACCGCCGATGATTTCGTGCCCTTCTTCAACTCGCAGCACGCCTACGACGCCATGCAACGCCGCGGCGCCACGCAGGTAGAGCTGAGGCCCATCCAGGGCGGCAACCACTTCTCGTCGGCCGCCCAATTCGCCCTCGGCATGTTCGGCTTCTTCGAGCAGTTCCGCGAATTGCCGGAATAAGGGAGTTAAGGAGTTTGAGCGTTGGGGAGTCAGCGAGTCTGAGCGTCAGGCGTGCACACAGTCATCCGTGATGGATGTCAATGCGCTAACGCTCAAACGCCCTGACTCCCCAACTCTTTTTTCGGCCGGGAGCAACCAGCGGAGGGGTTAGCCAGTTAAACGGGGCAAACTTGGTTTCACTTTTTCCCTGCTCAGTATGAAGCACTTGATAACCACTCCTGCCTTGTTTGCCGCCCTGCTGCTCACCTGCCTTGGCTTCGGAAGCCTGCGGGCCCAGGGCCGCCACGAATTGATGATCGGCACCCAGGTTCCCGTCCAGTTTACGGCCGGCTACCAGTACAACGCGGGTGACCGCTTTGCCATCCGCGGACAGTTCGGCCTGCTGACGCCGCCCTACAACAAAGTCATTCTCAGGTCCATGGAAGCGTTCGGGTTCGACAAGAAGCTGAGCCGCGCCGTTGACGAAGCCTTCCGCCGGGGACTCGTGGGCACGCTGGCCCCGCAACTCCGGTTCGGCAACCATTCGGTGGTGCTCCAGGGCCAGTACGTCTCCCTCAACGGTTCAATCGCCCTGTCGCGGGCCGCCGAACTGTACCTGGACCGCGATTTGCCCGACCTGAGCGCCATTCCCTTCCTGCCCGTCGCGACGCCTACGCTCAATACCCGTTCCAACCTGTTCGTGCTGGGCCTGGGGTACGGGTGGCGGATCGCCCCGCCCGACAGCCGGGTGTCGCTGCAACTGGAAGCCGGCTTTTCCAAAATCCTGGCTTCTGCCAACCGGTTTTCCTCCAACATCGGCATCCTCGACCGGACCGGCGTGGCCCAGGGCGTGTACGGGCAGATGGACAACCGCCTGAAGGATTCGTACCGCAAGTACGGCTACGTACCCAGCCTGGGCGTGTACCTGGTGTACGCACTGGACGGCGTCCGGTAAGCGTTGAACGAGGCTGATTTTTGCATTTACTCCGGTTTCTTCCCCGTGCCCGGAATGCGGCGAAGAAACGCCGGACGCCCGGCGGGCGGCAGTACGGCCGGAAGGGTTTACCGCTTACTTTCAGGCGTTTACCGCTTACTTTCAGGCGTTTACCTCTTTTGGCCGGGTGGTTGCCTCCCGGAAAGGTAACCGGGGCCGGCCGCGGCGGGGGCGTTGGGGAGCTAAGATTTGGCCGGGGGAACCCGCCGGGAACGGGATTGTGTTGTGCAGACGGGTAAATATTACATGGGACGGTTCCCGCCCGGGGCGCAATAAAATGCCCGTGGGTTTCCTTTATAAAAGGGAGTGGGTATATTCGAAATTCGAATTACACGCTTCCTTTTCCCATTCTGCACCAAATCTTAGAATACTTATACCTTTGTAGTATGAAAATAGGCATATTTTTCGGCGGGCAATCGCGCGAACGGGAGATCTCCTTTGCGGGCGGCCGTACGGTGTACGACAACCTGAACAAGAGTTTGTTTGAGGCCGTGCCCGTGTTCGTGGACAGCCTGGGCAATTTTATCCTGCTCAACTGGGAGTACATCTACAAGGGCACCATCCGCGACTTCTACCCGCCGGTAAGCGCCCTGCCGGCCACCAAACACGCCTTCCAGGTGTACCTGGAGTCGCTGGGCGAACTGACGGACGCCGAACTGGATGCCATCATCGTCAAGGTGGGCCGCCGCGTCCAGCCGCACGAGTTCAAGGGCTTGTTCGACTTTGCGTTCCTGGCCCTGCACGGCCCCTACGGCGAAGACGGCAACATCCAGGGCATGCT
>CADCTQ010000116.1 GCA_902805615.1 uncultured Cytophagales bacterium
TGCATTGATCCCGGTGTAACTCGTAGCATAGAAGTAAACCCACCCCCGGCCCCTCCGAGGAGGGGAGCCGCGACGCGACCCTTTCCCGCCACGCGACCCCTTCCCGCGATGCGACGCCTACCATTTATGTTTCCCTACAAGATTAGCTCCGAGGAGGGGAGCCGCAACGCGACGCTTTCCCGCAACGCGACGCTTTCTTTTCTTTGCGCCATTGCCTGGAATCTCCGCACTGCCCAGGTACGCGTACTCCTCCCGTCTCCCTTCCTCCGGTCTCCGGTCTCCTTTCATTCCCGTCTCCGTTGTTTAGCGGGAAAGGATTACCTTTGCGCATCCGCCTACGACCGATGAAAAAAGCTTTTTGCGCTTTGCTCCTTTTGCTGCTGTGCCTCCCCGATGCCCCCGGCCAGACCTACCAGCCCACCTGGGAATCCCTCGACAAACGGCCCGTGCCGGCGTGGTTCAACCAAGACAAGTTCGGCATCTTCATCCACTGGGGCGTGTACTCGGTGCCGGCCTTCCGGCCCGTGGGCAAGGAACGCTACGCCTCCTACGCCGAATGGTACGAGGCCGAAGTGATGCACAAGCCGGGTCCGGGCCGCGAATTTCACGAACGGACCTACGGCAAGGACTTCACCTACCGCGACTTCGCCCCCATGTTCCGGGCCGAACTCTTCAACCCGGAAGAATGGGCCGCGCTGTTCAAACGGGCCGGGGCCCGCTACGTGGTGCTCACCGCCAAGCACCACGACGGCTTTTGCCTGTGGCCCACCAAGAGCCGCTACAACATGGGCTGGAACAGCGTGGAGTCGGGGCCGGGCCGCGACCTGGTGGGCGAAGTGACGCAGGCCGTACGGGACGCGGGCCTGCGGATGGGCCTCTACTACTCGCTGCTCGAATGGGAAACGCCCACGCCCTCCCGCCAGGACAAGCCGTACCTGCCGGCGCCCTTCTTCGAAAAATACCGCATCCCCGCCGACCAGTACATTGACGACCACGTGGTGCCGCAGCTCAAGGAACTGGTGACGGCCTACCAGCCCGCCGTCATCTTCGCCGACGGGGCCTGGGACGAACCCAGCGACTACTGGAAAAGCACCGGCTTCCTGGCCTGGCTCTACAACAACGCCCCCAACAAGGACGAGGTGGTGGTGAATGACCGCTGGGGCAAGGACGCCCACGAAAAGCACGGCGACTACTACACCAGCGAGTACGCCAGCGCCGACAACAGCATGGGAACGGGCCACCCCTGGGAGGAAAACCAGGGCATCGGCGGCTCGTACGGCTTCAACCGGGCCGAAAAACCGGAGGATTACAAAACGTCGGCCCAGCTCGTGCACCTGCTCATTGACCGGGTGAGCCGGGGCGGCAACCTGCTGCTCAACGTGGGCCCCGCCGCCGACGGCACCATTCCCGTGCTCATGCAGGAAAGGCTGCTCGACATCGGCAAGTGGCTCGGCGTCAACGGGGAAGCCATTTACGGCACCAAACCGTGGTCCGACGCCCCCCGGCCGGCCGCTGCCAAGGGCCGCAAGGCAAAAGCCGATGCCCCCGCCGTCGGGGTCGTGGCGGCACCGGACCGGGCGTACTACACCACCAAAGGCAACACCCTCTACGTGATCCGGCCGGAGTGGCCCGCGGCTCCCTTCGCGGTGGCGCCGCTCACCACCCGCAGCACGATCAAGGTCACGTGCCTGGGCGTGCCCGGGGCGGTGAAGTGGAAAACCGAAAAGGGCAAGCTCACCATTACGCCCCCTCCCCTCTCCAACGCCGCGCTGCCGTGCCGCTACGCGTACGTGTTCAAGGTGGAAAACGCTTTTTAAAAGGAGACCGGAACGAAAGGAGACCGCAGACAGGAGGAAGGGAGACGGGAGGAGGCGTGTCCATGCCATGCGGAGCAGGGGTGGGCAGTGCGATGGGGTGGGAGTAAAAGGCACAAAAGGGAGGCTGGCGCATGTTTTATTGCGTCGGCCTCCCTTTTTCCTTTTCTCCTCTCCTTACGAGTCATTGCCAAAAAACCGCCAAACGCCAGGCACGCCTCCTCCGGTCTCCTTTCCTCCAGTCTGCGGTCTGCTTTCGTTCCGTATCCTTTTAAAAAGCGTTTGCGGGAAACGGGCCACCCAAATCGTGGAGGATGGAACCTAAAGGGAAAGAACGCGTACGTGCCGGGAAGGACGCGCATTTTCGTTATTTTTTACCTCCCGTTGCCACCCGAACCCTATGAAAGTCCCCGAGCCGGAACCCCTGCACCTGCTTGCCATCTTCAACGCTGCCCCCGAGGCCAGCCTGGTCCTCTCGCCCGACCTGCGGATCGTGCTGGCCAACGACTGCTACCTGCGCACTTTCGGCCTGCGGCGCGAAGACCTGGTGGGCACCTTCTTCGGGCAACTCTTCGGGGCGGGCCACGGGGCGGAGGGCAACCCCGTGGCCGCGGCCATGGGGCGCTCCGCCGGGCAGCTCCGGGAAACCCTCCGCCCCGACGCCTGGCCGCCGGGCCCCTACGCCCCGGAAGGGTCCGCGGCCGGCGCGGCACCGGACGCCCGGGTCCGCAACACCCCCGTGCCCGACGCGGAAGGGCGGCTGCAATACATTCTCCACCAGGTCACCCGGGCCGAGCCGGACGGGTCCGGCACCCGCGAACGGCTCGAACAGGAGCACCGCCGCCTCAAGGAGGCCCAGGCCATCGGACACATCGGCAGCTTCGAGTGGACGCCCGCCACCAATGCCACCTACTGGTCCGACGAGATGTACCGCATCCATGGCCTGGCGCCGCAGAGCGAACCCCTCGACTTGCAGCGCGTCCTCTCCTTCATTCACCCCGAAGACAAGAGCTGGGTGATCGAGAAGATCCGGCATTCGCAGCAGAAGGCCGGCCGGGTCAGCTTTACCCACCGCCTCGTGCGGCCCGACGGCGAAGTACGCTACATCCGCCGCCACGTCGAATCGTTCGCCGACCAGCAGGGCAAGGTCACTTACCTGAGCGGCATGGTGCAGGACATTACCGAGCAGAAGCTGGCCGAGCAGGAAGGCAAGCTGTTCCAGTTGCAGTTGCAGCAGAGCGCCCAGGACCTGGCGGCGGTCAACGCCGAACTGCGGGCCGCCAACGAAGCCATCCGGGCCAGCAACGGGGAGCTGTTCCGGGTGCAGGAAGCCCTCCGCGAACTCAACGCCGGCCTCGAAGAACGCGTGGCCCGGCGCACCGGCGAGTTGCACCTGGCCCAGCAGGAAACCCGCCTGGAACGCGACCGGCTGTACCACCTGTTCATGCAGGCCCCCGCCGTGATCTGCATCCACCGCGGCCCCGACCTGGTGTACGAACTGGCCAACCCGGCCTACCAGGCCCTGTTTCCCGGCCGCGAACTGCTCGGCAAGCCGCTGCTGGAAGTGTTCCCGGAAACCGCCGGCCTGCCCCTGTGGGAGGTCATCGGGCGGGTGTACCGGACGGGTGAGCCCTTCCGGGGGGATGAAATGCTGGTGCCCATCACCCCGGTGCCGGGGGCGCCGCCCGAGGACCGGTACTGGAATTTCACCTACCAGGCGCGGCGCGACGCCCGGGGCCAAGTAGACGGGCTGCTCGTGTTCGCCTACGACGTGACCGAGCAGGTGCTGGCCCGCCGCCGGGTGGAAGAGAGCGAAACAGCGTTGCAGGCCCTCAACGACGAACTGGAGGCGGTGGTGGCCCGCCGCACCGGTGAACTGCAAAACGCCCGGGCCGAAGCCGAACTCGAACGGCAGCGGCTCCACCACATTTTCATGCAGGCCCCGGCGCTGATCTGCATTTTCGAGGGGCCCCGGCACGTGTTCCGGTTCGTGAACCCGCCCTACCAGCAACTCGTGGGCGACCGGCCGCTGCTGGGCCTGCCCATTGCCGAGGCCATGCCCGAACTGGCCGGCCAGCCCATCTTCGACCTGCTCGACGGGGTGTACCGCACCGGCGAAACCTTTTACGCCCACGAGATGCAGGTGCAGCTCGACCACCAGAACAAGGGCGAACTGGGGCACAACTATTACAACTTCATCTACCAGGCCATCCGCAACCCGGCCGGCGACATTGACGGCATTTTCGTGTTTGCCTACGAGGTGACCGTGCTGGTGGAGGCCCGGCGGCAGGTGGAAGAGAATGAACAGGCTCTGCAGCGGCTCAACGGGCAACTGGCCGCCGCCAACCACGAACTGCGGGGCGCCAACGCCGAACTGGTGCGCACCCAACGGACCCTACAGCGGCTGAACGCCGACCTGGAAGCCCGGGTGGGGCGCCGCACGGCCCAGCTGGAAACGGCCCGCGCCGAAGCCGAGGCCGGGCGGCGGCAGTTGCACGCCCTGTTCATGGAGGCCCCCGCCCCCATCGTGATCCTCCACGGGCCCGAACTGGTGTTTGAGCTGGCAAACCCGGCCTACCGGCGCATTTTCCCCGGCCGCGACCTGCTCGACAAACCCCTGCTGGCGGCGCTGCCCGAAGTGGCCGGCACCCGCATCCACGAAATCCTGCGGCAAGTGTACGGCACCGGCGAAACCTTCGTGGCCCAGGAACTGCCCCTCCTGCTGTCGCGGCGGGAAGGCGA
>CADCTQ010000117.1 GCA_902805615.1 uncultured Cytophagales bacterium
GACCGCCTTCCGCTTTGGTGAAGTCAACCGTATGATCGAACAGCGGACAACGCATACCGGGTTCTACGCTTCCTGCTCGGCCTCCACTTCCTTGAGCGGGCGGAAGTTGGCGGGCACTTTTTCCTCGGCGTAGTAGGGGAAGATTTCGACGATGTTGGTGGTGTTGATGTCGGTGATGTCGAAGGGCACCAGCATCGTCTTGAGGCTCTCTTCGATCCGTTCGTAGGCCTGCTTCGCGTTTTCGGCCGTTACCAGCATCAGGTTCTGGATTTTCTTCTCCTTGCCGCTCTTTTCGTCGAGCGACACGTAGCTCACCTTGCACTTGAACCACGTTTCGGCGTCTTCGTAGTGAAACACGTCGGCCACCTTCATGGGGCTTACGCTGGTGAGGGTAAAGTCTTTGATGATGCTTTCGAGTTCGCGGTACACGCGGGCTTCGGCATCCGTGAAGGAAACGCAATCCAGCAGGTAAGACTCGTTGATGGTGAGTTGTTTACCGTTTTCGGCTTCTTTCCGGTAACGGATCTTGCATAAAAACCAGGCAGGCATAGGTTGTAATTTGGGATTGGGTAATGAAAAATGGACAATTGAAAAAGGAAGCCAGGGTCGGCAGGCGCTAACAAAAATACGAATCCTGGGGTACCATGCCAGCCCTTTGCGGGATTCTTTTGGGGAATTGGTATTGGGGTATTGGGGGATCAGGGTATTGGGTACTGCGTGCCCGTGCATTCCGGGAAAGTCCAGGCACGCGTCCCCAATACCTTAATCTACCAATACCCCAATACCCTATTCTCCATTACCCCAATACCAGTTCCCCATTCCCATTCTCCCGATGTTTCCCTAATTTGGCCCCACTTTCTTACATTCCCCACCCAAAATCACCTTCCGAGCATGATTGCAACTTCCTTATCCCCGATTGCGGACATATTCCCGGAGGCCGGCCAGATTCCGGAGGAGTTCCGCCTCAAGCAGGCCATTCACCAGCGCGAGTACCTGGTTGACGGCCAGATGCGGCAGTGGGACGGCACCACCCACGAGGTGCTCTCACCGATCTTCGTACGCGAAAACGGGGAACTCAAACGCCAGACCATCGGCAGCTACCCGCTCACCACCTCGGCCGAAGCCACCGAAGCCCTCGATGCCGCCGTGCGGGCCTACGACAACGGCCGCGGCGAGTGGCCCACCATGCCCATCGCCGACCGCATCGGTTGCATGGAAAATTTCATTGCCCGAATGCGCGAAAAAAAGGCCGAAGTGGTCAACCTGCTCATGTGGGAGATCGGCAAGTCGCTGGCCGACGCCAACAAGGAATTTGACCGCACGGTCGAGTACATTTACGACACCATTGACGCCCTCAAGGACGTGGACCGGTCCTCGTCGCGGTTCATCATCGAGCAGGGCATCGTGGGGCAGATCCGCCGGTCGCCGTTGGGCGTGGTGCTCTGCATGGGTCCGTTCAACTACCCCCTCAACGAAACCTACACCACGCTCATCCCCGCCATCCTGATGGGCAACACGATCCTGTTCAAGCCCCCCAAGCACGGCACGCTGCTGCACTACCCCATGCTCGAAGCCTTCCGCACGTGCTTCCCCCGGGGCGTGGTCAACACCATCTACGGCCGCGGCAACTCGGTGGTGCCCGACCTGATGAAGTCCGGCAAGATCAACGTGCTCACGCTGATCGGCTCCAGCAAGGTGGCCGACCAGCTCAAGAAGATGCACCCCAAGGTAAACCGCCTCCGGGCCGTGCTCGGCCTCGACGCCAAGAATGCGGGCATCGTGCTGGCCAACGCCGACCTGGAACTGGCCGTGAAAGAGAGCATCCTGGGCACGCTGTCGTTCAACGGGCAGCGCTGCACGGCCATCAAAATCCTGTTCGTGCACCGGGCCGTGGCCGACCGGTTCCTGGAGCGGCTGGGACAGGAGATTGCCAAACTCAAATACGGGATGCCTTGGGAAAAAGGGGTGGCCCTCACGCCGCTGCCCGAACCCAACAAGCCGGCCTACCTCAACGAATGCCTCGACGACGCCCGGGCCCACGGCGCGGAAGTCGTCAACGCGGGCGGCGGGCAGACGTTCCAGTCGTTCTTCTACCCGGCGGTGGTATACCCGGTCAACGAAAAGATGAAACTCTACCGCGAGGAGCAGTTCGGACCGATCATCCCGGTAGTACCCTTCGACAGCATCGAGGAGCCCATCGGCTACATCATTGACTCCGACCACGGCCAGCAGGTGAGTATCTTCGGCACCGACACGGGGCAGATCGCCCAGCTCATTGACCCGCTGGTGAACCAGGTGAGCCGCGTCAACATCAACGCCCAGTGCCAGCGGGGCCCCGACAAGTTTCCGTTCACGGGCCGCAAAGACTCCGCCGAGGGCACCCTGTCGGTGGAAGACGCCCTCCGCTCCTTCTCCATCCGGACGCTGGTGGCCACCAAGATGACCGAGGAGAACAAGCAGATTCTCAACGACATCGTGGAAGGCCACAAGTCCAAGTTCCTGTCCACGAAGTTCATCTTTTAGTGGTACACTGATTTGTTATGATGATTATGATTGGGACTGATTTTAAAGGGAGGAGAAATCAGAAGAAAAATCATAATAAATCATAATCATCATAACCCATCAGTGTACCATACCCCGTTTAAAAACCAGGTCCGGAAACTGATATCCATGAAACATTGCCGTTTGCTCGTATTCACCGCGTTGCTGCCCGTGTTGACCGCCCAGGCCCAGGACGTTAAAAACGAGGTGGAAACTTCCATTTCCCGGGAAGCAATGCCCGAGAAGGCCCTCACGCTGCTGGAGCCCGTATTGTCAGAGGCCCGCAAGGTCCGCTTTTACCGCGAAACGAACGGGGAACAGGTGAGCTACGAAAGCAAGCTCAAGTGGAAAGGGCACCAGTACAGCATTGAGTTCAAGGAAGACGGGTCGCTGCTGGACGCCGAAAAGCTGGTCCGGTACGGGTCGTTGCCCAAGGAAGTCCGCGAGGCGGTGAACGGGCGGCTCGAAAAGGAATTCGGACGCCACCGGGTGCGGCGGACGCAGGTGCAGTTTTCGGCGGGCCGATCAGGTGTTTCCGACCAGGAGATAATTGAAATCCTCGGCCGCTCGGAGCCCGGCCCGGCCACGGTGCGCTACGAACTGGAAGTAGACGTGACCGCCCCGTCCCACCTGGGCGCCTACGAACTGCTCTTCGACCCCGACGGCAACCTGCTGGAACGGCGGCAAATCGTACGCCGGTCTCTGGACAACATTCTGTATTAGGGAGTTGAGGAGTTTGAGAGTTAGGGAGTTTGAGAGTTGATGGACAATGCTTTTAACTCTGAACGCCCAAACTCTCTGACTCTTAAACTCCCTAACTCTTCAACTCCTAAACTCCCTAACTCCCCTTGACCCGGTACCTGTCCATCTTACCCCTGCTGACCCTCTTCCTGCTTCCGGCCGGGGCCTTTGCCCAGCGGGGGCCGTATTGGATGTGGGAGCCGGAATTTTCGTACACCCAGAAGCTGGGCAAACGCTGGAGCGCCAACGGGAAGCTGGCCGTGCAGCAGACGTTCAACGAGCCGTCCGGGGAAGGCGCAGCATCAAAGTACCAGGTCAACTACACGATGGTGCAGCTCTTCGGCACCTACAACCTGCGGCCCGGCACGCAGCTCACGGGTGGTTACGCCTTCCGGTTCAACGACCTGCTCGACCCCGAGCCGGGCCGCGAACACCGCATCATGGAACAGCTCACCTTCCTGGTGTACCCCGGCGGCACCCGCATTGCCAACCGGTTCCGGGCCGAGCAGCGATTCGAGGACGCCTCGTTCATCAACCGGTGGCGCTACCGCATCGCCTACGAAACCCCGTTGCGCGGCGACCGCCTCGACCCCGGGGAGCAGTACCTGATCACGTCCAACGAAGTGCTCTTCTCCTTCAACGCCCACGAACGCTTCGGCGCCAACCGCCTGTACCTGGGCGTGGGGTGGTACTTCAGCAAGGAGCGGAAGCTGGAAGCCGGCGTGCAGTACCGCCTCAACGACATTGGCACGGGAAAGACGGAAACGGCCATCTGGTTTACCACGGCGTACTACCTGAACCGGTAAGCCGCTTCCGGTAAAGATGACTTACTTTTGCCGGGCGCCGCACAACCGGACCTCTCCCCTGCTCGCTCACGCTTAACCCCTTCTCCATGACCGCACCACGCCCATTGAACCTGCCGGACGCTTTTACCCGCCGGGTGGGTCAAACCCTGGGACCGGACTTGCCGGCGTTCCTGGCGGCGCTGGGGACGCCGGCCCCGGTGAGCATTCGCCTCAATGCCGCCAAAGGGGTGACGGTGACCGGCCTCGAACGCGTTCCCTGGTCGGAGGCGGGCTACTACTTGCCGGCGCGGCCCTTGTTTGCGGCCGATCCCCGGTGGCACGCCGGTGGGTACTACGTGCAGGAGGCCAGCTCGATGTTCCTCGAAAAAGCTTTTGCCCGGGCCGTTGCCGGCGTGGACGAACCGGTGGTACTGGACCTGGCTGCCGCGCCGGGCGGCAAGAGTACGCACCTGGCCGCATTGCTGCCGGAAGGCGGCTTGCTGGTCGCCAACGAGGTGATCCGGGCCCGGGCGCACATCCTGGCCGAAAACCTCGCCAAGTGGGGCACGGGCAACGCCGTGGTCACCCACAACGACCCCGCCGACTTCGGCCGCCTTCCGGGCCTGTTTGACGTAATGCTGGTGGATGCGCCCTGCTCGGGCGAAGGACTGTTCCGGAAGGAGCCCGATGCCGTGCGGGAGTGGTCGGAGGCCAACGTGCAGCTTTGTTCCGAGCGGCAGCAGCGCATCCTGGCCGACGCCTGGGCGACCCTCAAGCCCGGCGGGGTGCTCATCTACAGCACCTGCACCTACGAAGCGGCCGAAAACGAGGACAACCTGCGGTGGCTGCTGGCCCGGGAAGACGTCGAAAACGTGCCCATTCCGCTCGACCCGGCGTGGGGCGTGGAAGAAATCGCCGTGGGGCCGCTCACGGGCTACCGGTTCTGGCCGCACCGCGTGGCGGGTGAAGGGCTCTTCATGGCGGCCGTGCGCAAAACTTCCGGCGACGCTTCGTCGCGCCGGGGCCGCAAGGGAGGCTTGCCGCTGGCGACCCGCAAGGAACTCGGCCCCGTGGCCGGCTGGCTGCGGAACCCGGACGCGGTGGACTGGCTGAAATGGAACGACAAGCTGGTGGCAATTCCCGCGGGGAACCGGGAAGCGGCCGAACAGATTTTCGGGCACCTGAAGGTGGTGTACGCCGGCACGGAAGCGGCCGAGCTGGTGCGTACGCAGGCCAACCCGTTGCCGGGGCTGGCCCTATCAATCCACCGGGCCCCCGGGGCTTTTCCCGCCCAGGAACTCGACCCCGAAACGGCGCTGCGTTACCTGCGCCGCGAAGACGTGGTGCCCGAAGCGTTGCCCAACGGCTGGGGCCTGGTTTCATGCGCGGGACTGCCGCTGGGGTGGGTCAAGCGGATCGGCAACCGGGCCAACAACTACTGGCCCAAAGAGTGGCGCCTCCGCATGGACCTCGCCGACGCCCTCCGCGCCGAAGCCCCGGTCATCCCGTTTTCGTAGTTTCACGCAGAAAGGGTTTCACGCAATGGCGCAAAGGACGCAGGAAGAGGATAGGGTTCAAACCTATCCTACTGGTATTGGAGTGCTGCTTCCTTGGAGTGTCGTCCCGGACTGGTCGGGCTTGAGCGCCTGATGTTACGATCCACAGGATAGGCTTTAAACCCTATCCCCCGCATCCGCGCCGTAATCCTGGTCATCCTTTAATCCGGTAAATCCTGATCCGGTCTCCTTTCTAAAGCAGTTGTCCCAGCCCGAACGTGAGCACGAAGAGCAGCGTGGTGAGGGCCATTTGCTTGAGGTAGGGGTCGAGTTCGGGGGCAGTGCGTTTCTTTTTGACGGCCAGGGCGTTGCGTGCCAGCAGCGGCAGCGTCACCAGGAAGAGCAGTTGCCAGGGCGATGCGTACGTAAGGGCCACGTAGGTCACGGCGCACAGCAGCCCGGCGCCGAGCAGCAGCCAGTGGTACCGCACGGCCGCCTCCCGCCCGAGCCGCACGGGAATGGACTTTTTGCCCGCCTTCCGGTCGGAATCAATGTCGCGGATGTTGTTGACGTTGAGCACGGCCGTGGCAAAAAACCCGCACGACAGGGCCGGCAGCGCCAGCACCGGGCTGATGGATTTGGTGTGCAGGTAGTACGTGCCCAGCACGCCCAGCAGGCCGAAAAAGAGCAGCACCGACACGTCGCCGAGGCCCGCGTAGCCGTAGGGCCGCTTGCCCGCCGTGTAGGTGACGGCCGCCCCAATGGCGCACAGGCCCAGGCCGAAGAACAAGCCGATGGTCTGGGCGGAAGCATCCTTAAGGGCTTCGTAGAGAAGCCAGACGCCCGTAAACAGGGAGAGCAGCGCAAACAGGATCATGGCCGCGCGCATTTGCCGGGCGGAGATCAGGCCCGCCTGCACGGCCCGCTTGGGTCCCTGCCGCTCCTGGCTGTCGGCCCCGTGCACCGTGTCGCCGTAATCGTTGGCGAGGTTGGAGAGGACCTGCAAAAAGATGGTGGTAAAGGCGCAGAGCAAAAACACCCGGAAGCTGAACGCCCCCACTGAGGCGGCCAGGAAGCTGCCCATGCCGATGCTGGCCAGGGCAAGGGGCAACGTGCGGGGCCGGGCGGCCGAAATCCAGGCTTTGGCGTTCACGGGGGTGGTGGTTAGGGGTGAATGGTACGCTGATGATGGTACACTGATTTATTATGATTGGTTATGATTTTTTCTTCTGATTCCTCCCTCTCTTAAAATCAGTCCTAATCATAATCATCATAACAGATCAGTGTACCTCAGTGTACCCTAAAACAAAGAGACTTCAAAAGTCGCAAAAACTTTCGAAGTCTCTCAGGCATTGCGGCAAATGGCTTAGCTGTTGATGGCTTCGATCACCTCTTTGTCGGTGGGCTTTACCTTGGAGGGGAACACTTTGATGAGTTCGCCTTTTTCGTTGACGAGGTACTTGGTGAAGTTCCACTTGGGGGCTTCGTCGTTCCAGCCGTTGAGTTCTTTCTTGGAAAGCCACTGGTAGAGGGGGTGCTGGTCGTCGCCCTTCACGGAAATCTTCTCGAACATCTGGAACTTCACGCCGTAGTTCTTCTTGCAGAACTCCTGGATTTCGTCGTTGGTGCCGGGCTCCTGGCTGCCGAAGTTGTTGGCGGGGAAGCCGAGGATCACCAGCTTGTCGCCGTACTGCTCGTGGAGTTTTTCCAGTTCGGCGTACTGCGGCGTAAAACCGCACTTGGAGGCCACGTTGACCAGCATCACTTTCTTGCCCTTGTACTGGGAGAAGTCAATGGCCTCCCCGTCAATGGAGTTCATTTTGAAGGCGTGGAAAGGTTGCTTGGGCTTGGTGGTGTCGTCGGCCGGACGGCTGGCGATGATGCCGAAGAACGAGAGGAACACGGTGAAGGCTAAGGCGGTGAGGTTCATGCGAATACGATTTAGGTTTGTGCAATGATAAGAAGATGCGGCTTCACCTTACAACAAATTTCCGGCCATTAAGTTTGCCAGGTTCAAGGTTACATTTTCCGGCAGGGCAATGCTGCGCGTCCACCCCGACGTGATCCAGTCCTTCCCGGCTTCCGCCTCCATGATTTTCTCGTTGGCCGTAAATACCCAGATCACTTTCTGCACGCCCTGGCTGAGCAGTTCATCGGTTTTGAGGTGATAATAGTCGAGCGGCACGGGCAAATCTTCCAGTTCCGCTTTGGTGTCTACCTCGATCACTATTTTAGGTGGAATCGAAAGGTATTTTGCCTCCACCGGAATTCCTTTCAATTGTGCCCGGTCGTAGATGGCAATGTCAAGGTTACGCCAGCCTTTGTTGCTGGTTTTCATTCCGAATTCATTGGTCAACACCTCGTACTGGTGTTCCGGCAGTTGTTTAAACAGAAATCTCAGTATTCTGGTGATGATCAAACTTTGTTGGTAGCTGCTCCCCACGATGGATTCAATGTTTCTTGTGCCCTTGATGTAATCCTTATAGCCCCGGTAGTAAATGGGCGTACCGTCCGGAAGCCGTTCGTACACCAATGCCTCCGGAATCGTTTTGCGGCGTGGTGCCCGGGTTTGCGTTTTATCCTTCACTTCACCCATAATCTTCTCAAAATTAGATCAGTAAATTAACCCCTTCCACCTTTTTTACCAACGGGTCGGAGAAAGACGCCATCAATGGCGTCTCTACATGCGTTCCGGGACGCCGATGCCCAACAGGTTCATGGACTTGCGGATCAGGCGGGCCGTCTGGGCAGTGAGGGCCACGCGGAAACGCTTTTCGGTTTCGGTGTCGGCGTTGAAGATGGAAACGTCAGTGAAAAAGCGGCTGTACGCACGGGAAAGCTCATACGCAAATTGGGCCAGTGCGGATGGGGCATACTCTGCTCCGGCCTCTTTCACCCGGTCGGGATAAGTCGCCAGCAAGGCAATCAAATCTTTTTCCGTCCCGTGGATTTTTTGCAGCTCCGACCAATCCGGGCTGATGTTATCGTTTTTCGCTTTGCGCAGAATGGCCGAAGTACGGGCATGGGAATACTGAATGTAAGAAGCCGTATGCCCTTGAAAGTCAATGGACTCTTCCGGGTTGAACACCATCCGTTTCTTCGGGTCCACCTTCAGCAGGAAGTACTTCAGGGCGCCCAGCCCCAGCATTTCGTACAATTTCTGGGCGTGTTCGGGCGTGTATTCCTCGATTTTTCCCAGCTCCTGGGTGCGTTCGCGGGCCGTCTGCACCATTTCGTCCATCAGGTCGTCGGCGTCCACCACGGTGCCTTCGCGGGACTTCATGCGGCCGGTGGGCAGGTCCACCATGCCGTACGAGAGGTGGTAGAGACCGTCGGCGTAGGTGCGGCCCAGTTTCTTGAGGATCAGGAAGAGCACCTGGAAGTGGTAATCCTGCTCGGTGGCGACCACGTAGAGCGACTTTTCCATGCCGTAATCGCCGTATTTGAGGTCGGCCGTGCCCAGGTCCTGGGTGATGTACACCGAAGTGCCGTCGCTGCGGAGCACGAGTTTTTCGTCGAGGCCGTCGCCGGTGAGGTCACACCACACCGAGCCGTCGGGGCGGCGGTAGAACACGCCCTTCTGCAGGCCCTCCTCGATGATGTCCTTGCCCAGCAGGTACGTATTGGATTCGTAGTAATACTTGTCGAACCACACGCCCATGCGCTGGTAGGTCTGCTCGAAACCTTCGTACGCCCAGCCGTTCATCTTTTTCCAGAGGGCCACTGTATCGGGGTCGCCCTGCTCCCACCGGCGCAGCATGTCCTGGGCTTCCAGCATGAGGGGCGCCTTTTTCTTGGCTTCTTCCTCGCCCACGCCCCGGCCCTTCAAGTCTTCGATTTCCTGCTTGTAGGCCTTGTCAAACGCCACGTAGTACTTGCCGATGAGGTGGTCGCCCTTCATACCCGACGACTCCGGGGTTTCGCCCTGGCCGAACTTCCCGTAGGCCAGCATGGACTTGCAGATGTGAATGCCCCGGTCGTTGACCACGTTGGTCCTGAACACTTTATAACCATTGGCTTTAAGTATTTCGGCAACCGAGTAGCCCAGGAAGTTGTTGCGCAGGTGGCCCAGGTGCAGGGGCTTGTTGGTGTTGGGCGACGAGTATTCCACCATCACGGACTTGCCGTTTTCGGGAAACTCGCCGTACTGCGGGTCGGCCTCCAGCGCCCGGAACACGTCGAGCCACACCCGGTCGGTGAGGGTAAGGTTGAGGAAGCCTTTTACCACGTTGAACCCGGCTACGATCTCCGTGCGGCTTTGCAGGTACTGGCCCACCAGGCGGGCCGTTTCGTCGGGACTTTTCCGGGTCTGTTTGGCGAACGGAAAGGTCACGAATGTGTGCGATCCTTCGAAATCCTTGCGCGTGGGCTGGAGGGAAATGGCAGGTGCGGGAACCTGGACGCCGAAAAGCTCTTCAAGGGCTTGGCTCACAGATTGTTGTAAAACCGGTTCAATGTGCATACGGGGACAAAAATTACCTGTGTTACCGGAACTATTCGCCGAAAAAGGTGCGTTTCCAGTGTGTTTGCGATGAAAAGGAAACCCGGAAGGTTTTTGCAACCTTTCGGGTTTGCACAGTTTTAAATTTATGTTACGTGCATTGCAAAGATTGTGATTTTATGTCATTTTCGCACTCTTAAAATTTTTATAGACCCTAGCCGTCAAGATGAAGAGCTACATTGATCTCATTGAACAAACCTTTGAATTCCCCAGCGAAGAGTTTCGCGTAGAGAATAATGAACTCATCTTCAACGGCGTACCCCTGATGGACATCATCCGGGAGTACGGCACGCCGATGAAGATCACGTACCTGCCCAAAATCAGCGAACACATTCAGAATGCCAAACGCATTTTCAACAGTGCGATCAAAAAGTACAAATACAAGGGCCAGTACACGTATTGTTACTGCACCAAGTCTTCGCACTTTCAGTTCGTGGTGGAAGAGGCGCTGAAAAACGGGATTCACCTGGAAACCTCGTCGGCTTTCGACATTGAGATCATCAAGGATTTGTACAAGCGCCAGAAGCTTGACAAGGACATCTTCATCATCTGCAACGGCTACAAGCGGGAACTCTATACCAACAACATCACCGACCTGCTCAACAACGGCTTCCGCAACTGCATTCCCATCCTCGACAACCTCAAGGAACTCGACGCCTACGACGAGTCGGTGAAGGGCCACGTAAAGCTGGGCATCCGCATTGCCGCCGACGAAGAACCCAACTTCGAGTTCTACACCTCGCGCCTGGGCATCCGCTACAACGACGTGAATACGCTCTACAAGGAGCGCATCAAGGACAACCCGAAGTATTCGCTCAAGATGCTGCACTTCTTCATCAACACCGGCATGAAGGATACGGCCTACTACTGGAGCGAACTGAGCCGCTTCGTCTACAAATACTGCGAACTGAAGAAGGTCTGCCCCGAACTCGACACCATTGACATCGGCGGCGGCTTCCCGATCAAGACCTCGATGGCCTTCGAGTACGACTACGAGTACATGGCCGACCAGGTGATCGAGAACATCCAGTGGATCTGCGAGAAGAACAACGTGCCCGTGCCCAACATCTTCACCGAGTTCGGATCCTACACGGTGGGCGAAAGCGGCGCGGTGCTCTACTCGGTGCTCGACCAGAAGCTCCAGAACGACAAGGAGTTGTGGTACATGATTGACGGTTCGTTCATCACGCATCTGCCCGACGCGTGGGGCCTCAACCAGAAGTACATCATGATGGCCGTCAACAACTGGGACAACCCGCACCACAAGGTGAACCTGGGCGGCCTGACCTGCGACAGCATGGACTACTACAACTCCGAGGCGCACACTTCCGAGGTTTTCTTACCTCGCATTGAGGACGGCGAAACGCAGTACATCGGCTTTTTCCACACCGGGGCCTACCAGGAGTCGCTGGGCGGCTACGGGGGCATCCAGCACTGCCTGATTCCGGCGCCCAAGCACGTTATCATTGACCGCGACGCCGACGGCAAGATCATCACCCGGTTGTTCGCCCCCGAGCAGACGAGTGAGTCCATGCTGAAGATTCTGGGCTACAAGTAAACCCCTCCGCGAAAAAAAAACGGGTGTACGTGGAAACATTACACCCGTTTTTCGTTATCCGGTAGCACCCCGGTACGAGCGGATAAAAACGTATTGATTTAAGTGTTACCTTTAGAAGTGTGTTAATCACCTAACGGCATATCCAGATGAAAAAAATTATTCTCCTTGCTTTCGTTGCTTCCGTAGCCCTGTCATCCTGCGCCCGTCGGTACACCTGCCCGACGTATTCGAAGGCCACCGGACCCAACGGGCACGTAAGCGTACAGAAAGTAAGCCAGGCATAGCGCCGGCCGCAAAGGCCCGCCGCCCAAGACCCCGAACGGGACCCGCCAACAGCCGGTCCCGTTTTTTTTATTACCCGCTCCCCAATACCAAGTCCCCCTATTCCCCAATTACCCCCATCCCCTACTACCCTATTACCCAGCCTCCTACTCCCCGATCCCCAATTCCCCCAATCTCCCACATCCCGATAAATCCCCTACCTTTGCAGCCCGGCGACGCGAAAAAGCGGTCCTGCTTCCAGGGAATGCGTGGTTACCGGACGGGTAGCCCGGCGCATTAAAAAATATTATCCCCGGCCGTGCCCCTTTTCATTGCTTTATTCGCCATATTCAGCCCGAACCACACCAGCCCACCCCTAACGAGAACCTATCGAGAACTTTTACGCCTAACCTTTGAATAAACGTGTGCTCTGGCTGCTTTTTGCGGCCAATATCATCTCCGGGATCGCCCAGGGCGTTTCCATGCTGTCCATTCCCTGGTATTTCGCCCGCAACAACCACGCCGCCGACTTCAACTTTGCCTACGCCTTCATTACCCTGTTCACGCTGGTGTGGGGCGTGGTGGCCGGCGGCCTCGTGGACCGGTGGCCCCGCAAGCAGGTGTTCGTCGGCACCAGCCTGGTGCAGGCCGCCATCCTGCTGGCGGTGAGCAGCCTCGGGTACGCCACCGGCGCCATTCCCGACCTGCTCATCATTGCAATCTTTGCCACCACCCTGCTGGGTTACCAGATCCACTACCCCAACCTGTACGCCTTTGCGCAGGAGATCACCCCGCCGCAGCACTACGCCCGGCTCACTTCGCAACTCGAGATCACCGGCCAGTGCACGTCCATCCTGTCGGGGGCCCTGGCGGCCCTGCTCCTGTCGGGTTGCGGCGTGGAAGGCACGCCGGCCTGGTGGCAGGAGGCGTGCGGCTTCTCCCCCGTCATCCACCCCTGGTCTTTGGAAGAAGTGTTTGCCCTCGACGGCCTCACCTACCTGGCGGCGGCCGGGCTCATCAGCCGCATCCGGTACGTGGCCCAGTGCCCCACCCGCCGCGAGACGGGCAACTTCGGGCAGCGCATGGCCTCCTGCCTGGGCTACCTGCGCCGGCAGCCCATGCTGATCGTGTTCGGCTCCTTTTCGAACGTGGTGTTCGTGGCCGTGTCGGTAGAACTGCACACCCTCATGCCGACGTACCTGCTCAACCACCTCAAAAGCGGACCCCTGCTCACGGGTGCCGCCCAGGCCCTGTTTGCCGGGGGCGCCCTGCTGGCCGGCATCATCATCCGGCGGCTCTTCGCCAGCCGTTCCACGCAGCAGGCCATCATCGTGCTCATGGCGCTGGCCGGGGGCAGCTTTGCCCTCGTTGCCCTGGGCAGCGGCGCCTTCCTGTTCTGCGTGTTCTGCTTCGTGACCGGCTTTGCCAACACCGGCATCCGCATTTTCCGCATGACGTACCTGCTCAAGCAAGTACCCAACTACCTGATGGGCCGCATCAACAGCGTGTTTACCCTCACCAACACGTCCATGCGCACCCTGTTCAGCCTCCTGTTCAGCCAGGCTTACTTCACTACCGGCACCCACATCACCGTGCCGTTCCTCATCATCGGCGTGTACGTGACCGGTTCGGCCATGATCATCATGCTTGCCACGGGCCGTTTGTCGGCCGTGCGCAGTGAGCAACTGGCGGTGAGCAGTAAGCAGTAGGCAGTACGCAATATGCAGTAGGCAGTAAGCTGTACGCGAACGTTGCCGGTTGCCTACTGCTTATCGCGTACGGGAAATCTGTTTGCCTGCCGGGAAACGTATGTATGGGCGCGGGGCATTGCCCGTTAAATCATTGAATATTGCCTACATTTGTATCTGTATGACCTTGCAAAGTAACGACACTGTGAAGCCTTATCAGGATAATTGGCCGGAAGACGGGGAGCAGGCAGCGAATCCGGAAGAAAAGGAAATGTCTTTTCTCGACCACCTGGAGGAATTGCGGTGGCACATCATCCGTTCGGTCGGTTCGATCTTCCTGTTTGCCATTCTTGCCTTCCTCAACCAGCACCTGGTGTTTCACGTGATCCTGCTGGGCCCGACGCGGACGGACTTCTGGACGTACCGGATGCTTTGCAAACTGGGCGACGCCGTGGGTGCGGCTGGCCTGTGCGTCAACAAGCTCGACTTCATTCTCCAGAGCCGGAACGTGGGCGGCCAGTTCACCACGGCCATCACGACCTCGGCCGTCATCGGCCTCGTGTGCGCTTTCCCGTACGCCTTCTGGGAAGTCTGGCGGTTCATCAAGCCCGGCCTCTACCCGGCCGAACGCAGGGCGGCCCGCGGGGCTACGTTCTTCGTGACGCTGCTGTTCATGATGGGCATCCTGTTCGGCTACTACATCATCTCGCCGCTTACCATCAACTTTCTGTCCAACTACAAGATTGACCCGAGCATTGCCAACGAGTTTGACATTCTCTCCTACTTTTCCACGCTGGTCACCCTTACGCTTTCGTGCGGACTGATGTTCCAGCTGCCCATCGTGGCGTTTTTCCTTTCCAAGGCCGGCGTAATTCACCCCGCCCTCATGCGGGAGTACCGCAAGCACGCCTACATCGTGATCCTGGTGCTGGCTGCCGTCATTACACCTTCTCCCGACATCATCAGCCAGATCCTGGTGGCGATGCCGCTGTTCGTGCTGTACGAGGTAAGCATCGGGGTGTCGGGCAGCGTGGTCCGGGCCCGCCTCAAGGCCCTCAGCCAGGAAATCCAGTAACTGAACTGACCAAAGGGCAGGGCGTAAGCAAGGGGCAATGCCGCACCTTTCTTACGGCCTGCCTTTTGCCTTTAGCGGGCAAAAAAGATCACAAAATCGTGTACCGCGTTGCAATGGCAGCGCCTGATGAGCTGGCGCGAAGCATTGCTTCATTCTTTGTCTGTTTTCCGCCTCCGGTGGAACGAAGGTAGTAGTAACTGGTTGTTTCGTATTCCCCATCTGTCAAGCATTTCCCCGCCGTTCTGGCGCATGACCACCCTTGCCTGGGCACGCTGGCGCAGGCGTCCGCCGGTGTTTTCCCCTCTCAAGCGTCCGCTTGCCCCTTTCGCACATTCAGCGTCCCTGCCCCTGCCAGGGACAATTCATTCCGACCGCTGAAGCTTTGGTCCGTACCGGCACGGGAAGAAACAGCATGTAACCGGATTGAAACCTGTAAGCCGCCTGACGTAAGCCGGTCGGCTGGGAAGCGAGACGCTTCCAGTCCGGAAGGCACCGGCGGACGCCTGCGCCAGCTTGCCCAGGCAAGGGTGCAACACTGCACGCATTGCGAACTGCTTGCCTTCCGCCGGAGGCGGAAACATAGTCGGCACGAAGCACAGCTTCGCGCCAGCCCGTTCTTCTTCGCGCCAGCACGCGACTCCCCTGTACCACTGCCATTATACCACCGCTTTGCGGCGCCATTCACCGGTACTTTTACTTTCGCCCCAAGCCCCTCTCCGTTTCGGGCAATAAAAAAAGGAGTGTACAGTTGTGTACACTCCTCTTCGTGGGTTGGCGTTAGCCCGGCAGATTACTGGTTGCCAGTGCCGGAACCGGTGCCGCTGCCAGTCGTGCTGGAGCCGGAACCGCTGCCCGTACCCGTGCCGCTACCCGTACCGGTCGTGCCGGTGCCAGTAGTGCCCGTGCCGGTGGTGCCAGTGCCAGTAGTGCCCGTGCCAGTAGTGCCCGTGCCGCTTCTGCGGGTGCCAGTACCCGTGGTGCCAGTGCCCGTACCGGTGGTGCCGGTGCCGGTGCTGCTACCCGAGCCGCTGCCGTAGGTGCCGCTGCTCGAACCCGAGCCGGTCGTACCCGTGCCCGTGGTGCCTGAGCCAGTAGTGCCCGTGCCGCTGCCGGTGGTACCGGTGCCCGTGGTGCCGCTGCCGGTCGTGCTGCCCGAGCCGCTGGTACCCGTGTTGCCACTGGCGCCGCTGCCCGAAGTACCCGAGGTGCCCGTGCCGCCCTGCGTGCCGCTGGTACCCATTGAGCCGGAGCCCGTGGTACCCGTGCTGCCGCTGCCGGAAGTGCCCGCGTCGGTGCCGGTAGAGCCGCTGCCCATCGAGCCGGAGCCCGTAGTGCCGCTGCCCATCGTGCCGGTGCCGGAAGTACCGGTGGTACCGCTACCCGTGGTGCCCGTACCTGAGCCGGTCGTGCCGGAACCCGTGGTGCCTGAGCCAGTAGTGCCTGAGCCAGTAGTGCCTGAGCCAGTAGTGCCTGAGCCAGTAGTGCCTGAGCCACTACCCGTCGTACCGGAGCCGGTGGTGCCGGAACCCGTCGTACCCGTGCCGGAACCCGTAGTGCCAGTGCCGGAACCGGTGGTGCCGGTGCCGCTGCCATACGTGCCGCTGCCGGTGTCGGTGTTACCGCTGCCGGTGGTGCCGCTCTGTGAGCCGGTGCCCGGCGCACAGGCATACATCAGGGGGAGACTCAAAATGGACATTGCAAAAAATCCTTTTGCAATCAGTGTCCGTACGGTTCTTTCGATCTTGTGCATAATTGTAAGCTGGTTGAATAGACTTGGGTCTATTATGAATTATTGTTCATTTATTAAATAAAAAAACGGTCGCCGGCGGCCAGAAGCCGCGTGACCATTTTATCTTGATTATTGTCCACTGCCGGAACCTGAGCCGGAACCCGAACCTGATCCGCTCGTGCCGGTACCCGTTCCACTGCCGGTTCCACCAGCGCCGGTGCCCGTTCCACTGCCCGTACCCGTTCCGGTGTTCATGGTGTCGGCGGCTGAGCCGGTACCCGTGGCCGTAGTATCCGTGCCCGTACCGGTTGCCCCGGCGTCGGTGCCAGTACCCGTTCCGGCGTCGGTGCCCGTTCCTGTTTCCGTTGTGGCATCCGTACCGCTTGCATCCGATTCACCACTACCCGAGCCCTGGCTGCAGGCATACAGTCCGGTAAGGGCTACCGTTGACATCATGAAGAGCCCTTTTGCCAGGATGCTCTTGAGGTTTTTCCACTGCTTGTTCATAATTGAGGAATTATACTGATTTAGATTGTGGTTTGTTACTGAACTATTTATGAACTTTTTATTAAGAACTGTCCGTATTTTCAGGTGCTCAATAAGCGTATCGTCATTTGCCCGCCGGGCTCCTGATCGCGTACCAGTTGGCTGAACGCGCATTTTGCCGGTCTGCGGGATTCGTAATCGCTATAACGGATTGTATGGCAGCGGGTTGCGTTGTAGTACGCGGGATTCTTCGCAGCGCATCCGGTAACGCAGGCGCTTGCCGGCGCAGTCCTGCCAAAGAAATGACCGGAGAATGTCCATTCCCCGCACCGGTAGTGCTCACTGTCGAAGTCCGTTCCCGTGCGTTTTCGGAGGCCATCCTTGGCTGGCATCCCGCTTCCGGGGGCAGTGTGTGCTGATCTCTTTTTCAAAGCTCCCTGGCTTGTGATACCAAGCGTCTTGTACGCGATTGTCAAAATGATGTGCAAAGAATTTATACGGAATTTAAAAAATGGTAGTAAATACGGAGTCCCGGGCAAAAACAAAGCCCTTGTAGCGTACAAGGGCTTTGTGTGGTATCGCCGGGCCCTGGGGCCGCCGGCACAAATCTTTCTTAGCGTTTTCTGCTACCGTAGCGATTACCATCCCCTCGTATTCCCTGCTCCGTAATCACCCGGTGTTCTGCTCATCTATGTTCGTAGCCAACTCCATCGTTCCAACTACCTCCCTATACGCGGCGGCACCCCGGAGGTTGCGTCCCGGGACAACAAAATTGCGGGCCCCGCTTCCCCACCCCCGCGGAAAGGCGCACAACGATTTCGCGCGGGCCTTGTAAACCATTATTTATATTATTACATTGCGTTTAATAGAGGTTAAAAGCAGTTCTGCAGTACGCTTACCAGGAAGCAAGCCTCAGTTTGGGGTTTGTTTCCTTCCTGAAAAGCGGGGCAAAAAATCACCCGCCCCGGTGCATCTTTCCCCCGGCACCTTCGTAAAGGACACCAACCAAAAATTTTCTGCCCGCATTCCCTTTCTGATTTGGGCTAAAAAAAGTAAATTATTTCGTGAATTTTCCGAAAACGGCCATTGCGTGCTGCCAGGTCCCCTATTGCCCCTACAAAATTTTCCTTCGTACCCACAACCCCCTCCTTTTTCCATTTTTCCCCATCCTTTATTTATTCTTATGAGAAAATCTTTTACTTCCCTGCTGCTTGCCGTACCCTTTGCGGCTGCCATGCTTGCCATTCCCGCCTGCCAGAAGACGGAAGAGGCCGCGCCCGTCACCGCCAACGCCCCCCAAGCCGTTACCGAGTCGGAACGGCTCCGTTTCCAGGAACTGGGCTTTGACGTGAGCGACCTGCGGAAAGTAGGTTCCGACTTCCTGGTGGAAGGCGACATGATCATTACGCCGCAGGCCCTGGGGGCGATGGGCAGCCCGGTGGTGGTGAACGGTCCGCGCGGCGAACAGTACCGTACCTACAACCTGGTGCGCAGCCCGCAGGTAATCACGGTGCGCGGCGCCAGCCTGTCCACCCCGATCAGCCAGGCGCTCGACCGGGCCATTGCCAACTTCAACGCCCTGGGGATCGGCCTTACCTTCCGGCGGGTCACCACCGGGGGCCTCATCGTGGTGCGTGAGTCGGGCAGCGGCGCCGGCGGCGTGGCCGGCTTCCCGCCGGGCAACGGCAGCCCCTACGGTTCGGTAACGATCTACGGCGGCACCCGCAACTACTCGCTCGACGTGTGCGAACACGTGGTTACGCACGAGCTGGGCCACTGCGTGGGCCTGCGCCACACCGACTGGTTCAACCGCGCCTACAGCTGCGGTTCGGGCGGCACGGAAGGCCAGGGCACGTCGGGGGCCGTCCACATTCCGGGCACGCCCACGGGCTACGACGCCAACTCGATCATGAACGCCTGCTTCTCCAGCACCGAAACGGGTGAATTTTCCACCTACGACCGCACGGCGCTCAACTACCTGTATTGATCCGCCGGTTGCCCGTCCGCCGGCCCGGTGCGGGTGGGTGGACGGGTTTTAGCCGGTGCCGTGAGGGGTTGCGGGCCGGACCGCCAGCTACGAAGCCGTTCCAGCCAACTGGGCGGCTTCGTCGTTGGTAGCCCGGCCGGCCCGGTAAGATTGGTCGAAGTTTCCCATCTTTTTACCGAAGGAAGCAACCCGTTAGCAGAATTGGGGGTAAACGCAGTCCCCGGAATTCGTATATAGGCTCACAGGCATAATCGTATAGATCACCAAGCCCCTACTGTTATGAAGTCTTTACTGCTTGAAGAATTGACCAGGCTTTTTCCCTCCGTCCAATCCCGATCCCTTGAGCAACTGTACGCGCGACCTTTC
>CADCTQ010000118.1 GCA_902805615.1 uncultured Cytophagales bacterium
TACGTCAGGCAACACCAACGACCTGCGCGGCAAGGTACTCCGCATCCGCATCAAGCCCGACGGCACCTACGACATTCCCGAGGGCAACCTGTTCGCCAAAGGCACCGACAAGACGCGTCCCGAAATCTACACGATGGGCCACCGCAACCCGTACCGCATCTCGGTGGACAAGAAAACCAACATCCTGTACTGGGGCGAAGTAGGACCCGACGCCCGCGAAGACAGCATGGCGACCCGGGGCCCCCGCGGCTACGACGAGGTGAACCAGGCCCGCAAGGCCGGCAACTTCGGCTGGCCGCTGTTCATCGGCAACAACTACGCCTACCGCCCCTACGACTACAGCAACGGCCAGAGCGGCGAACCGTTCAACACCGCCACGCCGGCCAACCAGTCCCGCTTCAACACGGGCCTCGCGCAACTGCCGCCCACCACGCCGGCTTTCATCTACTACCCGTACGCCGAATCGAAGGAGTTTCCGGAAGTGGGCGCCGGGGGCCGCAACGCCATGGCCGGGCCGGTGTATTACGCCGAAAGCTATCCCAAGGAAACCCGCTTCCCCGACTACTACAACGGCAAGCTTTTCATCTACGACTGGATTCGCAACTGGGTAAAAGCCGTGACGATGAAGCCCAACGGCGACTTCGAAAAAATGGAACCCTTCATGCCCGGCACCGCCTTTTCGGCGCCCATTGACATGGAAATGGGTCCCGACGGCCGCATGTACGTACTCGAATACGGCAAGGGCTGGTTCAGCAAAAACCCCGATGCCGGCCTGGCCCGCATTGACTACTACTCCGGCAACCGTCCGCCCAGGGTGGACTCCCTGGTCGTTGACCGGCTGAGCGGCAGCCTGCCGTACTCGTTCACCGCCCGCGTGAAGGCCACGGACCCCGAGAAAGAGAAGCTTACCTACGTGTGGGCGGTGGGCGACACCCGCAAGGAAACCACTGAGCCCCAGCTGCAATACACCCTGACCGAAGCCGGCAGCTACCCCATCCGCGTGGAAGTGGTGGACCCCGCCAAGCTTTCGGCCCGCAGCACCGAGGTGGAAGTGTACGCCGGCAACGAACAGCCCCAGGTGGAAATCGCCGTGAAGGGCAACCGCAGCTTCTACTTCCCGGGCAAGCCCGTGGAGTACCAGGTGAAAGTAACCGACAAAGACGGCAAAGTGGACATGAACAGCCTGTACGTAGCCACCGACTACGTGAAGGGCACTGACCTGGCCGGCGCTTCAATGGGCCACCAGGTGGTTTCGGAAGCCACGCTGGGTAAAAACATCATGCTCACGCTGGACTGCAAGTCGTGCCACCAGGTGAGCGATGCTTCCGTGGGCCCGTCCTTTACGGCCGTGGCGCAGCGGTACCAGAAGGATGCCAACGGCGTATCGTACCTGACGGCCAAGATCATCAAGGGCGGCGGCGGCGTGTGGGGCGAAGTAGCCATGCCGGCCCACCCCACCCTGAAGGAAAGCGACGCCCAGCAGATCGTGAAGTGGATGCTGTCGCTGGCTAACAGCAACACGGCCGCCAAGTCGCTGCCCCCCAGCGGCAAGGTGTCACCCACCCCTGACCCGAAGAAGAAGGACAATACCGTGTTTACGCTGACGGCCACCTACACCGACCAGGGTTCGGCGGGTGTCCGGCCGCTCACCGGCGCCAGTGCCGTGTACCTGCGCAACCCGCAGGTGCGGGCCGCGGAATACAACGCCCAGAACGAAATCTTCAAGTTCAAGCTGCCGCAGGGCAACGAGGTGGCCGTCGGGTTGACCAACGGCGCCTACGTGGCCTTCAAGGGACTGGACCTTACCGACATCAGTTCGATTGACGCCACAGCCTTGTCTTCGGGGGACCGTACGGCCGGCGGCAAACTCGAAGTACGCGTGGGTTCTCCCACCGGCAAAGTGCTGGGCGCAGCCGACGTGCCCAACAACCATGCGGGACCGGTTTCCCTGCCGGTGGCCGGCATCACGGGACCGCAGGACCTGTACTTCGTGTTCGTCAACCCCAACGCGGGCGGCAAGCCGTTGTTCTCCCTGGACACCATCCAATTCAACACCAGTGGGATGTAAACGGTAAATCACTTTTCAATAATCGGTTTGCGCCGGGAGTACGCTCCGGCCGCAAACCGATTTTTCGTTTACTATTACCACGGTAGTGGGATGTAGGCTAACGAAGTATCGCGAAAGTGTCTATTTTGCCGGCGTCTTCTGGGGCAAATCAACTTTTCGGGCATTTCCTTTGTTCCATTGATAGCCGCTCCCGGGCAGCCTCCGTGACCATACAAAATCAGAATATGCAACCCATCGTACAGCGATTTCAGGTTTCTTTTCAATACCCGGTACACTTCACCAATGGACTTTTTGAACCATCCAATCCCCTGTTGGCTGACGTGCTGCGCGGGGACGGCAATGCCACGGCCCGCAAAGTGTACTGCATCATTGACAGCGGCGTAGCGACCCACCACCCCCAGCTCCCGGCGCAGGTCAAAGCCTACGCGGCGGCCCACGCTTCCGTGCTGGCCTTGTGCGCCGACCCCGTGGTGATGCCCGGCGGCGAGGCTTGTAAGAATGACCCGGCGCTGGTGGAACAGATTCAGCAGGCCGTCAACGACTACGGCATTGACCGGCACAGCTACATTGCCGTGATCGGTGGCGGCGCCCTGCTCGACATGGCCGGGTTTGCGGCGGCCGTTTCGCACCGCGGCATCCGGCTCATCCGCATTCCGACGACGGTGCTGGCCCAGAACGACTCGGGTGTGGGCGTGAAAAACAGCGTCAACGCGTTCCATAAAAAGAACTTCCTCGGCACGTTTGCCCCGCCCTTCGCGGTGCTCAACGACTTCTCGTTCCTGGCGACCCTCGACGACCGCGACTGGCGGGCCGGCATTTCCGAGGCCATCAAGGTCGCCCTCATCAAGGACGCCGCATTTTTCGAACGCATCCGGCAGGACGCCCCGGCCCTGGCCGCCCGCGACCTGCCCGCCATGCAGTACCTCATCTACCGTTGCGCCCAGATGCACCTGGCCCACATCGCCGGCGGCGACCCCTTCGAAATGGGCTCCTCCCGGCCGCTGGACTTCGGCCACTGGGCGGCCCACAAGCTCGAAGCCCTTACGGATTACGAAATCCGGCACGGCGAGGCCGTAGCGATCGGCATTGCCCTTGATTGCGTGTACGCCAACCTGGCGGGGATGCTGAGCGAATCCGAACTGCGCGTCATTTTGGAAGTGCTCGAAACACTGGGCTTTTCCCTGTACGCGCCGGCCCTGTCCACCCGCAACGCCGATGGGGAACTGGCCGTGGTGCAGGGCCTCCGCGAGTTCCGCGAACACCTGGGGGGCCGCCTCACCATCATGCTGCTCGAAAAGATCGGCAAGGGCGTGGAGGTACACCAGGTGAATCCGCAACTGGTCGCCCAGGCCGTGGAGCAGTTGGAGAAGCATAGTTTGAAGGTGGCTTAACAGTTTAGACAGTTACTGGCTGAAGCAAAACAATCCGTCTGCTGTTTTGCGAGTGGTTGTCTGAATAGGTAACTTTGGGATGTGAGTCACCACAGACAGGTAGTAGCCTACAAAAGATATTTCCTCGACTTTTACAAGGATCAGACTGATTCAGTCCAACGGAAGATTGAATGGACGTTGGAATTGATCAGAACTTTAAAGCGCGTGCTGGAGAAGTTTTTCAAGCATTTGGAGGGAACGAAAGGGCTTTACGAAATCAGGGTAGAAATAGGCACTAACACCTACCGGATTTTTGCATTTTTCGATGAGGGTAATCTGGTTGTACTGGGAAATGCTTTTCAGAAGAAGACGCAGAAGACCCCTCGTACAGAAATAGATAAGGCATTAAAAATTATGGAGGAATACTTCAATGAAAAAGGAGCCTAAGCACATCACCACTTTCGACGAGATTCTGGATAACAAATACGGACAGCGCGGCGCCCCTGCCCGTGAACAGTGGGAACAGGAATTTGAAGCCTTCAAACTGGGCGTCTTGATTGAGGAAGCCCGGAAAAAGTTGAACATGACGCAGGAGGAACTTGCGGCCAAATGCGGCACGAACAAAGCCTACATTTCAAGAATTGAAAACAATGCCTCCGACATCCGGCTGTCCACGCTGATGCGAATCATCCAGCAGGGGTTGGGTGGTCATCTGAAAATAACGCTGGAATTGTAATCGCTACAACAGCCAAGCCCTTGCTTTACAGTATCGGCTGGCCGCCTCACCAATACGCTCCTCGAAAAGATCGGTAAGGGCGTGGAGGTACACCAGGTGAATCCGCAACTGGTCGCCCAGGCCGTGGAGCGCCTGGAGAAGCATAGTTTAAAAGTGGCGTAAAGCGCTTGAGAAACAGAATCAGTGATGCAGTAGGGATACGCGCCATCCCCTGGAATTTCAAACGCGCCTTCTCCTTAAATACTGCGCTACATTCAAACACACCGGGAAAGTGAGTCCAATGTCTCGGTATACGAAAGATCGTTTATTTTTCTTTCTTGCCTGATAAATAGCCAGTCGGGAGCTATTTGCCAAAATTTTTTGAAACAGTA
>CADCTQ010000119.1 GCA_902805615.1 uncultured Cytophagales bacterium
GAGCTGTACACTGGGCAGGAAGCCCAGTACGTGCGGCTCAGCACCGGCGAAGAGGTGCGGCTCGACTGGCTGGTGAGCGTGAACGAACGGCAAGCCCCGGGGTACGATTACGACGACTACACCTGCGACTGCTGATGCCTCAAGCTTCTGACCCAGGCGCGGCATTCGATCCCCTACGGCAAGTGGGCAGTCCGGCCGGCAAAATAGTAGCTGCCCTGGAGCGGGTCTCCCAGGCCTTCCGCGTGCTGCTCTGTCAGCAGGCAGGATCAGAGGGCCTGAGTCCCATCCAGGTGCAGCTGCTGCTGTTCATCCGCTTCCACCTCCCCCGCTACTGCACGGTTTCCTACCTGGCCCGGGAGTTCGGTCTCACCAAAGCCACCGTCAGTGATTCGGTGAAGGTACTGGCCGCCAAGGGTTTCGTGTCCCGTCAAATCCAACCCGGCGACGGTCGAAGCCGCATCCTGGCGCTGACGGAAACGGGAAATGAGCTGGCCGAAAAAGTCTCGGATTTTGCGGTTCCCCTCTCCGGGCCGGTAAGTACCCTCCCGGCGCCCCAGCAGGAGGCACTGCTCCAAAGTCTGCTCACGGTGATCGGAGGGCTTACCCAAACGGGAATCATCCGCGCGCCGCGGATGTGCTTCTCCTGCCGCTTCCATTCCCAAGACGCCGGCCGCTACTACTGCCAGTTGCTCGGAGAGGCGTTCCTCCCCGAGCAACTGCGGCTGGATTGCAGCGAACACCAGGAAAAAGTAGACAACTCCTCTGAATGATAGCAGGAAATGCATTTTTAAACACCCCTTGTAATTACTGATGCTTCTGTAACAACAGGAATCGTTACTATTTTTAAGTCTTTTAAGAACGGCAGTTTGGCGACTTCACCAATCATCGGCGAGTTCATAAAATTGTCCATATCTTCTTTGGTTTCCCAAAGATAAAAACTTGAATACTGGCTCTGGAAGTCTGCCATCCAGATTTTGTAAACCAGCCCTTTCACCTTTGCGATTGTTTCTGCAAAAGGATCAACGAATTGTTTAAGATACGCTTCTTTCGAAGGCAACTCAATTGTGTAAGTGAAAATTTGTCCGTACTTCATTTCTAGTATATTTTTTTGTTATTGTAAATGGTAAGCCCAGGCACAATGCGCTTGCTCAGATGCGCCTGGCACCAGCGGAGAATGGACTGCATTTTTGTTTCTTCCCGAAATAAAAAATGCAGTAAAATGTTATACCGGAGCAACGCGTGCAGCCTCGTAAAATGGATAATCGGTATACCCAGCCGCATTGCCTCCGTAAATCGTCGCTTCTTGCAGTGGATTCAGTGACCAGTCATTAGCCAGTCGCTGTACGAGGTCTGGATTGCTTATAAACAGCTTTCCAAAAGACACCAGGTCCGCCTCCTGCGTTCGCAACACTTCCTCGGTCTTTGCCCGGTTGTAACCACCGTTTGTAATAAGATTGCCCTTATACAGTGGCCGAAAATGTTGTACAACATTGGACACGCCAAAATGATGGTCCGTAACATCAGTATAAGGAGATACCAGATGCAGGTAGGCAAGGTCAAAATCATTCAGGGATTTTACCACGTATTCGTGGGTGGGTATCGTCTGTGCATCCAGGTCCATGCCCAGGATGTTGTGTTGGGAAGGGTTTAAACGAACGCCGATTCTCTGGACGGGCATGACCTGGGCCAGGTTTTCAATGATCTCTAACAAGAACCGGGACCGGTTTTGGATAGAACCGCCGTACTGGTCATTCCTTTGGTTGGAATAATAATTTAGGAACTGATGGACCAGATAGCCATTACCTCCCTGGATCTCTACGCCATCAAACCCCGCCAGCATCGCTTTTCTACCTGCGCTTCTGAACGAGTTAATCACCCGTGCAATCTCATCCAGGGTAAATTCTTCTCCCGTGGGCACGTTCTCAAACCCCTTTTCCGTGTACACAGCAGCCTGGAATGGCAGCACAGATGGGCCTTTGGGTAAGTTACCTTTTAAAAACCGGGGGTGTGACAATCTACCCGTGTGCCACAGTTGAATGAATATTTTTCCACCCTTTTCGTGCACGCCGTCGGTGATTTTTCTCCAGCTTTCAATTTGTTGCCGGTTGTAGATGCCAGGTAAACCCAAGCCGCCATTGGCCTCTTCCGAGACCAGGGCACCTTCCGTAATGATTAGTCCGGCACCGGCTCTCTGGGTGTAGTAAGTCCGATGCAAATGGTTCACCGTGTGCAATGTATCATCCGCACGGCTTCTTCCCATCGGCGCCATTACGATTCTGTTTTTCAATGGCAGACCGTTTAAGTCAAAAGGCGCTAAAAAAGATAATGTTTTCATATGGGTTGAATAATTCTATACACGTATTGGCAATCAAATTGACTGCTTATTCATTTTTAAGCATGCGCTGCCGGGTAAAGCCGTCGGGCTCTACATGGCTGGCAATACTTTAGGTACTCCTGAACAACCAGGCACGCAATCATAGAGGCATTTGGGTCTCATCCAGAAAGTCAATCATGAGGCGGGCCGTCTGGTGAGGCTGCTCTTCGGCGATAAAATGCCCGCTGCCTTCCACTTGCACGAGTTTGGGGTGCGTGGCCCGGTCCGGCAAGGAAAGGGCCAGCAACTCGAATCCGCTCCCGCCGATGCCCAGTACGGGCATGCCCAGTTTGCCGTAGGTTTTGCCGTCTCGTATGTCCTGGGGAAAGGCTTGGTACCAGGCGTTGCCGGCCCGGATCGCTTCAGCCCGGTCGTAGGCCGCCGCGTACACTTCGCGGTCAAAGGGTGAGAGGCTGCTTTCGTCGGCGGATGCATGTTTGAAAACATAATCAAGCACGAACCGGAAGCGGCCCGCCAGCAGTTGCTCCGGGAGTTCTTTTACCTGGTTGAAAGCCAGCCACCAGGGGTAGGGATGCCCGGCCTGCTTTTCGGCAGCAACCTCCGCCAGGGGCAGCATGGGGAGCCGGTACATGCTTTCGTCGGGGTGCGGGGTATCGAGCATCACCAGCCTTGCAGTTGCCTCCGGGAAGTTGGCGGCAAAGCTGAACGCGACGTGGGCGCCGATGTCGTGCCCGGCCACGTGCACCCGTTCGTACCCCAGGTGGCGGATCAGGGCGTGCACGTCGGCCGCCATTGTTTTTTTATCGTACCCGCCCGGTGGCTTCTCCGAACTGCCCATCCCGCGGATGTCGACGGCAATTACCCGAAACCGGGCGGCCAGCAGCGGCATCACTTTGTGGTAGGCCCACCAGGTTTGGGGCCAGCCGGGCAGCAATACCAGCGGAGTTCCCTGGCCGCCGGCCACGTAGTGCAGCGTAACCCCGTTCACCCGGGCGTAACCGTTCACAAACCCGGGCAATAACCCGACCAGCGCCTCGTCGGCGTGGGGAGACGGACGGGTGGTTCTTTCCGTTGTGTTTTCCATCGGATCATTGTTTTAATGTGCAGCGAAAGCGGCTTGCTTTTGCATGCCCAAAAGCGGGGTATTTCCTGCCTGCACCTGTCGACTTACTGTTTTTAGCGTACCGGACCACAACCCGTTATTTCTTCCGGCCTTTACCCTACTCCACCAGCTCTGGGATGTGCTGGACGGCTAAAAATCGTTCTGTTTCCAGGGCAGCCATTGCCCCGGTACCCGCCGCCGTAATGGCCTGGCGAAAATGCCGGTCCTGCACGTCACCGCAGGCGAAGACCCCTTCCACGTTTGTTTTGGTGGAATCGGGATGGGTAATGATGTATCCCTGCGCATCCGTGGCGATGTAATTGCTGAACGGAGCCGAATTGGGATGATGCCCGATGGCCACGAAGAATCCCTCAATGGGCAGGGTTGATCTCACTCCGGTAAGGGTATTGCGAACCTGAACCCCCGTTACGGTTTCCTGGCCCAGAATTTCCTCGGTTTCCGAATTCCAGTGAATGATGATGTTGAGCGTACTGCTCACCCGTGCCTGCATGATTTTCGAGGCCCGCATGGCATCTTTCCGGATCAGCAGGTGCACGGTGCGACAGAGCTTGGAAAGGTACAAGGCTTCTTCACAGGCCGTATCCCCGGCGCCCACGACGGCTACGTCAAGTCCCCGGTAGAAGAACCCGTCGCATACTGCACAGGCCGATACGCCGTTGCCATTGAGCCGGGATTCGGAGGGCAAGCCGAGCCATTTGGCCGAAGCGCCGGTCGCAATGATCACCGTTTGGGCCGTAATGGTTTTTTCTCCGTCTACCACCAGCCTGAAGGGCCGGCTTGAGAAATCTACGTCCGTGATCATCCCGTACCGGATATCGGTGCCAAACCTTTCGGCTTGCTTTCTGAAAGCTTCCATCATCTCCGGCCCGGTGATTCCTTCCGGAAATCCGGGATAATTTTCCACGTCATTGGTGGTCATCAGCTGGCCACCCACCTGGGGGCCGATGTACATGACTGGATGCAAGTTGGCCCGGGCTGCATACACTGCGGCCGTGTAACCGGCCGGACCCGCTCCTACAATAACGGTTTGAATCGTTTGATCGGCATTCATGGGAATGTTTGGGAAAGGGGTTGAAAAAGAGAACACGCTGCCCGGTTCTCCTGCACTTGAACGGGCGACACTCAGGCAGCTTAACGCCAGGAGCACTTACCCGACGGTGCTGTACTGTCTGGCCGCCTCCGGCCAGTTTACGACCCGCCAGAAGGCAGCGATGTAGTCAGCCCGTTTATTCTGGTATTTCAGGTAATACGCGTGTTCCCACACGTCGAGTCCTAGGATTGGCGTACCCCGCGCCCCGGCAAAACCCATGAGCGGATTGTCCTGGTTGGGCGTGGAGGCAATGAACAGCTTCCCCTCCGCATCGGCCACCAGTCAGGCCCACCCGGAACCAAACTGTTTGGAAGCCGCCTCGCTAAACCTTTCCCGGAACGCCCCGAAGCTGCCAAACTGCGCAGCAATGGTCTCGGCCAGCTTTCCGGAGGGTTGACCACCGCCGTCCGGGGTCAGCCATTTCCAGAACAGCGCGTGGTTGTAGTAGCCGCCTCCGTGGTTGCGGATCTCGCTTTCACTGGCCGGAATCGTTTTCAGGATGTTCTCGATGCTCATGCCCTCGTATTTGGTTCCGGTAATGGCGGCATTGAGTTTGTCGGTATAGGCCTGGTGGTGCTTGCCGTGGTGCACCTGCATGGTAAGCCTATCAATGGACGGCTCCAGCGCTTCGTACCCGTAAGGTAGCACAGGCAAGGCAAAGGCGGCGGCCGGGATTTTTTTGGGCGATGTGGCGGCCAGATGAATGCCCCCCATCAGGCTGGCCGTCCCCAGCAGGCTCACATGTTTAAGAAACTGACGTTTGTGCATACATAAAAGAGGTTTGGGTAAAAGTCAGCTGAGTTCTGCGGTTTGGAGTGACCTTGCGCTTAACTCTCTGTGACTGCGCTTAGGAGAGTTCCTGTGCTTAGCTCCCTTTTGAAGAGACAGGTAGTGGAGCGTCATCATCCCTGCTTGACGTCCTGCAGGCTGGCGCCGAAGTTGAGGTGCAGCACGTTGCCGCCCTCAATCAGCAAAGCCGGCACGGATTGCACGCCGGCCCGTTCGGCTTCCGCGATGCGGGCCCGGTCCTGGCCCAGGTGGATCACCTCGACTGCTACTTTGGCCGGGTCTACCAGGTTGAGAATATCTTGCTCGGCACTCACGCAGACGGGGCAGCCGGCGTGATAGAAAATTGCTTTTTTCATGATAATGGTTTTTTGGAGAAGAATTCGTGAAGCAAATAAATGATGAGGCAATGGTAAGTAGGATTCCTAACTACTCCTGCAAAATCTACCACTGGACCAGCCGGTAAACAAATTCTGGAGGAGCAACCATGCTTGCGCGGCGTGTAGGAAGCGCCTTGCAAAGGTGAGAACCAGTGCCCTTTTTTTCGCGTGACAAAAGTCACTATTTCAAGCCTGTGCAGACAATGTTATACTCACAATAACTTGACAGTCAAATTGTTGTAATTTTTCATGTGAGTCAATGCCAAAGGAAGCAGGCAGGTTTAAGACACGCTTTGCACCAGGGAAGGCTATTTTCGGAGGCCGGTGATTTTATTTCTAACCATTTGAAATTGTGATTTTTTTCACGCACAACAAAGCGTCTCTGCCCTCAGCTTTGCGGGGCACTTCACCAAGCGAAAAAGTAGAACTGGACCAGTTTGTATGTAAAATCTGGATGACAATCCCCCTTCACGAAGGGTGCATATTTGCAAAGCATCCGGTTAGAGAATTTACTACCGGACTTATTTATCACTTGGCGACGCGTCTCTGCGTCCATAAACTCCATTCATTATGTTTATAAGAATCGATAAGCTCCAGATCGAGCTGCCCCAGCCCAAGGCGGCTGATCCCAATGCGGCAGCTTCCGTGCAGGAACTGCTCGGCGGACGTTTCGGCGAAATGTCCACGCTGATGAACTATATGTACCAGTCGTTCAATTTCCGGGGTAAAACCAAACTCAAGCCCTACTACGACTTGATCTCCAACATTGCCACCGAAGAACTGGGACACATCGAACTGGTATCCGCCTCCATCAACTCCCTGCTCAACGGCCCGTTCAGCGACCGTCGTAACGCCGACCCTAACGATGCTCCCTATGAAGCCGAAAAGGACCTGCGGAATACGCATCACTTCATTACCAACGGCAACGCATCGCTGGCCGGCAATTCGATGGGCCAGCCCTGGCGGGGTGATTACGTGTTCTCCAGCGGCAACCTGATCCTCGACCTGCTGCACAACTTCTTCCTGGAAAACGGGGCCCGTACCCAGAAGCTGCGGGTATACGAAATGACCAAAAACGAGGCAGCCCGCGAAATGCTGGGGTACCTGTTCGTCCGGGGCGGCGTGCACGCGCTGGCGTACGCCAAGGCCCTGGAAGAGTTGACCGGGGTGAAAATGTCGCAGATGTTGCCCATTCCCAAAATTGATAACACGCACTTTGCCGAGGCGCTCAAGTTCGAGGCAAAAGGCTACCACCGGAAACTGTACCGGTTCAGCCAGGACGATTACCGCGACATTGCCAAAATCTGGCACGGGCCTGCCCCTGATGGCAGTGGTGAACTGGAAGTAGTGGATGGTCCACCCGAAGGCGGCAAGATGGCCGACCTGGAAGACATTGCTTCCGCTTTCGCCCCGGACTACCGGCCGGAAGAAATCTTCGAGATGGCTCAGAAATTGTACCAGCAGGCCTCCCGGTAGGTCACGCCGGCTCCCGTAGCTACACCTGCTCAGTGGGCAGCAGTGCCGGCTAGGTACAAAGGCATCCCCATTCGCTCCTGGTCACCCGGTTCTTCCAGACCATGCGTTGCCCCTGGTGGGGGCATTGGAGGGGTTGGTCGTACCGGGTGACCCATGAGCGAACACGGGGAACACAGCATACTTGGGAAGAAAACCCACCGGATGATTCCGGATCAACAAACCATACAAAGTGCTTGCGGACCCTCCGCGGGCATCATCCCGATCAAAAAACCATGTTGGCACAACAGGAAGAATTCGAAAACCTCGATGCAGAAAGACTGAAAGGAAAGAAAATCCTTTTCAGCAATGCCCCGGCGGATGGTCACTTCAATCCCCTGACCGGGCTGGCAAAATATTTACAGGAACTGGGCTGCGACGTCAGGTGGTACGCATCCGGTATATTCAAGGACAAACTCCAAAGATTAGCCATTCCTTATTTTCCCTACGTGAACGCAAAGGATATCAATGTGTCTAATCTTGAAGAGGTTTTTCCCCACCGGCAAGAAATACAGGACCCGGCCGAAAAACTAAATTTCGACCTCCTTCATTTCTTTGGAAAGCGGGCCCCGGAATATTTCGAGGATTTGACGACCATCAGGAGAGAATTCCCCTTTGACCTGTTAATCGCCGATAGTCTTTTTACGGCGATTCCTTTGGTAAAGGAAAAAATGAAAATTCCCGTGATCGCCATTGGAATCGTACCACTGGCGGAGGATTCGGCAGATCTTGCCCCTTACGGCATGGGTATGCTCCCGGCTAAAACGGACGAACAGCGTGAAGAATACAAGGACTTACATGACTTGGTGACTGGTACGGTGTTTAAGGAATCAGTTGACGTATTCGACGAAATCCTGAAGGGATATGACATCCAAATGCCGAGATCGTTCCTGTTCAACTTACTTATCAAATCATCTACCCTTTACCTGCAGATTGGCACCCCCAGCTTTGAATACGACCGGAAAGACATCGGCGGGAACGTAAAATTCATCGGCGCCTTGCTGCCTTACGGGGAACAGGCAGACCAGAAGCCCTGGTTCGACGAGCGGCTCATTGCTTACCAAAAAGTGATTCTGGTTACCCAGGGGACCGCCGACAAAGACCCCACGAAACTCCTCAAGCGGGTCATTGACGTCTATAAAGGGACCAACGTGCTCGTTGTCGGAACCATCGGCGGAGGCCAGGCCGCTTTGCTGCGAAAAGAATATGCTTATGAGGAGATGGCTGAGAACGTGATTATAGAAGATTATATTCCTTTTGAGCAGGTGATGCCCTACGCGGATGTTTTTATAACGAACGGTGGCTACGGAGGCGTGCTGCTGAGCATTAAAAACCACCTTCCCATGGTGGCAGCGGGCGTGCATGAAGGCAAGATCGAAGTATGCTCACGCGTCGGATTTTTTGAATTAGGCATTGATCTGCAAACCGAGACGCCATCCGGGGAAGCGATCAAGGACGCTGTTGATAAAATTTTCGCCGATGGAAAATACAAATCGAACATTACGAAGCTCTCCGGGGAAATCAATGGCTATAACGGCAATCTGGCCGCTACCTATCACGTAGCACATTTGCTTGGCGCAGCAGAGCCCGCGTTGAAAAGTATTTAAACCACTAACAAAAACAAATATGAAAACGTCCATGTTCATCGGCAGCCTCTACGAGGCGCTGCCAGGCGTAGCGTGCCTGTTGCTGGCGATTACCGCGTTTACCACCCCTGCTCAGGCCCAGGGCAGCAAAAACGTCGTACTGGTTCACGGCGCGTTCGCTGACGGTTCCGGCTGGAAAGCGATTTACCAGATCCTCGTTGCAAAAGGCTATCGCGTGACCATTGTCCAAAACCCGGCAACCTCGCTGGAAGACGACGTGAATGCCACCACGGCCGCCCTCGACCAACAGGATGGCCCGGCCATTCTGGTGGGTCATTCCTGGGGCGGGGTAGTGATCACCGAAGCAGGCAATCACCCAAAGGTTGCCGCGCTGGTGTACGTAGCGGCCTTTCAGCCCGACCAGGGCGAGTCGGCACTTCAATTATTCCAGAGTGCGCCACCGGCTCCGGAGAATGGCGTACTTCCCCCGGATGAGAAAGGCATGGTGTATTACGATCAGGCTAAATTCCACGCCGGGTTCTGCGCGGACCTGGGCAAAGAGGAGGCCCAATTCATGGCGGCCTCGCAGGTTCCTTTATTTGCCAAAGGCTTTACAACCCCGGTGAATGATCCGGCCTGGAAAAACAAGCCGGTGTACGGCGTGATTGCGACGCAAGACAAAAGCATCAATCCGGACATTCTGTACAGAACCTACAAACGTTCGAATACCATCGTCACCGAGGTTGCCGGCAGCCATGCCGTGTACATTTCGCAACCCAAACGCGTGGCCGAGGTGATCATTCAGGCCGCAAAGCAACCGGTGAAGTAACACACTTTACCGTAAAAAGGGAGGATAGGGTTTAAACCCTATCCTATTGATACTGACCATGCGTACGTAGACTTCGCTCCAATCAAACCAAGCGCAGCCTTTCCGTAGGGTAGGGTTTAAACCCTACCCTTTGCTATTGCGCTCCTTGCGGTTCAGTTCCTTTTTCTTTGCGGCCTTTGCGTGAAATCTTTTCTCCATACTGGACCAGTTGGTATGCTAAATCTGGATGACAAAGATGGTCCACAAAAGACTCATCTTTGCAGCGCTTCCGGTAGTAACTCAACACCGGACGCTGTTAATGTACCACTCGAAAGCAGGACTATCTCCTGCTTTCTTAAATCACAAGACCATGAACGGAAAAGATTGGGAACCTAACATGACCGGCTTCGAAGCCATCATCCGAATCATCATCGCCATCAACCTGGTAGGGGTGATTTCTTACTTTAATTGGACGTATCTCATCTGGCTGCCTTTTATGCTGCTGGTGACCTCGCTGACCTCCTTTAGCCCGGTCAAGTGGTTCTTCCGGCGACGGTCCGGGAAGCACAAAGGAATTTAGCAACGACCCATTCCTACCCAGCAGGTTCTTCTGAACATTTAACCTCACAGTCATGGAACGCGAAACGATCTTAGCCAATCTCGGGCACATTCACCGGCGCATTGAGCGGGCTTGCCGGCAAGCCGGTCGCTCCTCCCAAAATGTACGCCTGCTGCTGGCTACGAAGACGGTGCCGGCGGAGAAAATACAGATAGCCCTGGAAGCCGGGGAAACGCTCATCGGCGAGAACAAAGCGCAAGAAGCCCAGGGGAAGTTTGAAACCTTGCGGGAAGCCGGCGCCGAGTGGCACTTCATTGGCCACCTGCAAACCAACAAGGTAAAGGACGTGCTCAAGTTTGCTACCCTGGTGCAGTCGGTGGACCGGATGGAACTGGTCGAAAAGCTCGATCAGCGTCTCCAGTTTGAAGGCCGCTCACTCGACATTCTCGTGCAGGTGAACACTTCTTACGAAGAGAGCAAGTTCGGGATTGCCCCCGAAAAAGCCTTGGCCTTCGTGCGCGAGGTAGCCCGTTACGACACGCTGCGCATCAAGGGCCTGATGACCATCGGCCTGCTGTCTTCAGAGGGCGATCAAGTGCGAAAGGGTTTCCGGCTCTTGAGCAGCCTTCGGGAACAAATTGCCCTGAAAGGCATCCCGGGGGTGGAAATGCGGGAACTCTCCATGGGCATGTCGGCCGACCTGGAAATGGCCGTGGCGGAAGGCGCCACGATGGTACGGGTCGGAACGGCCATTTTCGGCCCGCGCCGCTACCCCGACAGTTACTACTGGAACGAACAGGCAGTCGTAAAGTAGTCGCCGCACCGGGTATACGGATGCACTTTGCTTCAGGCTTTGCGCTATTACACCAAACCACCGAAGAGATGAGCACATTACGGATTCATTATTTGCAACACGTACCCTTCGAAGGCCTGGGCAGCATTGCCGGCTGGGTGCAAAGGCATCACCATTCGCTTTCGGTCACCCCGTTCTTCCAGCCGGATCACGCGTTGCCCCCCGTGGGGGAATTGGACTGGCTAATCGTACTGGGTGGCCCCATGAGTGTACACGACGAACGTACGTATCCCTGGCTGACTGAGGAGAGAACTTTCATCGGGGACGCCATCCGGGCGGGCAAAGTCGTCATCGGCATCTGCCTGGGCGCCCAACTGATTGCCCACGTGCTCGGGGCGCGGGTGTATCGCAATGCCGAAAAAGAAATCGGCTGGTTCCCCGTGCAGTTCTCCGGCCCGGCAACGTCCCTGCTCGGGGGGCTGCCCGGGCAAATGACCGTCTTCCACTGGCACGGCGATACCTTCGAGCTTCCCGAGGGTGCCCTTCACTTTGCCCGTACCGACACCTGCGCCCACCAGGCTTTTCTCTACCGACAGAACGTACTCGGTTTACAGTTTCACCTGGAGGCCACCCCCGAGACGGTCCGGCAGATGCTCCTGCACGGCAGCGGGGAACTGGTAGAGGGGCCCAGCATTCAGACGGCAAGGGAGATGCTCGCCCAGGATTTCTACAGCATCCGCAGCAACCGCATCCTCTACCGGTTGCTGGACGGGTTATGGGGGGCGGCTGCCCCCGGGGAGCTGGCGCCTTTACAAGAGGATACCCAACGTACCGTTGATTGAAAAGCTGATGAAAATACACAGAGAAGGATACCCGATCCTTGCTTTTTCGGGCGCATTCCTGGTGGTGGTTAACCTGCTGCTCCTGTTTTGGCTGCCGCACGGCGGCTGGCAGGGATTTCAGCTGCCGGCCGGGCTGTTGAGCTTGCTTTTTTTCGGACTGATTCTGCAATTTTTCCGGGTGCCCCGGCGCCCCCTGGCCCTGCGTAAAGACCACGTCCTTTCGCCGGCTGACGGGAAAATTGTAGCCATTGAGGAGGTATACGAGCCGGAGTACTTCCGGGACCAGCGGCTTAAGGTTTCTATCTTCCTGTCCGTTTTCGACGTGCACGTGAACCTGAATCCCGTCTCCGGCAAGGTGCGGTACTTTAAGTACCATCCCGGCAAATACCTGGTGGCTTTCCACCCCAAATCAAGTGAACGCAACGAACGGACTACCCTGGTGATCCGGGCCGACAACGGGCAGGAGATATTGCTCAGGCAGATTGCCGGCTTCCTGGCGCGGCGCATCGTCTGGTACGTGGCGCGGGGAATGTGGGTCACGCAGGGCCAGGAATTTGGCTTCATCAAATTCGGCTCCCGGGTAGACGTCCTGCTGCCGCTTGGTACCGAGGTACTCGTCGCGCTGGGTGACCGGACGGTGGGAGGAAAAACCCGGCTAGCCCGGCTGGAAGGGCAGGATTGATTTTTAAAAAGTTTACCAAAAGAGCAATGAGCACACCCATATTACACCAGGACCTATTTGCCCGGCGTCATCACGGAATCAGCCAGCAGGAAGTTGACCGCATGCTGCATGAAATTGGGGTAACCTCCCTTGAAGAATTGATGGACAAGACCATTCCCGCTGACATCCGGCTGGAAACGCCCCTCAACCTGCCGGCCGCCCAAACGGAGACCGAACTGCTGGCCGCCCTGCGGCAACTGGCCGAAGGGAACCAACCCTACCAATCCTACATCGGACTTGGGTATTATCCCTGCACCATGCCCGCCGTCATCCGGCGCAACATCCTGGAAAATCCGGCCTGGTACACGGCCTATACACCCTACCAGGCCGAAATCTCCCAGGGTCGCCTCGAAATGCTGCTCACCTTCCAGACGCTCATCACCGAGCTTACGGGCATGGAAGTTGCCAACGCGTCGCTGCTCGACGAAGGCACGGCCGCCGCGGAGGCGATGGGCTTGCTCTACGGGGTAAAACCAGCGGAGAAAAAAGACGCAGCTACCTTTTTTGTGGCCGACTCCTGTTTTTCCCAGACGGTGGACGTAGTCAGAACGCGGGCGCATTTTGCCGGCATCCGGCTGCGCGTGGGTGACTGGCGCGGGGTGGACCTTGCCGATCCCGACCTCTACGGGGTGCTGGTGCAGTACCCCGACGCGAACGGAGCCGTTGAGGACTACCGGTCCTTTATCCGGGCGGCACACACCCACGGCGTACGGGTAGCCGTCGCCACGGACCTGTTGTTTCTTACCCTGTTCCGTTCGCCCGGCTCCCTGGGGGCCGACGTGGTGGTGGGCAACTCCCAGCGTTTTGGCGTACCAATGGCGTACGGCGGGCCGCACGCCGCTTTTTTTGCCACCCGCGAGGAATTCAAACGCTACCTGCCGGGCCGGCTCATCGGGATTTCACGCGACATTGCCGGGAATCGGGCGCTGCGCATGGCCCTGCAAACCCGCGAGCAGCACATCCGACGGGAAAAAGCCACCTCCAATATCTGCACGGCCCAGGTGCTGCTGGCCGTCCTCTCGGCGGCTTACGCCATCTACCACGGGCCGGACGGCTTACGTGGCATCGCGGGAAGGGTACACGGAATGGCCAAACTCTTTAGCACCTGCCTGGCACGGCTGGGCTACCGGCAGGAGAATGAGCACTACTTTGACACCCTTACCATTGCCACCGGTGCCGCGACCGGACGCATCCGGCAGTTGGCGCTGGCCCGCCGCCTCAACCTGCACTACCGGGACGCCTCCCACGTGGGCGTGTCCTTCCACGAAAATACGACGCTGGCCGACCTGGAAGCCCTGGCAGGAGTCTTTGCGGAGGCCAAAGGCACGGTTTGGGAGGACAACATCCGGGCATTGGCCGGGGAGCTGACAACGGACGTCCCGGAGGCTTTCAGTCGGCAGGATAGGTACCTGAGCCAGCCGGTATTCAACGCCTACCACACCGAGCACGAGTTGCTTCGCTACCTCAAACGGCTGGAAAGCAAGGACATTTCCCTGGTGCACGGCATGATTCCCCTGGGCTCGTGCACGATGAAGCTTAACGCAGCGGCCCAGATGCTGCCCATCTCCTGGCCCCAGTTCAGTGACCTGCACCCCTTCGCTCCGACCGTACAAGCGGCCGGTTATGCGCAGTTGCTCTCCGGGCTGGCCGCATTCCTGCGGGAGATCACCGGCCTTGCCGCGGTGTCCTTCCAGCCTAATTCGGGGGCGCAGGGGGAATACACGGGGTTGGCGGTGATTCGGGCTTACCAACAAAGCCGGGGAGAATCCCACCGGCGGGTGGTGCTCATTCCCGCATCGGCGCACGGCACCAATCCGGCCAGTGCGATCATGGCGGGTATGCGGGTAGTGGTCGTTGCCTGCGATGCCGAGGGTAATATTGACGTACATGATCTCAGGAAGAAGGCCGGGCAGTACGCCGGCACGCTTTCGGCCCTGATGGTGACGTATCCTTCCACGCACGGGGTGTTCGAAGAGGGCATCAGGGAGATCTGCCGGATCGTGCACGAAAGCGGCGGGCAGGTCTACCTGGATGGGGCCAACCTCAACGCCATGATCGGCTACGCGACTTTCGCCCGCATTGGCGCTGACATCTGCCACGTGAACCTGCACAAGACGTTTGCCATTCCCCACGGCGGCGGGGGGCCGGGCGTGGGGCCAGTGATCGCGGCCGCGCACCTGGCACCCTTCCTGCCGGGACATTCGCTGGTAGAGACCGGCGGGAAACAGGCCCTCTCCGCCGTCAGTTCGGCGCCTTTTGGCAGCGTGGGCATCCTGCCAATCTCCTATGCCTACATTGCCCTGATGGGAGGTGAAGGCCTGCGGGCGGCCACGCAAAGGGCGGTGCTCAATGCCAACTACCTCCGGGTGCAACTCGCCTCCCATTACCCGGTACTTTTCACGGGTAAAAACGGCATGTGCGCCCACGAGGTCATCCTGGATTGCCGCCCATTCAAAAGTGTCGGCGTTGGGGTGGAAGAGGTTGCCAAGCGGCTCATGGACTACAGCTATCATGCGCCTACGGTTTCTTTTCCCGTAGCGGGCACGCTGATGATCGAGCCTACTGAGAGCGAATCACTGGCCGAACTAGACCGGTTTTGTGAAGCCATGATCGCCATCCGGGAGGAAATCAGGGAAGTGGAGACGGGGCTGGCAGACCAGGACAATAACGTGCTCCGCAATGCACCCCATGCGCTCTCCATTGCAACGGGAGATGACTGGCCCTATCCCTACAGCCGGCAAAAGGCCGCCTACCCGGTGTCTTACTTGCTGGAGCGTAAATATTGGCCAGTGGTGAGCCGCATCGACCAGGGGTACGGGGACCGCCACCTGGTGTGCACCTGTGAGCCGGTTGCCCATTATGCCACCGCATAAGCGAAGATTGCCCTCACAGGCGCCCCACGGAGGGGAGAGGCAACGCAAACGAAGAGAACTTTAGCATTCCCAAAGGAAGGAGGAGAAGACATGAAAGTTGCCATTAATGGATTGGGACGCATTGGCCGGTTGTGTTTGCGCAAGCTATTGTCCGTACCGAACGTGGAAGTGGTGGCCGTGAACGACCTGGCCGACAGCTTTACGCTGGCCCATTTGCTCAAGTACGATTCGGTACACGGAAGGTTCAGCAGCACGGTGATCAGCGAGGAGAACGCGCTGATGATTAACGGGAAAAGCGTAAGGGTGTTCGGGGAAAGCAGCCCCGAAAGGTTACCCTGGCGTGCACTGGGCATTGACCTGGTCATTGAGGCGACGGGGCGTTTTACGGGCCTGGCCGATGCGCGCCGGCACCTGCATGCCGGCGCCGGCAAAGTGCTCATTACCGCCCCGGCGGTTGGCCCCGTGGCTACGATCGTAATGGGCGTCAACCACCATATTCTCACCGGCGAGGAAGCAGTTATTTCCACGGCCTCCTGTACGACCAATTGCCTGGCACCCATGGCCAAGGTACTCGACGAGCATTTCGGCATTGAGCAGGGGTTCATCAGTACGGTACACGCCTACACGGCCGGCCAGCAACTGGTTGACGCCCCGCACCGGGACCTTCGCCGGGCCCGGGCCGCGGCGCATTCGATTGTTCCCACCAGTACGGGGGCGGCCCGGGCAATAAGCCTCGTACTCCCCCAACTGGAAGGAAAACTGGACGGCGTTTCCTTCCGCGTTCCCGTCCCGGACGGTTGCGTAACTGATTTTACGGTATTGTTGAAACGGGAGGTAACCAGAGAAGCCGTGAACCAGGCCATGCGGGAAGCGGCCGGCTCGACACTGCGGGGCATTATAGAATATACCGAAGACCCCATTGTATCGGCCGACATCATTGGGAATCCGCACGCTTGCATCTTCGACGCCGGCCTGACAATGACCGGCGGCAAACTGGTAAAAGTGAGTGGCTGGTACGATAATGAGTACGGCCACGCCAGCCGGGTGATCGACCTGGTGGCGCATTTGGATCAACTACAGTTCTCTACAACCAACCACTATGCACTCAACCAATCAGCATAAATCAACGGATAGGGCAATGGGCTCAGCACCCGCAGCGGCGGTTGCCGATGCCCATGCCGGGGGGAACTTCCTGTCCAGGTACGTTTTCAGTACGGACCACAAGGTAATTGCCAAACAATACATGTTCACCGGGCTGTTCTGGGGACTGGTCGGCGGCGTACTGTCACTGCTCATCCGCCTGCAATTAGGCTTTCCTCACCTGAACGTAGACTTTCTCAAGCCCCTGCTGGGAAAATGGATTACGGATGGCAAACTGGACCCGGATTTCTACCTGGCCATGGTAACCATGCACGGAACGATTATGGTATTTTTCGTGCTCACGGCGGGCCTGAGCGGCACGTTCAGCAACTTTCTGATTCCGCTGCAGATCGGGGCCCGGGACATGGCCTCGGGGTTCATGAACATGCTTTCGTACTGGTTCTTCTTTCTTTCCAGCATCGTGATGTTGTCCTCGCTGTTTATTTCAACCGGCCCCGCGGCCGGCGGCTGGACGGTGTATCCCCCGCTGAGCGTACTTCCGCAGGCCATACCCGGTTCGGGTTTAGGCATGACACTGTGGCTGGCCAGCATGGCCCTGTTCATCATTTCTACCTTGCTGGGCGGAATCAACTACATTACTACGGTGATCAACCTGCGAACGCGGGGCATGACCCTCTCGCGTCTGCCGCTGACGGTATGGGCTTTCTTCCTGACGGCGGTGATGGGCCTGCTTTCCTTCCCGGTCCTGTTCTCGGCAGCGTTGCTGCTGATCTTCGACCGGACGTTCGGTACGAGCTTCTTCCTGTCGGATATTTATATTGGCGGCGAGGCTTTATCGCAACAGGGCGGCAGTGCCATTCTGTACCAGCACCTGTTCTGGTTCCTGGGCCACCCAGAGGTGTACATTGTGCTGTTGCCCTCACTGGGGATTACTTCGGAGGTAATTTCGGTCAATTCCCGTAAGCCCATCTTCGGCTACCGGGCAATGATCGGCTCCATGCTGGCAATCACCGTGCTTTCCTTCGTAGTGTGGGCCCACCACATGTTCGTGTCGGGCATGAACCCTTTCCTGGGCTCCATTTTCATGTTCATCACGCTCATTATTGCCGTTCCTTCAGCGGTGAAAACGTTCAACTACCTGACTACCCTGTGGCAGGGGAATATTGTCTTTACCCCGGCGATGCTCTTTTCCATCGGGCTGGTATCCGTATTCATTTCGGGGGGCCTTACGGGTTTGGCGCTGGGTAATTCGGCCATTGACATCCAACTGCACGACACGTATTTCGTGGTGGCACACTTCCACCTGGTCATGGGCGCCGTGGGACTTTTCGGTTTATTGGCCGGCATATACCATTGGTTTCCCAAAATGTTCGGCCGGATGCTGGACGAAAAGCTCGGCGCCATTCATTTCTGGTGCACTTTCACCGGCATCTACCTGGTATTCTTCCCTATGCACTACCTGGGTATTGCCGGCTTTCCCCGGCGGTACTACTCGTTCACAGGTTTTGAGCTCTGGAAGGAGTTGTACCTGGACTTAACCGCCTTCATCTCCATTGCGGCTTTCGTGACGGCAGCCGCGCAGTTTGTCTTCCTGTTCAACCTTTTCTACAGCATGTTCCGGGGCCGGAGGGCATCCGAAAACCCCTGGCGCGCCAACACGCTGGAATGGACCACTCCCGTTCTTCCGCCGCACGGCAACTGGCCGGGGGAAATTCCTTCGGTGTACCGCTGGCCGTACGATTACAACAAGCCCGGAGCGAAGGAGGATTTTATTCCCCAGCACGTTCCATTTTGGAAAACGCCTGAATCGAACCTGCCGAATGAACACGCCTTGGATGGCGGGCAAGGCGAAAGGGTTACACTGGATGGCACCGAAGAACTGGAAGCACCGACAGTGGTAACGAAGCAATCCCCGGAAGAGGATAAGGAGGAGCCCAAAGCGGGTAAGCAGTAGGTCAGGAGACCTGAGGCTGTACAAGCAAAGGGATTTTTAAGGTCACCTGGCTGAGTGGTGAGGCAGGGGTCCGCAAGGCCCCGCACAGTGGTTCGACTTCACTGGTGACCTCCTTAATGCATTACCAGCAAACGACCCTTTTGCGAGACGCATTCTGGCAGAAGATTAAAAGAGGGCGAGGTATCCCCCACCCTCTCAGTAATGGAACGTTTTTGGTTACGGTTTACCACCTCCTTTGCCAAGAGGAAACGGAGGCAGCCTCCCCTCCCCAAGCAGCTCTCGGGGCGGGTAAAATAAGCGCCCATTATCTTGCTTTAGTTTGCTTCCACCACATGGCCTTCCCTTTCTCCTAACTCCCTTCCCCATTTGGCAATTGCATCCAGCGCCGGAATCAACGTCTTGCCAAACTCGGTCAAGGAATACTCAACTCTTAACGGGGGTTTATCCCCAAATGCTTCCCGTTTAATTAATCCATCGGCTTGGAGTGCTTTCAGCTGGATACTGAGCATTTTTTCAGTGATGTCAGGTATACGTTGCTTGAGCTCGGCAAAGCGGAGCGTTTTATTTTTCAAATACCACAGCACTACCCCCTTCCACTTTCCGCCTATATAATCCATGGTTATATCTAGGGCACAGTGGTATAAT
>CADCTQ010000120.1 GCA_902805615.1 uncultured Cytophagales bacterium
GGGTCTGGAAAATGCCATCGGTCACGTAGCCGTAAAAACTGCCAACCGGCTCGCCTACTTTGGTACGGGTCTCCGCCCCGCCATCATCGCCGGCCGAAATGTTCGAAGAGACGTACCCGGTTTCGTTGCCGGTCAGTTTGGTTACTTTATTGTTGAGCGTAGCAAAATTGACACCGGCAGCGAAACCAAGGTCCCCGAACCGGCGGTTGTAACCCAAGGCAATTTCAAGCCCGCTGTTCTCCATCGAGAACCCATTTCTCGTTATTCTGTTATTGAGCACGCCCACATAGGCGGGTAGCGGGAATTCGCCAAGCATGTCATCAATCTTTTTCACGTAGTAATCGGCCGTCAGGGTGAGGCTGTTGTCCAGGAAAGAGGCATCGATACCCACATTGGCCTGGGTAGATGTTTCCCAACGAATATCAGTGGTACCAATCCGATCCTGGTAAAAGCCCACGGTTGGGTCCTGGTTCAGGCCTAAAGGATACCGTCTCCGGTTTCCCTCGTTGGCATAGATACTCAGGTACTGAAATGCGGGGATACCCTGGTTGCCTACCTCGCCATAGCTGGCCCGCATTTTGAGCTGGCTGACAAATGGCACGGTTCTCATAAAATTTTCTTCGGAAATCAACCAGCCTACCGAAACCGACGGGAAGACCCCGTACTGATAGTTGCCGTCGGGGTTGAAGTTAGAAGATCCGTCGCGGCGGATATTGGCCGTCAAGAGGTATTTGCCGGCGTAATCGTAGGTGACCCGTCCTAGATAAGACAACAGCGCAAACTCGTTTGGTGCCCCGCCGGATACACTCCGGAAACCGAGGTTCGTAGCCGTATTCTGCGGCGCGCCATCTACAAATGGCTGGTCACTGGGGTTTAAGAAGGTCAGGATGTTGATACCCTGGCTGGTGCTTTTCAATGCGTCGATACCCGCAAGGGCCGTAAAATTATGCTTGCCAAAGGTTTTGCCGTACGAAACGGTATTGATCCAGTTCCACTGATTGCCCTGGTTTGGCTCGGTCTGGAATCGCCCATTAGGTCCGTAAAGCCCCCTGCCATCTAATATAGGCACCGGCATGCCTTTCCAAAAATTTTCATTGTTTCTATTGTATAAAGTAAGGTTGATGGCCGAACGGACCTTGAGGCCCTCGATCAGTTCGTATTCCCCGAAAGCAGCGGCCAGCAGTTCCTGTGATTTGAATTTTTCTTCTCTCAGCTTTTCGTAAGCGTACGTCGGGTTGCTTAATCCTTGCGGGTACCAAACGGGATTGGCGACGTTGGTCACGAAAACCGTTCCGTCGTAACCGTAATAGTTATTACCGGTCGGATCAATGCTCCCGTCCGGATTGATGCTGAACAGCCCATCCTGGGGAGCAACCAGCGGAATGGTCGGATGAGAAACCGCCGCCGTCATCAAACCGCCCTGGGTACTGCTGCCATTCCCTCCGTCCGTCCGGGTTCCCCTCCTGTCCTCGAAGGCACCGTTTAACGTGAGGCCTACTTTAAAACGGGTCGTGATGTCGAAGTCGTTGTTGATCCGCGCCGTGTAGCGTTTGTAATGCGATTGAGCCACGATACCACCCTGATCGAAATAGCCCACCGACACCAGGGAGCGGGACTTCTCACTCCCGCCCGATATGTTCACGTTGTAGCTCTGAATGGGGGCCGGTCTGAAGATTTCAGCTTGCCAGTCGGTGTTGGGCACCGTGCTGGGGTCACTCCAGGCGGGGTTGGGGTCTTTGCCGCCGCTTGCCAGATTGTCATTGGCGAGCCTGGCAAATTGCGGGCCATCCAGCAAATCCAGGGTCCGTGAGGCACTTTGCATGCCCGCGTAGGCGTCCAGCGTTACCTGGACCTTTCCCGCCACGCCGCGCTTCGTAGTGACGATTACTACCCCATTGCTACCCCTTGAGCCATATATCGCGGCGGAGGCCGCATCCTTGAGCACATCGATGCGCTCAATATCATTAGGGTTAATGGCATTCAGTGACCCGTAGGGTACTCCGTCAACAATATACAAAGGCTCGTTGCTCCCATTGATGGAGCCCAGGCCGCGGATTCTCACCGATACGTTACCGCCCGGTTCGCCCGAGTTCTGCGTGACCTGCACCCCGGCCATTCTTCCCTGCATGGCCTGGTCCAGGCCCGTTACCACTACGCCATTGATGTCTTTTGAAGACACTGAGCTTACCGCACCGGTGACTTCTTTTTGCTTCTGGGTACCGTAGCCGACCACCACTACTTCCGAAAGCGACATCAGGTCCGGCATCAGTTTGGTTTGTATTTCCGAGCGGCCGTTGACGGGTACTTCCTCGGTGGTATACCCGATGTAACTGAACACCAGCACGGCTTTTTCATCCGTCACCTGGATTTTAAACCCTCCCTGCGCATCGGTGACCGTCCCGTTGGCCGTGCCTTTTTCGAGGATGTTCACGCCGCTCATGGGCTGCCCGGTAGCATCGGCCACCGAACCGGAAACCAGGAAAGCCGCCCGGGGCAGCTTCACGACGGCATTGTGGGAGATGGGCTCCACCCGGTCCATGGGCGGCAGGGGAATGCCATTGAACGAGGTTTTCTTGTCGGCCTTCTCTTCCTTGCTGTTGCTGAAGATGGTGTAGTACTTTTTGCTGATCTTCATGAAGTCGAGCTGATGCGGGGCCAGCAGCGACCGGAGGGCCTCTTCTACGTTGCCGGGCAGTTTCTTGCCCACATTTTCGTACTTATCCTCCAGCAGGTCGCTGTCAAAACTGAAGCGGACGTTGTACTTGCGTTCCAGTTCGGCAAGCACCGCTTTCAACGAACGGACTTTCTGGCTGGGGTTGCTTTCCCGCTTCGTCTGGTGCGTCGTAGCAACTTCCTGGGCGCGTGCAACTAATTGGTGGAAAAGTACCATGCTGAAAAGGCCGCAAAAGAGCCTGAGGTAGAAAGTTCTTTTCATACAGAGTGGGGTTGACTTTTAAAAAGCGGATCGTTTACTGGGTACGGATGTGAATCGGAGATCTCGTATTCGATTAATTACAACTGACTGATGATCAAATGGATGTTCGTTGGTTCATCCGTTTGATCACGTTCATCCTGGTGGCAGGGAGCCGGATTACCGGAGGATGACCCGGTTTTGTTTCCGGGATACCTCCAGTTGGTACACACTGGCAATGGATTTGAGCACTACGTCCAGGTTGTTGTTGGGCAGCGAACTGGTAAAGCGTTTTTCGGCGGCCGTCGAGTCTTGCAGAATGATCTTGATGCCATAGAAATCTTCTACTTTCTGGAGCACCTCGGGCAGCGGGGCATTTTCGAAAAAGAGTTCATTTTCCCGCCAGGCGGCGTATTTTTCGGGGATCACCGTCTTGCGGTTAAAAGTCGTATCCCTGGCCGACAGCTCAATGTGGTCGCCGGGCTGCATGAGGATGCTCTGCTGGCGGCCGGCGTTGGCGGTAAGCTTTACTTTCCCTTCGCTCAGCACGACGGTGGTCCGGTTGCGGCGCTGCGATACGTTGAATTTGGTGCCCAGCACTTCTACCGTGAGCTGGTCGGTGTGCACGATGAACTTCCGCCCGTCGGCCTGCCGGGCGATGGAGAAAAAACCTTCCCCTTTCAGCCACACTTCCCGTTGCGGGGCCAGCCCCCACGTGTTGCGCACTTTGAGCTGGGAATTGGCGTTCAGCGCCACCTCGCTGCCGTCGTCGAGCCGCACCGACCGGATCTGGCCGTAGGCGGCCGAGTAGGTCGTGTACAGAATGAAATCGCGGGCGAGGAATACCCCCGTGCTCAGGATGAACAGGATGCAGGCGGCAACCAGCCAGCGGCGGTCTCTGACGAAGCGGCCCGCCGGCGGGGTCGGCCCGGGCAGGGAGGTGCTCTGGCCGTTGTTTCCGGCTTGGAGGCGATGCAGGTACTGCCGGTGGGCATCCGCCACGTCGGGCACGTACTGAAGCTTGTTGAGTTCCCACTTTTCGAGGCTCTGGTAAAAAACGTCCACGTTGCCGGGGTCTCTGATCCATTCTTCGATCAATTGCCGCTGGAGCGGAGAAGATTTTCCATCAAAGTAGTCGAATAGTATGGCTTGCGTAACTGAATGCATGTGGGAGGGATATTTTAAATTTTTGGGAAAGGGCCTTTTTACTTTTTATTTCAGCAGGCTGAGCAGCCACACGATCCCGAGAAACCCGCCTTCTCTGAGTCCTCGCTTCAGGATGGCCACTGCCCGGCGGATGTGCACTTCTACCGTCCGGGCGGATATTTGCAGATCGTCGGCGATTTCCTGGTATTTCTTGCCCTCGAACCGGTGCATGATGAACGAACTCTTGCACTGGGGCGGCATGGCTTCCACCAGTTCCTCCACCCGGCGGGAGAAGTCGGAGAAGAACAAATGCTGGTCCGGCTGGCGCGAAAATGGTTCGGCAAACACGTCGTGCAGGATCGAACGTTTGCCCAGTTCGAGCTTGAGGTAGTTGTACGCCCGGTTGCGGATGGCTTTGAAAAGGTAAGCGCGGTAAGAAATGGTGATGTGCTCGTACGTGTGGTTTTTCCAGAACTGGAAGAAAACCTCCGCAACGATGTCAGCGGCTACTTCTTTGGAGTACACCAGCCGGACGGCGTGGTTGCTCAGGGCCACGTAGTACCGGCGGAAAAGCAGGCTGCAAGCTTCCGTAGGGTCGCTCTTGAAAGCCTGGCGGATGAACAGCTCATCGTCGTCGTAGCCCGTTTCCCCGGGCGTACCGGCCGGCGCATCATTCCCGCTCATGTAAAGGTTTACCCGTTGCCGGCCCAGGCCGCTAGTAGAAATGCCCTGCATAGACAGTTTGCGTGTAAGTTTTTGGTAATGTACACCACAGACAAACCAACCGCAGGAAACCCGTAACGGAAAAACGAGAATTATTAAAAAAATTTGCAGGGAAAGTGCAAATGCCGCGGGCCGGTGATGACGGGCCGGGCCGCCCCGTCCCGGTTTACCCCGGCGGTACCCAAAAAGAAGCCCGGCCTTCCGGCCGGGCAACATTCGGGAACACGCACGCTTAATCGCTCACCATCCGCGCCGGACTTTCTCAGGCCAGGTCAAAGCGGTCGAGGTGCATCACCTTGGTCCACGCCGCCACAAAATCCTGCACGAACTTTTCCCGGGCGTCTTCACAGCCGTACACTTCCGCCAGCGCCCGGAGTTCGGAGTTGGAACCAAAGATGAGATCAACCCGGGTGCCCGTCCACCGGAGGGCGCCGGTAGCCCGGTCGCGGCCCTCAAACACGTTCTGGGAGGTTGACGTTGCCTGCCAGGTCGTACCCAGATCGAGCAGGTTCACGAAGAAGTCGTTGGTAAGTGACTCCGGGCGATCCGTAAAGACGCCGTGCCGGGACCCGTCGAAGTTGGTGTTCAATACCCGCATTCCTCCCACCAGCACCGTCAGCTCGGGAGCCGTCAACGTCAGCAACTGGGCCTTGTCAACCAGCATTTCTTCGGCCGGGGCCGCGTGGTGCGCCTTCAGGTAATTGCGGAACCCATCGGCCGCCGGTTCAAGCGCCGCGAACGATACCGCGTCGGTTTGCTCCTGGGAGGCGTCGGTACGCCCGGGCGTGAAGGGCACCTTCACGGCGTACCCCGCATTCCGGGCGGCCTGCTCAATGCCGGCGCACCCGCCCAGCACGATCAGGTCGGCCAGCGAAACCCGCTTGTCACCCGGCTGCCGGCCGTTGAACTCGCCCTGGACGTTTTCGAGCGTATTGAGCACCCTGCCCAGTTGGGCCGGGTTGTTGACGGCCCAGTACCGCTGCGGGGCCAGGCGAAGGCGGGCCCCGTTGGCGCCGCCGCGCTTGTCGGAGCCCCGGAAGGTGGAGGCGGACGCCCAGGCGGTAGCCACCAACTCGGATACCGTAAGCCCGGTGGCCAGGATCTGACCCTTCAGCAACTCGACGTCGGCATCGTCAACCAGCGGATGGGCAACGGCCGGAACGGGGTCTTGCCAGAGGAGCACTTCCGCGGGCACTTCCGGGCCGAGGTAACGGGACCGGGGACCCATGTCGCGGTGCGTAAGCTTGAACCACGCCCGGGCAAACGCATCGGCAAACGCACCGGGGTTTTCGTGGAAGTGCCGCGAAATCTGCTCGTAGGCCGGGTCCAGGCGCAGGGCGAGGTCGGTGGTGAGCATGGTAGGCGCGTGGCGCAACGCCGGGTCGTGGGCGTCGGGCACGGTACCGGCGCCGGCGCCGGCCTTCGGCTTCCACTGGTACGCCCCGGCCGGGCTCCGGGTGAGTTCCCAGTCAAAGCCGAACAGGTTTTCGAAAAAGTTGTTGCTCCACCGGGTGGGGGTGGTCGTCCAGGCCCCTTCCAGGCCGCTGGTGATCGTATGGACGCCGTGGCCGCTGCCGAAGGTGTTTTTCCAGCCCAGGCTCAGTTCTTCAATGCCCGCCCCGGCGGGTTCGGCGCCTACGTACTTGCCCGGATCGGCCGCGCCGTGGGTTTTGCCGAAGGTGTGCCCCCCCGCAATCAGCGCAACGGTTTCCGCATCGTCCATCGCCATCCGGCCGAAGGTTTCGCGGATGTCGCGCGCCGCCGCCAGCGGGTCCGGCTTGCCGTTGGGGCCTTCCGGGTTCACGTAGATGAGACCCATCTGAACCGCGGCCAGCGGATTTTCCAGTTCGCGGTCGCCGGAATAGCGTTTGTCGTCCAGCCACTTGCTTTCCGGGCCCCAGTACACGTCTTCCTGCGGTTCCCAAACGTCCTCGCGGCCCCCGGCAAAACCGAAGGTCTGAAAGCCCATGGACTCCAGGGCGCAGTTGCCCGCCAGGATCATCAGGTCAGCCCAGGATAGCTTCCGGCCGTATTTCTGTTTGACCGGCCAAAGCAGCAGGCGGGCTTTGTCGAGGTTGGCATTGTCGGGCCAACTGTTGAGCGGGGCGAAGCGTTGCTGGCCCGCGCCGGCGCCCCCCCGGCCGTCGGCAATGCGGTACGTGCCCGCGCTGTGCCACGCCATCCGGATGAAGAAGGGCCCGTAGTGGCCGTAGTCGGCGGGCCACCAGGCTTGTGAGGTCGTCATCAGGTCAAAGATGTCCCGCTTCACGGCTGCCAGGTCGAGCGATTTGAACGCTTCGGCGTAGTTGAAACCCTGGTCCATCGGGTTGGAAAGGGAACTCTGTTGACGAAGAATGTTCAGCTTCAACTGGTTGGGCCACCAGTCACGGTTCCGGGTGCCGCCGCCGGCCGTTCTCTTCAGGGAGCCACTGCTGAAAGGGCACTTGGCTTCACTCTCGTTGACGTTTAATGATTTTTGCTGGGCAGGGATGGATTGTTCCATTGTTACGGGTGAATAAGGGTTTACGATGACTCGGGGGATGCGCGCAACGGACTGGCAAAGCAGGGAGGAGAAGCAGATGCGCCGGCTTTGCCGTACCTCCATCCAAGACTACGACAACGCTTCTGATAAATCAAATTGATTAATTTGATAAACGTATAGTTTGTGGCTATACTCCAACGATTTCACCCCGGCAATGAGGTACGGGGAACGCACGGGGCCGGTGCCTTTTGCGGGGCCGCAAAAAACGGGAACCCCACGCGCCGGGGCGGGCATTATTTGAGTTGGCTCAACACCAGTTGGTCAAAGGCCCGGTCGGACAGGAGGCTCCGCAGGAACAGAATTACCTTCGCCCCGGCGCCGGCCGCGTACCGGGTTTTGGGCCGGGGCGACTGGATGGCTTTGGCAATCACCCGGGCGATCACCGCGGGCTCCGAACCGCGTTGGTCGGCGTTCTCCAGCATGCGGATGTGCTTTTGCGCCAGGTCCCGGTAGGCCGTCTGCCCCGATACTTTCATCAGGTTCTGGCGGGCAATCCCGTTCCATTCCGTTCGGATGGCGCCCGGCTGGATCACCACCACCGGGATGTTGAATTGCCGGAGTTCCATGCGCAGGCTGTCGCTGAGTCCCTCCAGGGCAAACTTCGTGGCGTGGTACCAGGCCCCGTGGGGTTCGCCGATCCGGCCGCCGATGGAAGACACGTTGATGATCCGGCCCGACTGCTGCCGGCGCATGGCGGGCAGCACCAGTTGGATCAACCGGGCCAACCCGAACACGTTCACTTCGAACTGGTACCGGGCTTCGCTCATCGGCACGTCTTCCAGCGCCCCGTACGACCCGTAGCCGGCGTTGTTGACCAGCACGTCAATGCGGCCGGCTTCTTCCAGGATGGTTTGCACGGCCGAGGCTACCGATTCTTCGCGGGTGACGTCCATCGCCAGCAGCCGGACCCCGGCCTGCCCGAGACTTTGCATTTTGTCCACCTGGCGGGCGGTGGCGTATACCCGGTAGCCGCACTCGTGCAGCAGCCGCGCCGTGGTCATCCCGATGCCACTCGATGCCCCGGTGATCAATACAACTTGGTCTTTCATTTTCTGGATTGGTTAGTTGATGAAGTAATTATAATTATTAACTGACTAGTCACTCTAGAAAGAGGTTATAAAGCTTTGCGGTGGATGGGATGGTACACTGATGGGTTATGATGATTATGATCTGTTATGATCTTCTTTGAATTTCCTTTGAATCAGTCCTGATCATAATCATCATAACCAATCAGTGTACCATCACTTTTTGATCATGCCCCAAAGCAACGCAAATGCTTCTTCGATCACGGCCTGGCGCTGGTCTATGGGAAAGGCGGGCGCCGACAGGTACTGGTACAGCCCGTACACCTGGCTGCTCACCAGGGTAAACAGCAGCTCAACCGGCAGCGGCTTGAGCAACTCCGCCTCGATGCCTTCCTGGAGAAGTTGCAGGTGAACGCGGGATTGCCCGGCGATGACCTCGGGGGAAATTTTAGCCAGGTGGGGCGAGAAATGAAATTGCTGGATGTAGTAAAACTTCTCCTGGTTGTCGAGGGCCCAGTACAGGGAATGGATAAAGCTTTTTTTGAGCCTGGTTTCCAGGCTGTCCTGCCCGCCCACCTGGGCCGACAGGTAAGCGCTCAGTTCGCCTTTGATGTCGTTGTACAGGGCAATGACCAGTTCTTCCTTGGTTTTGTAATAGTGGAACAAGGTCCCGTTGGAAACGCCGGCCTGGGCGGCAATCTTGCTGGTCGGCGTGCCGTGAAAGCCATAGGCTACAAAGAGCTGGAGGGCCGCCGTCAGGATTTGTTTTTCTTTTTCTACCATCCCTTGCTGTTTATAGATTGACTAATCACTCTACAAATGTATCACCTATTCCGTAACCTTCCAAATGCAGTGGAATATTTCCAGGAATTACAACTTTTGGGACTTAGGCGGGGGAGTAAAAGCGGTAATGGCGGCAGAGTAAGTACACTGCTGACAAGATGGATGGCTATTTCGGCACCTCCTCTCGCTGTCATTCCCTCCGGGAATGTATGTGCTTAGCGTCCTCCGAGCAACTCACCCGGCAGGTTTTCAACCAGGATATTTTTATCGACCAGTTGTCCTTCTCGGACGGCTGGCTTTCGCTGCTGACCAGTTCGGATTTTACGCGAAGCAACATTGTCCGGTCCTTCTTGCATCACCCCAGCCGGAGGTGCACCAGGCTGAACCCAGGTAAGGCCGGTGCGGATTGGGTTGTACAGGCCAACGGCAGCGCGGGGAATGCACCCTATACGGATGCGCGGATTGCCGCGTAAACGGCCTTCACGGTTTCCCGGTCCAGATCCTTCGCTTTTTCGGAAAGTTGTTCGTAGGGAACCATTAGTTCTTCGCCATCTTCGGCCTTCCGGGAAGTAACGTTTTGCTTGCGTTTAGAGGCCATCCAGGCTTCATGCACCTTGGCCGCTACGATTTCGATGTCTGGGAGTTCCATTTTTTTCCTGGTTTAAAGTGTATGCCCAGTAGATTGGGTATGGGTGAACGGGTGGGGGCGCGGCCGCCGGAAAGGCAATGTTAGCCGCAAGGGAGCCCGCCAACCCGGATTTCGTCGTAAAACCGCCCGTACGCCTGGCAATCCGCGGATAAGGGATGAACGATGGGCATTTTGCCCTATAAGATGGACGAATAATCACGAAAAGCAAATACATGGCAATAGGTATTTTGTAGTGAACACAAGCTTCATCAGCGACTACAATCATTCCTGCATCAACCCTTTTTACACAATTACATCAACAGGGTTCACCACGGAGATACGGAGGGCACGAAGTTACACGGAGAAAAAAAGGAGCGAGAAGCGAGGAGTGAGAAGACCTGAACCGCATATGGCACGGAGAACACAGCGGAAAAAAAGAGAAAAACTGAACCGCAAGGATCGCAATGGAGACGCGAAGGGCGCAAAGAAAAACGCGTACTCCTTGCGGTCTTTGCGTCGTCCTTGCGCCCTTTGCGGTTAAGTTCCTCCGGTCTCTTTTTTTCTCTGTGTTCCTCCGTGCCCTCCGTGTCTCCGTGGTAAATCTACTTTTCCGTCGAATAAAGCTCAAGTTCTACCCGGCGGTCGTGGGGGTTTTGCCCGGCATCCGTTGCCTGCGCCTGCCCGAAGTAGTTGACGATCACCCGTTCGGGCGCCACGCCCAGGGAAGTTACCAGGTAGTTGCGGATCTGCTCGGCCCGCTTCCGGGAGAGGGCCAGGTTGTAGGCGGCGTTGCCGGTCTGGTCGGCAAAGCCCTTCACCTGCACGACCGCCGACGGATCACGCTCCAGCCTGCTTGCCGTTACGGCCAGCCGCTCCTTGTCGGCGGGGCTGATGGCCACGGAGTTAACCGGGTAATAGATTACCAGCGGCCCGTACGGCAGCCGTTTTCTGGGGGTCGGGGCGGCGTTGGCGGCCACGAGCTGTCCCTGCAACTGCTCCACCGACCGGCGCAGCGCCGCCAGCTGATCCTGCACCGCGTGCAGCACCGTGTCCCCGGCTGCGGCGGCCCCGGGCTCGGGGCTTTGCGTACGGCCCAGGGTGTCGCGGCGCGGATCGTTGTTTCCCGCCGCGGTACTGTCCGCGGCAACGATGCTGCCGGGGGCCGGGCCCGTGGGGCGGGCGGCCCGGACGGTATCGAGTTGGCTCCGCAGGGCAGTGACCTGCGTGAGCAGTGAATCCAGCTTCCGCTGCGAAGATTGGTCGGCCATCAACTGGTTTTGTCCGGCTTTCAGGGTGTTGAGCTGGGCCGTGATGGCACTCAGTTCGCCGGCCGCCTGCCCCCGGTCCAGGTTCCGGTCGCGGCGGCCCGGGACGACCACGTACTGGCGCGTTTCCCGTTCCCGCGTTTCCCGGACCGGCCGGTTGCGGTCATTCCCGTCGTTGCCTACCTGCCCCGCGTTGGGATCGTTGTTCTGGCTCAGACGTCCTGCCGCTTGCCGCTCATTGGCTTGTAGCCGCTCATTAGTCAACAGTCGCTCATTAGCCAACAGTCGCTCATTGGTCTGTAGCCGCTCACTGGCTACCAGCCGCTCATTGCGGAGGGTTTCCAGTTGCCGGTTGAGTTCGGCTACCTGCGCTTCGAGCCGCTGCACCCGGGCTTCACTGGCCCCGGGAACTGCCCCGACGGGAGCCGCTTCGGGCCTGGTGTTGCCATTCGCAGCACTGCCATTGGCGGAGCGTTCGGGGCGGCGCGGCCCGTCGGCGCGTTGCAATGGCTGGCGGCCGGCGTCGGGACTTTTGTTCCCGGCAACTGCCTCGTCCGCGTCCGTCTCTTCCGCCGCTATTTCTTCCGCAACTACCCCTTCCGCCGCGATGCTACTGGTGTCGGTCCGGTAGGCCGGCCCGGGTGCCGGTTTGGGGACCGGTTGTAAGGCCGCGGAGTTTTCCCGCGTTGCCGCATCAGCGCCACCGGGGCGGTTGCGCGTGGAGAGCGTATCCCACGGGGCAGCCCGCGTGACCCGCCCGGCGGGAATGGAAGCATCGGGGGCCGTCGCTGGCTGCACGGGCTGCACGCGCCCTTGCCCCCGCACGAAGTCATCGGGCAGGTTGGTCGCCGTGCTGGAGGGAGGCAGGGCCGGCGCCGGGCTGGAGTCAATCCGGCGAATGGCGTCGGGGACGGCGGGAGCAGGGGAGGCAGCCACCGTAGCGGCGGGCGGCGCATCACTCCCCACGTACACGAGGGGCGCCCGGAACTTGTCGCCGCCCAGTTCGAAGTGGTATTGCAGGGAAACGCCGCCCGTAAAATACACGTCGCGTCCCTTGCCGGCTTCCACGTTGTCGAGGTAATCGCTGAAGGCATAGCTGGCCCCGGCCCGGATGTCGGCACTCAGCCGTTCCGAAATGCGCCACCGCAGGCCCGCCCCGACGGGCACCGTGAGTACGCTGGTGGGGTAGCTGGCGCCCCGCTCCCGGCTGGAGAGCTTGGTGTCAAAACTGCCGCTGTTTTGCAGGTCGCCGTACACGGCAAAGTCGGTAATGCCGCCGCCGGCAAACAGGTAAGGGCCAAACCGGGCGTACTGGCTCAGCAGGTAACCGTTGTCCAGCTTGTACTGGATCAGCAGGGCGGCCGTGCGGTAGCGGGTCTCGAAGTTGAGGCCGCGGTCCAGGTTGGGATTGTCGGTGCGCAGGTTGCCCCGCCAGTCGGTGGCCTGGTCGCTGGCCGAAAACCGGCCCCAGGAAGCGTTCAGTTCCACGTCCAGGGAAGGGCCCAGCGAACGGCCCAGCAGCACCTGCCAGGCGGGCCCGGAGACCTTGGTCGCGTCCAGCCGGTAACTCAGATCCCCGTAGTACGCCGCCCCGCCCACGCCGGCACCCAGGCGCCAGCCGTAGTAGGGTTGCGCGGCCAGGGTGGCACCCGCCAGCAAAAAGACCAGCAGGATGCCCATGTTTCGTGTTTTCATCGTCCTTTCTCCTTTCCGCTATCTGGTTTCCATTCTGCTTTTGCTGCCGATGCCCAGCCACAGGTTCAGGTCCACCGACAACCCGAGGTAGGGGCGGATCTGCACGGATTGCAGGCTGATGCCGTCGGGCGCCGTGCTGGTGTTTTGCAGCACCACGGCCCCCGCCGTCACGCGCAGAAAATCAATGAGCGAATAGCCCACCGCGGCGTAAACGGGTAGCCCCACCACGGGTCCCGACAAGGTCTGGTCGTCCCCGTTCCTGAAGTTGTTGAGGAAGACGCCCGCCGAAAAGGTGGTTTTGGTGAAGAACCGGGAAGGAAAGATGCGGCTGCCCAGGGGAAAAGAAACCCCGGCGGTAAAGCCCGAGCCGTACGAAATGTCGTTGACCCCTCCCCTGAGGTACGCCGCCCCGTAGCCCGCGTTCAGCGTGAGGATGTTGGTCACCTTCTCGGTGCGGTAGCTGTGGATGGTCTTGCTGTCGTAAAGACCCGCCAAGTCGGTATTGAGCACGGAAGCCACTTCGCTGTGCACCAGTTCTTTGAGGGCGTCGATCTGCCCGGCGGCGTAGTTGTATTTACGCCCCTGCTTGCTGGCCGCCGAATCGGGCGCCACGTACTTGCCGGGCGTAATGTCCTTGTTGCGGATGTTTTTGAGCGTGGAGGCCACCAGGTCCGAAAACCCCGGAAACTCGATGGCCGACCGGTTGTCGTAGTACGAAATGCCGCGCTTGACCACTTTGTCCATCTGTTTCACCATCTTGCCGACGGGGGTGTTGAGCCGGATCTTGTTTTTCTCCACGACCACGGCCTGGTCAATGTAGGCGTCGAGGAACCCGTACAACTGCTCCCGCAACTGGGCCCGGCCGGTGTCGGTCGTCGTTTTGTAGTACGCGATCCGGACGTCGTATTCATTGTCTGATTTGAGCTTCTGCGTGATGGGCACCTGGAAGTTGTTGCCCTGGCTGAACTCGGTGCGCTTCCACTGGCCCTGGTAGAGCAACTGGTCCGAGGAGGCCGGGTAGATGAACACTTTTACGATCTCCACTTCCGGAATCACCGGCCCCTGCATCAGCAGGTAGCTGCCGGCCGGCAAAGGCTGCCCCTCGTTGAAGGAAGCTTTCTCGTAATCAAAGACGACCGTCTTGTACTGGCTCTGCCCGGCCGCGGAAAATATTATTGCGCAGAACAAAATACTGGTAAACCACTTTTTCATATTTTTTCACATTAGGGTTCAATAAAATTCCGCTTGTAAGTACGCTGATGTTACTTTTTAGTTTGGTTTTATATTCTGACGGTAGTGTTGGACGACTGACCGGGCCATGTTGGCGAAACGAAACCGATCCTTGCGGTTAAGTTGCTACCATACAACCAGCCCGCCTGCACTGGCGGCAGCGGGAAAGGATGGGGAATGCCGGGCAGGGAATGCGTATATAAAAAGTAATTTTGCTCCGAAAGAAAACGTATGCTGCACCAACCCATCGAAGACCTGCTCCGGCAACACATCGAAAAGATCACGCCCCTCACCGAGGAGGAGTTTGCGTTCGTCCGCTCCCATTTCACCACCAAAAAGCTCCGCAAGCACCAGTTCCTCGTGCAGGAAGGCGACGGCGTGCCCAACGATTTCTTCGTGCTGCGGGGCTGCCTGAAAGCCTACCACGCCGACCGGGAGGGCAAAGAACACATCCTCCAGTTTGCCCTGCCCGACTGGTGGATCACCGATTACCAGGCTTACTTCAAAGGCGCCCCGGCAACCATCAGCGTGGACTGCATCGAAGCGAGCGAACTGCTTTGCCTGTCGCTGCAAAACCGGGAGAAGCTCTGCGCGCAGCTGCACAAGATGGAACATTTCTTCCGGGTCAAAATCAGCGCCGGCTACGTAGCCCTGCAACAAAGAGTCCTGTCCATGCTCAACAGCAGCGCCAGGGAACGGTACGAACAACTGCTGGATGCACACCCCGCGCTTCTCCAAAAAGTCCCCAAAACGCTGATCGCCGCGTACCTGGGCGTATCGCGGGAGACGCTGAGCCGGCTGAACACCCCCGCCCGGTAAGGCAACGGCCCGGAAGTGTGACCTGGCGCACACCAAACTTGTGAAAAACCTCCTGTGGGAAGGGGCCGCTCCTCCCGATCTTTGCATCGTCGCTTCTAAACAAAGTCACCATGCAAAAAGCAATCAGCATCCTTTCGGCGGCAATCGTGGTCCTGGCCCTCGGCGCCACGCTGTTCCCGCGCACCAAGGCAAGCGCACAATCAAAAGTTTCACCCATTAAATCCGCAAAAAACATGAAAAAGATCCTCTTCGTGGTCACGAGCCACGACAAAAAGGGCAGCACCGGAGCCCCCACCGGTTACTACCTGGGCGAAGTTTCCCACGCCTGGGAAGTGCTCAAAAATGCCGGCTACGAAATCGACTTCGTGAGTCCCAAAGGGGGCAAGGCGCCCGTAGACGGCCTGGACCTCAAGGATGCGGTCAACAAAGCATTCTGGGAAGACGAGGTGTACCGCCACAAAGTTGAAAACACCCTGAAGCCTTCGGAGGTGAACCCGGCCGACTACGCGGCCATCTACTACGCCGGCGGACACGGCACCATGTGGGACTTTCCCGAAGATGAAGCCATTGCCGCCATTGCCACCCGCATCTACGAGAACGACGGGGTGGTCGGCGCCGTGTGCCACGGACCCGCCGGGCTGGTAAACGTAAGGCTGAGCGACGGCACGTACCTGGTGGACGGCAAAAAAGTGAACGCGTTCACCAACGAGGAGGAAACGGCCGTGAAACTCGACAACGTGGTTCCGTTCCTGCTCGAAAGCAAACTGATCGAACGCGGGGCCCGGTTTGAAAAATCCGGCTTGTGGCAACCCCACGTTACCGTGGATGGCCGTCTGGTAACCGGGCAGAACCCGGCTTCGGCCAAAGGGGTGGGAGAAGGGGTGCTGGCCGTGCTGCAAGAGCGCGGAGAACCGGCGGCGGCCCATTGAAGGGGGAGTGGTTCGTAAAAAAAACGGGCGGCACTTGGCGGTGCTGCCCGTTTTTGTTTCGTTTGGCGGGTGAACGGCCGGGGAAAGCGCCGTGTTCGTTAGGGCAAATCTTCGGACGATTGCAGCTTGTGCCAGTAGTGTTCCGTGGCCGGCGTGGGGTTTTCGACCAGGTTGAGTACGTAGGCGGCAATGTCTTCGGCGCTCAGCCACAAGCCCGGCACGCCGGCCGAGCGACCCGTTTTGATGTGGGCAAAAGCGGCCACGCCGAACACCCGCACCCCGTGGGCCCGGGCTTCCTGGTGGAGTACCTGACCCATCATTTTCTGGGCGGCGGCCATGACCGAGATCACGCCCGAATGCGGGGCCGCAAACTCGGCCGCCCCGCCGTTGATCATCACGTACGCCCCGCCCCGCGCCTTTTCGAGCAGGGGCATGAGGACTTTGGCAAAACGAAAGTGGGAAGTGAGGCTGTTGTTGACCACGGTGTGCCAGTCGGCGAGGGGCAACCCGGCCAGGGGCGGCCCCTGGTACCAGCCGCCCAGGCTGGCAATCGCAATGTCAATCGGGCCGAGCCTTTCGAGTTGTGCTTGCAGGTGGGCGATGCCGGCCTCGTCTTCGTAGGCGCCGGCCACAAACTGAAGTTCCCCGGGGAAACGGCCCGCCTCGCCCAGCCCGGCTTGCAGGTGGCTTTTTTTGGCTTCGTCGCGCACCACCGCTACGACCCGGTGGCCCTGCGCCAGGCAATGCCGGACGATGCCGGTTCCTACGGCCCCGGAGGCGCCGCCAATGACAATGTTTTTCATGGATAAGCGGGATGATGAGGATAGGAGTCGGAGGCTACGGATTTATTTGGTGGAATACAATGATCCGGGGATAAATTAGATTGCGCGGTGCGGGTAACTTTCTGAAAAGTAAGCTTTTGGTGTGGTAACTTACCCGCCCGGGGAGCCGGTGCCGCAGCGGGAGGTGCCTGGTCAACGATTGCCCGTTTTATCTAGCCGTACATCGTATGCAACACGCGTTTTTCTACCTGGGCCTGTCGTTCATCGTGATGCACGAGATGGATGCCGTCCGTTGCCGGGAATGGCGAATCTTTCCCGGGTTGTCCCTGCTTGGCGACAAGACCGGCTTTGTCGCGTTCATGCTGGCTCATGTCCCGCTTTACTTCCTGCTCTTTCGGGAACTGGTGGCCGGAGGGAATCCCGCAAAAGCAATGAGGGGGTTGGATGCGTTTTTTATCATCCACCTGGGATTGCACCTGCTGTTTCTGCGGCACCCGAAGAACGAGTTCAAAGACTCCCTGAGCTGGGTGATCATTGCGGGGGCGGCCGTGTGCGGAGCCATTGACATTTTTATGCAATGAGAGACATCCCCGATGGGAAGGCAATGGGGACAAACAAGTCTCGTACCCAATGATTATATCGTAAAGGCAGCAAATGGGTATTGCGGCACATCCTCTCCTCACTGTCATTCCCTCTGTATGTGATTAGCGCATGTGCTGGGTGGTTACAGGATGGTTTGTAATGGGTTGGTGAATGGTTTATGATCTGTAAGTGGCGTTTGTTCTTTTTGGCATTGCCCCAAAAAGAACCAAAAAGGGCTAGGCCCAATGATGCTTCCCCCCGCCAGGCAACCCGCCCCTCGCCATTGGGCCGGGCCCTCGCGCCGCGACACCACCGGTGCCGAAACAACGATACCAGCGCGTAACGATACCAGCGCGTAAGGAACGGTGCCCGCTCAATGCGCAGCTGCACACTGTGCATTCCACAGGGAGGGCGCTCATCACATACTTATGCCGGCGCCTTCCCATCCGGTGAGCCCCTCCGCGAAACCCGGAGTTTTCTCCGGGAATTCCGAAAAGACTGAGCCGCCCAAATGGGGAATTCTCCCGTCATAGGATCAATCACACGCTGAAAAAGGCCCTGCGGGCTCAGATACGCGTCATTTTGTGCCTGCCCGTCCCGACCGGATTTCTGGCACCGAAATGGATAACCCAGCGCAAGGGCTTGCCTTTGCCGGCAACCGATCAAGGGCAAACCAACGATCAATCCAACCAAAACAACAAAGCCATGCATTCGCTGAGGAGTAAAGTAGCCCTGATTACCGGCTCAGGCCGGGGCAAAGCCATCGCCGAACGAATTGCCGAACCGGGAGCCGACATGATGCGCACCCCCGGATCATAGGCGCAGGTTTTTCCCGGCAGGGATCGACATCCTGTCCCCGCCAACCATCAATCGCACCTTTATTAATCACTATTTTCCCGCACTACGCATGTCACCACCCATCAACCAGGAATTGGGCCGCAAATGTGAACCTAATCAAGTTAAACTGTAAAGGAACCGTCCGGAATTCCGGACGAACGCTTCCACGCATCGGCCTACGAACCGAATAGCCCCCTCCGCTGGCGCGACCGCTCCCCGGTGGATGGCGCCCATCCATTCATGAACTGCATTATGGCTCCCGGTTTTGGGGTAAATAAAGGCAGATCTGAAAATTAAAAAAAACTTTAAAAGCGTAATTCATGGCAAACAAAGAATATTCTACCCGTGAAATAACCATTTTATGGAAACCCGAAAAATGCATCCACTCCGGGATATGCGTAAAAACATTACCCAAGGTGTACAACCCGCAAGAAAAGCCCTGGATAAAGCTTGAAAACGCAAGTACGGAAGAATTGATCAATCAAGTTGCCAAATGTCCATCGGGAGCCTTGAGCATTAAACAGGATCATCAAATGCTGATAAAAATTGAAAGAGAAGACAACGGAAGAAAAGGGCGCTTTGTCATTTATGACAATGATGAATTTGCCGGTGAAATGACCTACGTGTGGGCTGGAACATCAAAATTTATCATTGACCATACCGGAGTTGAGGGAAGTTTTAGCGGAAGAGGGCTGGGCAAGCAATTGGTCATGAAAGCAGTAGAATACGCCCGTAACAACACTCTGAAAATCCTGCCACTCTGCCCTTTCGCGAAAAAGGTATTTGACAAAGAGGTTGGAATTCAGGATGTCCGCGCGTAAACCCTAACCGGTTACTGCAAGCCTTTGCGCAAGCAATATTGGCTCGTTTCACATGGATCATCATACAGATATAAAGCCATTAATGATGCTGTCAGTGGGATGGTACGGCAGTTGCCTAAAGATTTTGCCTTGAGCATGTGGAAGCCTGAGGTGCTCAATAATAACTTACAAATACTAATCCTGGGAATGTATCCAAATAAACGACCGCCGGTTGTTGCGGGGATGGATATGGCTATAGATGAAGTTAGAAAAATAAATCAGTGTGCGTGTTTTTGATTAAAAATCTGAATATGAAAAAGAAGACCAGTTTCTCAACCAAAGGTCAAAGAGCGGATATAGGCGACTTAACCATTTACAGAATAT